>NZ_PDYO01000007.1:0-146091 GCF_002743065.1 Sporosarcina sp. P16b | reverse complement strand
AACCACTCATAACTTTCGTGGAGGAACAGTTGTCACTTTAACTGTTTCTCCACGAAAGTACAGCAAGCGTAGCGCGGTAGGCTTTTCAACATAACCGCTCAATAAATGGTGTCCACTTTCTTGACAGAAGACCATATCCGCTCAATGAAGCGTGCCATGCGCTCTATCGTTCCGCTTCCTCGCTCAATGCACCCACACCATCGCTCTACGTCAACGGTAATCCGCTCAATGCACCCACACCATCGCTCTACATCAACGGCAATAATCCGCTCAATAAAACCCATCAAGTGTACTATTCATCCCCTTATTTGACTACACGACTCCTGTCATGCATTCTATCCTTCTCGTCCACTCCACAAGCGTCCATCGTAATCTACCATTTAATAGACTTTCCTTGAGTTTTTAACTAAGGCGCGATACGATTATCCTACTTGTTTAAAGGAGTGATGCAATGGTAATGATATTAATAATTTTTGCAATCAATATTGTCTATGTTACTTTCATGACAATACGAATAATCCTGACACTGAAAGGCTATCGTTATATTGCTGCAACTGTGAGTATGATAGAGACAGTAATATACGTCATCGGGCTTGGTTTAGTACTTGATAATCTAGATCAAATTCAAAACTTGATTGCTTATGCGCTCGGGTATGGCATCGGGGTTATTATTGGTTCGAAAATTGAAGAACGTTTAGCACTTGGTTATATAACGGTTAACGTGATAACGGCAGATATCGATAAAGAAATGCCTGCTGTGTTGCGAAAACTTGGATATGGTGTTACAGACTCGGCAGCTAATGGACTAAGTGGTTATCGTTCAACTATGCAAATTTTGACGCCTCGTAAATACGAAGTGCAACTGTATAAAACGATAACGGAACTAGATCCGAAAGCCTTTATTATATCGTATGAACCTAAGTCGATACACGGTGGCTTCTGGGTGAAGAGTGTGAAAAGAGGCAAGTTATTCAAATGAGTAAACAAAAGGTCTGGTTTGATAGAGAAGAAAATGAAACGCTTGATGAATGTTTGGAAAGAATTCAAAGTTTGGGATATACCGTTGTTGCTAGAAGAGAGAAACCCCTATTTAAACAGGTTGGAGAAGAGTATATTCCAATAAGACAACAAACACAGTTTCAAGCTATCAAAAATAGCTAATAACTGTTAAGGGAAAGAGAACTAACGTTTAACCATTCATATGTCAACTTAAAGACGAATGATTGTAAAAGACCTATAATGTAATGTTCGTCTTTTAGTTGACGGATTATGTATTAATTGATAATATAATAAGAGTAAATGAGTTCCCCGTATATGCCGCAGAATTGGCTGTGGCGTTTCTACCAAGACACCGTAAATGTCTATACTATGTGGGAAAGCAATTTTTCTTGGATAATCATGGAGAATGGCTAAGTTACGATAGCTACGTATCCATATTGGTAAGGGTCCTTGAAAGTTCTGCTTTTTGTGCATGTGAAAAGTGGAGTTTTCAAGGACCTTTTTATTATTTTATATTAAATCATGTTGTGCATGAAGGAGCGGATTAGATTTGGAACCGAAGATTGGGATCATAATGGGCAGTAAGAGCGACTGGGAAACAATGAAGCATGCATGCGACATATTGGATGAACTAGGAGTTCCTTATGAAAAGAAAGTAGTGTCGGCCCACCGTACACCGGATTTCATGTTCGACTATGCGGAACAAGCGGAGAAAAAAGGATTATGCGCTATTATCGCAGGAGCAGGCGGAGCTGCCCATCTACCAGGGATGGTTGCAGCAAAAACGCTAGTTCCTGTTATTGGTGTGCCTGTGCAGTCTAAAGCATTGAATGGTATGGACTCGCTGTTATCCATCGTTCAAATGCCAGGAGGTGTACCTGTAGCGACTATGTCAATTGGTAAAGCGGGTGCTACAAATGCAGGCCTCCTTGCAGCTCAAATGCTCTGTGCACAAGATGAAGTATTACGCAATAAACTGCAGCAAAGACGCGATGAAATGAAGGAAATCTCGCTAGAAAGCAGTGGTGAATTAAATTGAAAATGATTCAACCAGGACAAACAATCGGTATCATCGGTGGTGGACAATTGGGACGGATGATGGGACTTGCGGCAAAAGAGGCTGGTTTCAAGATTGCGGTACTTGATCCAACAAAGAACTCCCCTTGCGGACAGTTAGCTGATATCGAAATAGTGGCTCCGTATAATGATGAAGAGGCATTGAATGAATTAAGCCAAGTAAGTGATGTCATTACATTTGAATTTGAAAATATCGACTATGAAGGTTTGAAGCGGCTGACAAAGAAAGCTTACGTACCTCAAGGTGCTGAACTAGTCCGTATCACACAAAACCGCATCAATGAAAAGGCCGAAATTCAAGCGGCTGGAGTACAGATTGCGCCTTACATAACCGCTGAAACATATAAAGAGTTAGAAGAGAAAATTGATGATCTTGGGTTCCCATGTATCGTGAAAACTGCTTTTGGAGGCTATGACGGTAAAGGTCAAGTAAAGCTTGAATCAAGAGATCAAATTGAAAGTGCCAAAGACTTGTTTACACATTCTCCTTGTATAGCAGAGGCATTTGTTCCATTTGAAAAAGAGATTTCCGTTATCATTCAAAGAAATCCAGCAGGACAAACATATTGCCTACCAATTGCTGAAAATATTCATAAACATCATATATTGCACGAATCGATTGTTCCGGCACGAGTAGAACAAAGGGTTCTGGAGCAAGCAGAAAATGCTGCAAAGAAAATCGCAGGCCATTTAGAATTAATAGGAACACTAGCAGTTGAAATGTTCGTACTGCCTGACGGTGAAATCATGATTAATGAATTAGCACCGCGTCCGCATAACTCTGGTCACTATTCAATTGAGGCATGTAACATCTCACAATTCCATCAACACGTTCGTGCAGTCTGTGGTTGGCCGTTACGTGAGCCGAAGTTATGGGGGTCGTCCATAATGGTGAATGTACTTGGGGAACATGTAGCACCGCTTCAAGAACGTATCGCGGACTATCCAGATTGGTCCATTCATTTATACGGCAAAGCAGAAGCAAAAGAAAAACGTAAAATGGGTCACGTGACAATTATGACAGAAAACCTTGAAAAAACTTTGCAAGAAATTGAACAGTCCGGTATTTGGCAAGATATTAACTAATAAAAACTATTATTTCCACTTTGGGAGGAACCGAAAATGACGAAAGTAACAATTTATGTAACACTACGTGAAAGTGTTGTAGATCCACAAGGCATCGCGACAACTGAAGCACTTCAAAAGATGGGCTATGAAGACGTGAAAAGTGTACGGGTTGGAAAATTAATCGAATTAGAGCTTGATGGATCAGAACAGACAATCGAAGCACGCGTGAATGAAATGTGTAACGATCTATTAATTAATAAAGTCATTGAAGATTATCGCTTTGAAATCGGGGAGGTTGCCAGCAAATGAAGTTCGCCGTTCTAGTATTCCCAGGTCTTACTTGTGATCTTGATATGTACCATGCAATTGAGGAAACAGTAAAGCAAGATGTTGAATACGTTTGGCATACAGAGGCCGACCAACTCGATTCATTCGATGCGGTTCTATTACCGACAGGCACTTCATACGGCAACTACTTGCGTCCGGGTGCATTGGCGAAAAGTTCACCTGCGTGTAAACAATTACAAGCATTTGCTGAATCAGGTAAATTAGTTCTTGGCGTAGGTAATGGTTTTCATATCTTAGTAGAAGCAGGCATTCTCCCAGGTGGATTCTTACGTAATCAAAGCTTGAAATTCCGTTCAGCCCTAGAAACAGTACGGGTGGAAAATAATAATACTGCTTTTACAAAAGACTATACACAAGGTCAAATGCTCACATTGCCAGTTGCTAATGAATTTGGTAACTACTATGCGGACGAGCAGACAGTGGAAAAACTAAAAAACAATAATCAAATTGTTTTCACATATGCGAATGAAAATACAGATGGTAGTACAGAAGCTATCGCGGGTATTACAAATGACAGAGGCAATGTTCTCGGTATGATGCCACTACCTGAACGTGCAGTAGAAGCAATCATCGGTGGAACAGATGGAACGGCTTTATTCCAATCAATCATGAACAGTCGGGGTGAACAGCATGTCAATTAATCACGAACCTACAGCGGAGCAAATTAAAGAAAATCGTCTATATCTCCAAATGGGCATGACGGATGCAGAATATGAGCGTGCAGTGGAAAAACTTGGGCGTATTCCGAATTATGTGGAAACAGGTCTGTTTTCAGCTATGTGGTCGGAGCACTGTTCATATAAAAGCTCAAAATCTGTATTACGCAGATTTCCTACTGAAGGTGCACGTGTACTACAGGGACCGGGTGAAGGTGCTGGAATTGTAGACATCGGTGACAACCAAGCTGCCGTTTTTAAAATGGAGTCTCATAACTCACCATCTGCAATCGAGCCTTTCATTGGTGCAGCAACAGGTGCTGGCGGAATTATTCGGGACGTATTTTCTATGGGTGCACGTCCGGTAGCATTAGTAAATTCACTTCGTTTTGGAGATTTAACAGAACCTCGAGATAGATTTTTGTTTGAAGAAGCAGTTGCTGGAATTGCAAGTTACGGTAATGCAATGGGAATCCCAACAGTAGCCGGTGAAGTCCAGTTCGATCAGTGCTATTCGAAGCGTCCATTAGTCAATGCGATGGCAGTCGGTTTGTTGAATCATGAAGATATTCAAAAAGGTGTTGCGGCTGGTATTGGCAACACAGTGATATACGCAGGTGCTACAACAGGACGTGACGGGATTCACGGAGCGACCATGTCTTCTTCTGAATTATCTATTGAAGAAGAGCAAGAACTGCCGGTAATGCAGGCGGGAGATCCATTCATTGAAAAGTTATTGATGGAGGCTTGCTTAGAACTAGTTCAATCAGATGCGTTGATCGGAATTCAAGATATGGGTGCGGCGGGTCTAACTTCATCAGCAGCAGAAATGGCTTCAAAAGCCGGCTATGGCGTGGAATTGAACTTAGACCTTGTACCACAGCGTGAAGAGAATATGACAGCGTATGAAATGATGTTGTCCGAATCTCAGGAACGTATGTTGATCGTGGTGAAAAAGGGTCGGGAAGAAGAAGTGATTGCCCTCTTCACAAAGTACGGAATTACTGCAGCGACAATTGGACATGTAACAGATGACAAAATGCTGCGTTTGCTTCATAAAGGTGAAGTTGCAGCAGAAGTTTCGGCAGATCTACTAGCTGAAGATGCACCGAGCTATCAGAAAGAATCTAAAGAACCTGCATCATTTGCGAAAAACCAAGCGATTGAAAACAAAGAACCACAAGTAACGGACTTAAAAGAAACTTTACTCGACTTATTGCAACGTCCTACGATTGCTTCTAAAGAGTGGGTATATAATCAGTTCGACACAGGTGCAAGAACGAATACAGTTTTAGCACCAGGGGCATCTGCAGGTGTGATCCGTGTTAGAGGAACAAACAAGGGTATTGCAATGACGGCGGATTGTAACTCTCGATTCATTTATTTGGATCCAGAAGTTGGCGGTAAGATTGCGGTAGCTGAAGCTGCACGTAACCTTGTATGTTCAGGCGCAGAACCAATCGCTTTGACTGACTGCTTGAACTTCGGTAGCCCAGACAAGCCAGAAGTATTCTGGCAGTTGGAAAAATCAGCGGACGGTATTTCAGAAGCATGTCGTAAATTAAATGCACCGGTCATTGGTGGTAACGTATCTCTTTCCAACGAAGTAAACGGTGTGCCAATCTATCCAACACCAACCATTGGTTTGGTAGGAATCGTCCATGATTTAGGTCAAGTGACAACGCCTGGTTTCAAACAAGCTGGAGATGCAATCTATTTGATCGGTCAAACAGAAACAGAGTTTGGCGGCAGTGAGTTGCAACAAATGATCGAAGGAAAGATCTTCGGTAAATCACCTGCAATCGATTTAGACATAGAGGCAACTCGTCAACAACAGCTTCTTGGGGCAATCCAAGCTGGAATCATCCAATCGGCTGATGATTTGTCAGAAGGCGGATTTGCAGTAGCGCTTTGTGAAGGTACATTTGGTTCACAAGGTTTGGGTGCTGACGTAACAGTGGAAGGCTCAGCAATCACTGCGTTATTCAGTGAAACACAGTCACGTTTCTTGGTTACTGTACAAGCTGATCAAGTAGCCGCATTTGAAGAGAAAGTTCAAGATGCTGTGAAAATAGGAACGGTAACAGATGGCGAAGAAATCGTCATCAAAGACGCAGAGGGAACTGTCTTAGTAGAAGGGACGGTAGAAGAATTCCAAACTGCTTGGAAAGGGGCAATCGCATGCTTGCTGAACTCAGAGGACTAAACGAAGAGTGCGGCGTATTTGGGATATGGGGACATGACGATGCAGCACAACTTAGCTATTATGCATTGCATGCTCTTCAGCATCGTGGACAAGAGGGGGCTGGTATCGTCGTAAAAGGCGATAATGGCCTCCATGCAGTTAAAGGTGAAGGCCTGGTCAATGAAGTGTTCTCAGGTGAAAAGTTGGACTCGCTTGAGGGACGAGGCGCAATAGGGCAAGTTCGTTATACGACAAAAGACGGACGTGGTATAGAAAATGTTCAACCACTTGTCTTTCGTTCCACAACGGGTAGCTTGGCGATTGCGCATAATGGGAACTTGATCAATGCGACAGATTTGAAAGAACATTTGGAGCGGCAAGGTAGCATCTTCCAAAGTACATCCGATACAGAAGTACTTGCTCACTTAATAAAACGAAGCAGTGGTTCACGTAATCATCGTGACCGGGTGAAGAAGGCACTGGCTATTTTAAAAGGTGCATTTGCATTCGTTTTAATGACAGATGAAGGGTTGATGGTTGCGCAAGATCCAAACGGTATGCGTCCATTATCTTTGGGGAAAATTGGTGATGCATGGGTCGTTGCTTCAGAAACTTGTGCGTTTGAAATTATCGGTGCTGAGTATGTTCGTTCTGTGGAACCAGGTGAATTGCTAATCATCAATGATAATGGATTAGTGTCTGAGCGTTTTGCAGAACCGGCAGACAACGCGATGTGTTCTATGGAGTATGTCTATTTCTCTCGTCCTGATTCAGATATCGATGGGATCAATATTCATGCCGCGCGTAAACGTTGTGGGAAGCAACTGGCGCGTGAAGTACAAATCAGTGCAGATGTCGTCACTGGGGTTCCGGATTCTAGTATTTCAGCAGCTATAGGATTCTCTGAACAAAGCGGGATTCCATATGAATTGGGATTAATCAAAAATCGCTATGTTGGACGAACGTTTATCCAGCCATCTCAAGCATTGCGTGAAAAAGGCGTAAAAATGAAACTGTCACCTGTACATCAGGTCGTTTATGGTAAGCGTGTGGTTATGGTCGATGATTCAATTGTTCGTGGAACGACATCTAAACGAATAGTCTCCATGCTTCGCGATGCGGGAGCAAAAGAAATACATGTCGTCATTGCTTCACCGCCATTAATCGCGCCGTGTTATTACGGTGTAGATATTAGTTCAGATTCAGAATTACTTGCGACAGGTCGTACTATAGATGAAATGCGCGATGTGATTGGTGCAGATTCACTATCATTCCTATCAATAGAGGGAATGTTGGAATCGAATGGCCGGTCATCTGAAATGAAAAACTGCGGACAATGCTTGGCTTGTTTCACTGGTGAGTATCCAACAGAGATTTATTCGGATACGGCAATGCCGCACGAAAAAGAAATCGTACGATAGGAGGCCTTTCCATGTCGAAGGCATATGAAAAAGCGGGAGTAAATATTGAAGCTGGCTATGAGTCAGTTGAACGCATGAAATCTCACGTAGCACGAACATCTCGTAAAGGTGTAGCAGGTGCATTTGGTGGATTTGGCGGAATGTTCGATTTATCTGCACTCGAATATAAAGAACCAGTACTAATTTCTGGAACAGACGGTGTTGGCACGAAGTTGAAATTGGCTTTCATGGCGGACCGTCATGACACAATTGGAATAGACTGTGTCGCAATGTGTGTAAATGATATCGTAGCGCAAGGTGCTGAGCCTCTCTATTTCCTTGATTATGTAGCATTAGGTAAAGCAGTTCCTGAAAAAGTGGAAGCAATCGTCAAAGGTGTAGCGGATGGTTGTGTACAATCGGGGGCAGCATTGATTGGTGGAGAAACGGCTGAAATGCCAGGACTTTACGAAGAAGATGAATACGATTTGGCTGGTTTTGCCGTAGGAGCGTGTGAAAAGAGCAAGCTTGTTACGGGTGAACGTGTGCAAGCAGGAGACGTACTAGTTGGAATCGCATCGAGCGGTATTCACTCGAACGGCTACTCTTTAGTACGCCATATTGTATTCGAACAATTGGGCGCCGATATTAACGATACGATTGAAGGCTATGAAGATCTTGGCACAGTAGCTGATGCACTGTTAAAGCCAACTAAAATCTATGCAAAGCCGGTACTTGAAATGCACCAACAGCTTGACGTGCACTCCATGGGTCATATTACAGGCGGTGGATTCTTTGAAAACCTTCCGCGTATGTTCACTGAAGAATTTGGAGTAGAAGTAGATCTAGGTGCTTGGCCAGTACTTCCTGTATTCCACATGTTGAAAGAAAAAGGTGAATTAACAGATCGTGACTTATATAGCGTATTCAACATGGGTGTTGGATTCGTTGTAGCCTTGCCGGAAGCAGAGGCTGAAAAAGCAATTGAAATCGCAAAAGCGCACGGTGAAGAAGCATATGTAATCGGACGTGTTACGAAGCATGCAGGCGTAACATTTAACGGTGAGCATGACGGGACATTGTCATAATGAATAAAGTAAAGATCGCAGTATTTGCTTCAGGAAGCGGTAGTAACTTTGCCGCTTTGGCAGAGGCTTGTAAAGCGGAGCGAATTCCAGCTGAAATCGTTTTGATGGTAACAGATAAACCAGATGCTTTCGTCAATGAACGGGCGAATGAAAAAGGTATTTCAATTGCAGCCATACGTCCTCGTGACTTCGAAACGAAAGAAGCATATGAACAAGCAATACTCAAAGCATTACAAGAAGCACAAGTGGAGTGGCTAATATTAGCTGGCTATATGCGATTGATCGGTCCAGTTTTATTGGATGCATATCCTGAACGGATTATCAATATCCATCCATCGCTGTTGCCTTCATTCCCAGGTAAGGATGCAATTGGACAAGCAGTAGCTGCTGGCGTTAAAGTAACTGGTGTCACAGTTCATCTGGTAGACGAGGGGATGGATACGGGTCCGATTTTAGCGCAACGCGCAGTGGATGTTGTTGATGGGGATGCCGAGCAGACCGCTTTAGCTATCCATGCCGTAGAACATGAATTATATGTAGCAACATTGCAAAACGTATTTAAAAATTGATGAGCCTGTTGAGATGACAGGCTTTTTTTATAAACTGGAGGGAATTCCTTTGAAAAAACGCGCATTGTTAAGCGTATCGGATAAAAGTGGAGTAGTAGAATTTGCGAAAGAACTTGAACAGCTTGGATATGAATTATTGTCTACTGGTGGTACGATGAAGCATTTGAAAGACAATGGCGTTGCCGTAACGGCTGTAGATGAAGTAACAGGATTCCCTGAAATCATGGAAGGCCGCGTGAAAACGTTGAACCCGATGATTCACGGTGGGTTACTTGCAAAACAAGATGACCCTGGACATCAAGCACAAATGGAAGAGCACGGCATCCAGCCAATCGATGTAGTTTGTGTGAACTTGTATCCATTCAAAGAAACGATTTCCAAACCAGATGTATCAGCGGAAGATGCAATCGAAAATATCGATATCGGTGGACCAGCAATGCTTCGCGCCTCTGCGAAGAACCATGCATACGTAACAGTCATTGTGGATGCAGCTGACTACAGTGTAGTACTTGACGAACTAAAAGCGGATGGCAAGACGACTCTTGAAACACGCCGTCGTTTGGCAGCTAAGGTCTTCCGTCATACGGCGGCTTATGATTCATTGATTTCAGGCTACTTAACAGACCTTGCAGGCGAACAATTCCCGGAACAAGTTACCTATACATACGAGTTGAAGCAACCATTGCGTTATGGAGAAAATCCCCATCAGCAGGCAGCATTCTATAGCCGTCCGCTTGGATCTGATTTCTCGATTGCCTATGCGGAACAGCTTCATGGAAAAGAACTATCTTATAACAATATCCAAGATGCGAATGCAACGATACAAATCGTTAAGGAATTTTCCGAGCCTGCAGCTGTAGCAGTTAAGCATATGAATCCATGTGGTGTGGGTACAGGAGCAACCATTGCTGAAGCTTTCCAAAAAGCCTACGAAGCAGATGCTACGTCTATTTTTGGCGGAATCATTGCATTGAACAAAGAAGTAGATCAGGAAACAGCAGTGCAACTTGCTGATATATTCCTTGAAATCGTTATTGCTCCTTCGTTTACAGAAGAAGCACTTGAGACGTTGACGAAAAAGAAAAATATTCGTCTCTTGACGATTTCATTTGAACAGCAGAAAAAAGATCAGTGGAACACGGTATCTGTTGAGGGCGGATTATTAATGCAACAGCCTGATGCCCACGGTTTTGAAGAAGCGGATATCAAAGTGGCAACAGACCGTGAGCCGACTGAGGCAGAATGGAATGCGATGAAACTTGGATGGGCCGTTGTGAAACACGTGAAATCTAATGCAATCGTCATTACGGATGAGCACATGACAATCGGTGTTGGCGCAGGTCAGATGAACCGTGTAGGTGCTGCGAAAATTGCTCTGACACAGGCAGGCGAACGTGCAAAAGGGGCAGCTCTTGCTTCTGACGCATTTTTCCCTATGGATGATACGGTTGAAGCAGCGGCAAAAGCGGGCATTACAGCAATCATTCAACCGGGTGGTTCGGTGAAAGATGAGGATTCCATTAAAAAAGCCAATGAATACGGCATTACGATGGTATTCACAGGCGTACGTCATTTCAAACATTAATAGTGCAGGGAGTAGATGAACATGAAAGTACTTGTAATTGGAAGTGGCGGTCGTGAACATGCGATAGCCAAACAGTTCAACCAAGCGCCTTCTGTATCGGAAGTATTTGTGGCGCCTGGTAATGACGGAATGCAGCAAGATGCAACATGTGTCCATATTGCAACTACAGACTTTGAAGCTTTAGCAGATTTCGCAATTGAACAGCGTGTTACGTTGACGTTTGTTGGACCAGAACAGCCGCTTGCGGAAGGTATTGCTGATTACTTCCTAGAAAAAGGTTTAACAGTATTCGGTCCGACCCAGGCAGCTGCTCGTATCGAAGGTAGTAAGTCATTCGCTAAGGAGATCATGGACAAATATGATATACCAACAGCGGCTTATGGAACTTTCACGGATGCTGAAGAAGCAAAATCATTCATCCGTGAACAAGGTGCTCCAATCGTAGTGAAGGCTGATGGATTAGCAGCTGGAAAAGGCGTAATTGTCGCAATGGAATTACAGGAAGCATTAGACGCGGTAGATGACATGATCGGCAATCAAAAGTTCGGTGAATCATCATCACGTGTGGTGGTAGAAGAATTTTTAGATGGCGAAGAGTTTTCATATATGTCGTTCGTCCATGATGGACAAATCTATCCAATGGTAATTGCACAAGATCATAAACGTGCGTATGATGGAGATCGTGGTCCAAATACAGGTGGAATGGGAGCTTATTCCCCAGTCCCACAAATTTCGGATGCAATTGTGCAGGAAGCGTACGATCGTGTAGTCGTACCAACCGTTGAAGCTATGACGGAGGAAGGAATTCCTTTCACAGGAATCCTGTATGCTGGTTTAATACTTACTGATCAAGGTCCGAAAGTTATTGAATTTAATGCCCGCTTTGGTGATCCTGAAACACAAGTTGTCTTGCCACGTATGAAGTCGGATTTTGGTAAGTTCATGGAAGCCCTGATGGCTGGAGAATCATTTGATCTTGAGTGGAATGAAGAAGCGATGTTAGGCGTAGTCATTGCATCGGAAGGGTATCCTAACGACGTAGTGAATGGTCACGCACTTCCTAACCTTGATGTACTAACAGATCAAGGGCTTGATGTATTCCATGCAGGGACTAAACTGGAAGATGATCGCTTTATCGGAAATGGTGGTCGTGTACTTCTCGTTGCAGCGAAAGCAGCCACTTTAAAAGAAGCACAAGAAAAAGTCTACACTGGTCTCGCTGATCAACAATGGGATGGATTCTTCCATCGTACGGATATCGGATGGCGTACATTTGAATAATAGATGAAACAGGATTGTCTTAGAAGTGTTGTCTGACTTCTAAGACAGTCTTTTTTTAATACTGAAGGAAGATGTTTAGTGTTTACGAACTTATAGTAAATGCTGCATACACCTTAGTTGAGTTGAAAAATATGTTATCCACAGCATTTTTTATGATCTGTGGTTTATAAGTGGAAAAGGTGTGGGTAAGTTGTTGGTAATGTGTGTAAGTTTCCAGTATTTTGTGGATTAGTGAAAATCTACTTGTGGACAACCTTTGTACGACACATCTATTCGGGATTGGATTGCTATGTTACTATAAAGCAATAGTTAACAAATAGTTAAAAAACTTTTAGGGACGGTGATCTGCATGTGGAGTGCGAAAGAAATACAGTCGCAACTAGCGATTATTAATGGTCAGAAAGCGCCTGACATCGTAATTGAAAATGCTACCTACTTACATTCTATATTCAAGAAATGGATGCAAGGGAATATTTGGATTCAGGGTGACCGGATTGTCTATTTAGGGGAACGCATGCCGGCTTTGCTTGAAGGAACAGAACGTGTCGATGCTTCAGACAAGAAAATAGTACCGGGATATATCGAGCCGCATGTTCATCCATTCCAATTATATAATCCCGAAACATTTGCAGACTATGCCTCTCGCCGTGGAACAACGACTTTTATATCAGATAACCTCATCTTGTTTTCAATGCTGAATCAGCAAACTGCAATTACATTCATTGATCAACTAAATGAACTGCCATTTGCATTTTATTGGTGGGCACGTGTTGATTCACAAACCGTACTGCAAAATGAAAAAGAACTTTTCAATCCAGTAGATATTGTGAAATGGATGGAGCGTCCTGATGTGTTGATGACAGGAGAGCTGACAGGTTGGCCTAAATTACTACAAGGTGATCAAAATATGATGCAGTCATTAGTAGAATCAAAACGTCTTGGTAAAAAGATTGAAGGACATTTTCCGGGTGCATCGGAACGTACACTGGCCCGGATGAAATTACTTGGAGCGGACGGCGATCATGAAGCGATGACTGTGGATGAAGTAGAAAGACGCTTGCAGCAAGGGTATGCTGCCACATTACGCTATTCATCAATTCGTCCCGACCTACCAGATTTATTGAAAGGTATTGTAGAGAAGGAATGGGATGTCTTTGATCATTTGATGATGACGACTGATGGTTCTCCACCTTCGTTCTACCGTGAAGGTGTTATGGACCAATGCATCCAGGTAGCACTTGACGCGGGAGTATCACCGATTGATGCGTATCAAATGGCATCGTATAACGTGGCGAGGTACTATGACATTACGGACTTGCATAGTGTAATTGCGACGGGCCGTTTTGCGACATTGAACTTTTTAGAGAATGAACATAACCCTGTGCCGACTGACGTGTTATCTAAAGGGAAGTGGGTTCTACGAGATAGTACATCGTCTGACGCCTTTAAAGCAGTAGATTGGAAAGCATTACCGACATACGAATTGCCTTATGAACTGACAGATGAAGACTTCACATTCTCATCTTCAATAGGGATTCAGATGGTCAATGATGTTATTACGAAAGTATACGAAAGTGATCTGGATCTCACTAATCCCACTATTGCTACTGGTGATGAGTGCTATTTGATATTACTGGATAAGAACGGAAAATGGCGAGTCAATACTATGTTGAAAGGGTTTGGTAATAATCTGCAAGGTTTTGCATCTTCCTATTCAAATACTGGAGATGTATTATTGATAGGACAGGATTGGCAAGAGATGAAGAGAGCATTTAATGAAATCAAGAATATAGGTGGAGGCATGGCACTCGCTGAAAATGGTAAAATTATTGAAACATTACCATTAGTGGTAGCAGGCGGACTGTCAGTTCAACCGATGGAAGTGATCATCGAAGAAGAGCTAGCAATGAGAAAAGCATTAGGAGAACGTGGCTATGCACATGGAGATGCTATATATACATTATTATTCCTTCAATCTATTCACTTGCCATATATCCGAATCACGCCAGTTGGTGTCTTGCAAGTAATGAAAAATGAACTATTAATTCCTCATGTAGAAAGGTAGGAACGTATATTGTTAGGGAATGGACGGAAGTTACTCATGATAGCCTTAGTTAGCGCAGTATGTCTTGGAGGTTGTTCTTCGAAAGATCAATCTGAACCGGAGGAACAAGAAAAAACGAATGAAGTATCGTTGTTTACAGGCGAGATAATTGCAGACTCCATAGATAACCGTCCTGTTTTAGCGACCATTAGCAATATACCTGCTGCACGTCCGCAGTCGGGACTTTCAGATGCCGATCAGATATATGAATTCTTAGCAGAAGGTCAAGTTACGCGCTATGCTGCACTTTTTCAAAGTAAAGTACCGGATCAGTTAGGGCCAATTCGAAGTGCACGTGATTATTTTGTACAATTAGCTGTAGGTATGGATGCATTTTATATAGCGCACGGTTATAGTCCGGATGCAAAAAAATTACTTGATGATCGAGTAGTCGATCATATAAATGGCATAAATCATGACGGGACATTATTCGAACGTTCAGCAGAACGCCGTGCTCCACATAACTCTTATATTTCAAAGGGACATATTGAAGAAGCTTTTAGTCTCGTGAATGCTTCTGAAAAGATCACTGCACGGCCGTCCTTTTCTTTCCTAAATCCTAATGAAAGTGATAAAATAGGGGATATGGCATCAACGGTACAAGTATCGTATAGTTCAGACCCGAATTTTATTAGTACGTATCAATATAATCAACAAGCAAATCGGTATTATCGTTCTGTCAATGGCATTGATACAGTGGATAAGTTAAACGAACGACGAATAGAATTAGCGAATATTATCGTGATGGAAATGGATCATCAAACAGTTGATCAAAAAGGCCGACTTGCAATAGATCTAGAATCAGGTGGCCCTGCTATGCTGTTTCATGAAGGGATCGCTAAACCGATCGAATGGCAAAATAAAGATGGGTTTTTAACTCCAATGGATCAAGGTATACCTGTTAAATTAACCGTAGGAAAAACTTGGATCCACATTGTTCCATCATTATCGGGTCCTTCTGCTTCCGTCACTTATACTCCGTAAGATCGACATAGAGAGAGGGCGAGAACATGCAAATAGATAAAATTCGCGGAGAACAAATAGATCAATTGTTTCAAGCCATTCTACAGCTGAAAAATGTAGAAGAATGTTACATGTTTTTCGATGACATTTGCACGATGAGCGAAGTTCAATCACTAGCACAAAGACTGGACGTCGCACATAAACTTAAACTGAAAAAAACATATGATAGTATCCAACAAGAAACAGGTGCAAGCACAGCTACGATTTCCCGCATACGTCGTTGCGTAGACTACGGGTCTGGTGGTTACAACCTCATGTTGGATCGACTCTATCCTGAACTCCAAAACAACCAAACAAAAAACGACTAACACAACCGGCCAGGGATAAAACCCCACCGGTTTTTTAAAAGTTATATAAAACGAATATACTAAAAGAAGGTGGAAAGAAAATATGGACTATAAAACATGGCGGCATGCATTTAAAATTGATCCGGCCAAATACCTCTCAGATGAACAGATAGAAGCGGTGGCGGAATCTGGAACAGATGGAGTCATCATCGGTGGATCTGACGGAATTACATTGGAAAACGTACTTGATTTACTTGCACGTTTCCGTCGCTTTTCCGTGCCACTTGCATTAGAAGTATCTACTGTAGAATCGGTAACACCAGGCTTCGATTATTACTTCATTCCAACGGTCTTAAATACGACAGATTCGAAATGGCTGAACGGTTTGCATCACGAAGCACTTCGAGAATACGGCCACATGATGAACTTCGATGAAATGGTTACAGAAGGTTACTGCATTTTAAATCCGGATTGTACAGCCGCGAAAGTGACAGGTGTAGATCGTGTTCCGGATGAAGAAGATGTACAAGCATATGCACGTATGGCTGAACACTTATTTTCCTTGCCGATTTTTTATTTAGAGTACAGTGGACAATACGGTGATCCACAAATTGTTCGGTCAGCGAAAGAGTTACTAACTAACACTCGCCTCTTTTATGGTGGTGGAATTCGCTCAACAGAACAAGCAAAAGAAATGGCGGCCATTGCAGATACTGTAGTGGTAGGAAATGTTGTATACGAAAATCTACAAATGGCTCTTAAAACAGTCGATGCTGTGAAATCTGTTCCTTTACCTGTGTGAGTAATATATAATGAGAACAAATGTTCATTAAAGGCGGTACGAATATGAATAAACTATCAGATGATTTACTAAAAGGCATGAATCCTGAGCAAGCGCGCGCGGTCAAAACGACAGAAGGCCCTTTGCTAATTATGGCGGGTGCTGGTTCAGGAAAGACTCGTGTATTGACGCACCGAATTGCATACTTGGTTGTGGAAAAACAAGTGTATCCTTCCAATATATTGGCCATTACATTTACCAATAAGGCGGCACGTGAAATGCGTGACCGAATTGATGGCCTACTTGGTCCGGGTTCTGGAGAACGTATGTGGGTTTCAACATTCCACTCGATGTGTGTTCGAATTCTACGTAGGTTCGTGGATCGAATCGGTTTATCCAAAAACTTCACGATCCTTGACAGTGCGGATCAACTAACTGCAATGAAACGTGTTTTGAAAGAACTGAATCTCGACCCGAAGCAGAATGATCCGCGAGCAATGCTCGGAATAATTAGCAATGCGAAAAATGAATGTATGGATGCGATTGAATTCCGGAAAAATTCGAATCCTCAAAACCCTCATGAACGTACAGTAGCAGATATTTACGATCGTTATACTAAAAAACTACGTCAGAACCAATCAATGGATTTTGATGATTTAATTATGATGACCACGGTCTTGTTTGAACGAGTTCCTGAAGTGCTCGAGTATTATCAAAATAAATTTCAGTATATTCATGTGGATGAGTACCAAGATACAAATAACGCGCAGTATCGTCTCGTGAAAATGCTGGCATCAAAATTCCGTAATGTCTGCGTAGTAGGCGATTCCGATCAGTCAATCTATCGCTGGCGTGGTGCGGATATCGGTAATATTCTGTCTTTCGAAAAAGATTATAAAGAAGCGAATGTTATTCTTTTGGAACAAAACTATCGTTCCACCAAGAGAATTTTGCAAGCAGCAAATGAAGTGATCGACAATAACAAAAGTCGCTATGATAAGAAATTGCGCACAGATAACCCCGAGGGCGAATTAATCTCAATCTATAAAGCGCGCGACGAAAAAGATGAATCACAATTTGTTGTGCAACAAATCATTGAGTTAAAAGAAAAACTAGGATTAACATTGGATCAATTTGCGATACTCTATCGAACTAATGCACAATCTCGTCTAATTGAGGAATATTTATTGAAGTCAAATCTCGATTATACAATTGTAGGCGGGACGAAGTTCTATGACCGCAAAGAGATTAAAGATCTACTCGCCTATTTACGTCTCATTGCGAATAACGATGATGACCTAGCTTTAGCGAGAATCATTAATGAACCTAAACGAAGCATCGGTGCAACTTCATTTGAACGCATGGCTACTTTTGCATTACAAAATGAACGCTCCATATTTGATTCGCTGCAGGAAGTGGATTTCATGGGTTTACCTAAACGAGCATTAACAGAAGCGGTAAAATTCCATGAACTCATCAATGGATTCACTCAAATGCAAGAGTTTTTATCAGTAACTGAACTAGTGAAAGAAGTCATTGATAAGTCAGGCTATCGTGAGATGTTGGAAAAAGAAAAATCCATTGAAGCAGAAAGCCGTCTGGAAAATATTGAAGAGTTCCTATCGGTTACAGAAGCGTTTGAGAAACGTGCTGCGGAAGAAGAGGAGGAACCTTCACTCGTTGCATTCTTGACAGACCTCGCTTTAGTAGCGGATATCGATACGTTGGATAAAGAAGAGAACACTTCTACTGAAAAAATCGTCCTAATGACGATGCACGCAGCAAAGGGCTTAGAATTCCCCGTGGTCTTCGTTCTCGGCATGGAAGAAAACATATTCCCACATATTCGGGCACTGACAGATCCGGAAGAAATGGAAGAAGAAAGAAGACTCGCGTATGTGGCGATTACACGCGCGGAACAGCGCCTTTACCTGACTAGCGCAGGTCACCGGATGTTGTTCGGTAAATCAAGCTTTAATCAACCATCCCGTTTCCTCAATGAAATCTCGCAAGAACTGACAGAGCTGTTGGCCGATGGGAATGGCATGAGTGTACCTTTCGCCCAAGCACCTAAAGCAAAAGCCAAACGTCCTGCGGTCAAACGTCCAGCCTATAATGAAAGTGGCGGAGAAAAAATGCAGTGGAAACCCGGAGACAAGGCATCCCATAAAATATGGGGAACTGGAACGGTTGTGAGTGTTAAAGGTAAAGCAGATGATATGGAACTGGATATTGCATTCCCAAATCCAGTAGGTATTAAGCGATTATTAGCTAAATTCGCACCGATTGAAAAAGAATAAAGCCTCTTTAAGGAGTGTGGAAAATAGATGGATGATGTTCTAGAACTAGAGAAGCGGGTAGCGGAGCTCAATAAAACATTGCATAAATACGGGCGCGCATACTATGACTTGGATGCCCCCATCGTTCCCGATTCAGAATATGATAAGAAGATGAAGGAATTGTTGGCGATTGAAAAAGAACATCCCGACTTGATCTATCCTGATTCACCGACACAACGGGTGGGTGGAGAACCACTTGAGGTGTTTAAAAAAGTCGTTCATCGTTATCCAATGCTAAGTTTAGCGAACGCCTTTAATGAAGAAGACTTAAAGGATTTCGATAGACGGGTAAAAGAAGCAACAGGTAACGCGGTGTATGTTTGTGAACTGAAGATCGATGGTCTTGCCGTTTCATTGCAATATGAAGAAGGTCGCCTTGTGCAGGGCGCTACTCGTGGAGATGGTTCAGTTGGAGAAGACATCACAGCTAACTTAAAAACTATTCGCTCAATTCCACATAAATTGAATGAGCCTTTAACGATTGAAGTGCGTGGCGAAGC
Source organism: Sporosarcina sp. P16b (assembly GCF_002743065.1). Taxonomy (NCBI): domain Bacteria; kingdom Bacillati; phylum Bacillota; class Bacilli; order Caryophanales; family Caryophanaceae; genus Sporosarcina; species Sporosarcina sp. P16b. The sequence goes on along the minus strand of NZ_PDYO01000007.1, from coordinate 126,801 downwards.
GTATATGCCGAAGAATTCATTTGTTAAATTGAATGAATACCGTGATGAAGCGGGTGAAGTTCCTTTTGCCAATCCACGAAATGCAGCTGCGGGATCACTTCGTCAACTAGACTCAAAAGTAGCAGAGAGCAGAAATTTAGCTACTTTCATTTATGCGGTAGGCGGCGATGCAGATGTCTATGGTCTAGATAGTCACACGGATGCGCTCAATAAAGTGGATGAACTAGGTTTGACGACGAATAAAGAACGTAAGCGTTGTACAACAATTGAAGAAGTATTGGACTACGTAGCCTACTGGTCAGAAAATAGACTACACCTTGATTATGAAATTGACGGTATTGTAATAAAAGTCGATAACTTCGAATCGCAGGAGCAACTGGGCTATACGGCAAAGAGTCCTAAATGGGCAATTGCCTATAAGTTCCCTGCAGAAGAAGTGCACACTCAACTGTTGGATATTGAGTTAAGCGTAGGGCGGACAGGTGTAGTGACACCAACAGCTATTCTTGAGCCCGTTCTTGTGGCAGGTACGACAGTGGGACGAGCATCTTTGCATAACGAAGACTTGATCCGAGAGAGAGATATTCGTATCGGTGATCACGTCGTGTTGCGAAAGGCAGGCGATATCATACCTGAAATCGTCATGTCATTGAAAGAACAGCGAACGGGTGAAGAAGAACCATACCATATGCCTGACAACTGTCCTGTTTGCGATTCAGAACTTGTTAGGATTGAAGGGGAAGTAGCGCTGCGTTGTGTGAACCCTAAATGTCCCGCGCAGATGAAAGAAGCGTTAATCCATTTCGTTTCAAGAAGAGCCATGAATATAGATGGCGTGGGCGAAAAGCTTATTGAACAATTGTATAAGGCTAATTTGGTACAAGATGTATCTGATTTATATATTTTAACGAAAGAGTCGCTATTGAGCTTGGAACGGATCGGTGAGAAATCCGCAGCAAATATTTTGACGGCCATTGAACAGTCGAAAGAGAATTCATTGGAAAAATTGCTATTTGGATTGGGTGTTCGTCATGTCGGTGAAAAAGTTGCAAGAATCTTAGCGGAAGAATACCGTACTCTCGATGTGTTAGAACAAGCAACAGAAGAAGACCTTATGAAGATTTTTGAAATCGGTGCGATAGTTGCTGATTCTGTGACAACGTACTTTAGTACAGAAGAAGTTCACGAAGTGATGAACAAGTTGCGCTCTTACGGTGTAAATACCGTTTATAAAGGTGCCACACGTGAAGAGTTGCCAACTACTGGACCTTTCGCCGGAAAAACCATCGTATTGACAGGAAAGCTCTCAGAATTGACGCGTGGTGAAGCTAAAGAACAAATTGAATCACTTGGCGGAACTGTTAGCGGCAGTGTTAGTAAGAAAACAGATCTGGTCATTGCGGGTGAAGATGCAGGATCCAAATTGACCAAAGCAAAAGAATTGGGGATTGAAATTTGGGACGAACAAGCTATGCTTGATGCCCTTGGAGTGGATATGAATGAAAAGAAAGACTAAATGGCTTATAACGGGTATTCTGTCGGCAGTATTGCTGACAGGCTGTGTACCTTCGCCGAGCGATGATCAGGAAAAAGCAGTGCAGGAAACAGAAGAGAGTGAGCAGGAAATGGTGCTCATCCCTGATGCTCAAATTAAAAAATCCTATTACCGGACACCGGTTCCATTTAAAAAGAGCGCCAGCCGGGGGTTGATCGTCAATAATCTCCATACGAAGTACGATATTCAGGAAACAGAGGAAGGCTTACTGCGCCTGTCATCGTTGTATTACGACCCGAAAGATTATTTCTTCCAGGAGGGTCAGTATATTGACCGCGATACTGCGAAGCAATGGATCTCCAGAAAATCCAATTTTGAAGCAGGTCTCAATCCCGCAATAACCGATGATATGTCACCGGCTCAAATTGCAGATGAGGCACCGATATATCTTGCACATATCGTCGAGCAAAACTATTTACAAATGACGGACGATAAAAAAGTGAAATTGGCTGGCATTTCTATTGGACTAGCGATGAATTCGGTGTATTATCCACGTGAAGCCAGTGAACGTCGGATTGATGATAAAACAATTGAAGAAAAAGGCAAGAAGATGGCGGATATTATTTTAAGTCGGTTACGCAGTAAACCAGAGCTTGCTGATATACCAATAGCGGTTGGACTGTTTAAGCAAGAAAGTCGCAACGATATTGTACCCGGTACATATTTTGCCACTTCATTTGCTGCAAAAGGAAAAAAAGAATTCACGGGTTGGAAAGAAGTAGACGAGCAGTATGTATTACTTCCCGCGACTTCAACAACAGGGAATTATCGTGACTTGAATACGACATTCAAGAACTTCAAACAAGACATTGATGATTACTTCCCGAGCTTTGTAAATGTCATTGGAACAGCTTTTTATAAAGATCAGAAACTCAATTCATTACGCGTGGAAATTCCTATACAATTTTTTGGCAAGACGGAGCTGATTGGGTTTTCACAATACTTAACTTCATTGGTTAAAACACATTTTAAAGATGTTCCCATTGAAGTAAGTGTTACCTCAGTAAATGGGCCCGAAGTGCTGATTGTAAATGACAAGGATCGGGAGGAACCGTTTGTACACGTCTACGGATATTAACAGATTTTAGGGAGTAACACGAACTTTCCAAGAAACTGATTAAATGGTATGATTAATTGTACGATTGCAAAATGAGGAGGAACGATGTATGACAACATTTTCGAAAGAAGACGTCAAGTATTTTGCGGATTTCGTCCGTATTGGCCTCTCCGAGGAAGACAAAGAAAATTTCTCTGCAAAGATAGCAGATTTGATTGAAAGTGTAAGTGATTTAAAAGATGTGGATGTTACAGGTGTAAAACCTATGACGCACCCAGTTGCTATGATCAACGTCTTACGTGAAGATGAGCCAAAAGATATCTTGGACCGTGAAGTAATGCTGGCCAGTGCAGAAGATCAGGAAGATGGACTTATCAAGGTTCCGGATATTCTGTAATCGAATTCACAGTATAAAATACTATTATTGGCACAATGACAGTAGGAGGAAAAGTGATGACGTTAACTAGTAAAACAGCAACTGAACTTCAAGCTCTTTTACAAAAAGGGGAAGTTACTGCTAAAGAAGTAACAGAGGCAACATTACAAACGATTGAACAGCACGAAGAGAAAATCAACGCGTTCATTCACGTCGCAAAAGAAGAGGCAACAAAGCGTGCAGAACAGCTTGATCAAGAAGCTGCAACTACACGTGGCCGCCTTTTCGGAGTTCCAATCGGTATTAAGGACAATATTGTAACAAAAGATATGAAGACAACATGCGCAAGTAAAATGTTGGAAGACTTCGTACCTGTTTACAATGCTACGGCTATAGAAAAATTGGAAGCTGCGGGCGCAATTAATATTGGAAAACTCAATATGGACGAATTTGCAATGGGTTCTACAACTGAAACATCTTTTTTCGGTAATACATTAAATCCTTGGAATACAGACTATGTACCCGGTGGCTCTTCAGGCGGTTCGGCAGCAGCGGTCGCAGCAGGTGAAGTCCCACTATCCCTCGGTTCGGATACGGGTGGTTCAGTTCGTCAACCAGCTGCATTCTGTGGAATTGTTGGAATGAAACCTACATACGGTCGTATTTCACGTTTTGGTTTGACAGCTTTTGCTTCCTCACTTGATCAAATCGGTACCATGTCACGTACTGTGGAAGATAACGCATTATTGCTAAGTGTAATCGCGGGAGAAGATGACAATGATAGTTCATCTTCTGCAAAAGCAGTTCCTGATTTCACAGCAGCTCTTACAGGCGACATAAAAGGTCTGAAGGTTGCAGTTCCGAAACCTTACTTAGGCGAAGGTGTTGATACAGAAATCGTAGCGGCAGTAAGAGAAGCAATTTCTGTATTGGAATCACTTGGAGCGGTTTGTGAAGAAGTAGAATTGCCACATATTCAATATGCGCCAACTACGTATTATGTAATCTCTTCTTCAGAAGCTCAATCCAATCTTTCACGTTTTGATGGATTGCGTTATGGCTATCATACTGAAAACGCTGAAAACCTCGAACAAGCATATTTCCGTACACGTCAAGAAGGTTTTGGTGATGAAGTGAAAAAACGCATTATTTTCGGTACGTATGCAATGAGTGCGGATCATCATGAAGATCTGTATGTACGCGCACAAAAGACACGTACATTGATTGCACAAGACTTTGACTCTGTATTTGAAAAGTATGATGTAGTAATTGGACCAACTGCTGCTACAACAGCATTTAAACTTGGCGAAACAGGCGGTGATCAGCTCGTTCATTATGCAAATGATGTCTTGGCTGTACCAGCGAACCTGACAGGCCGTCCAGCACTATCCGTACCGTGTGGTTTCGTTAACGAACTACCAGTTGGAATGCAACTCATGGGTAAGCACTTTGACGAGGAAACATTATATAAAGTCGCCCATGCCTATGAGCAAGCAACTGATTTCCACAAACGCACTCCATCGATTCAGGAGGGGAAATAATCATGAACTTCGAGACAATTGTCGGATTAGAAATCCACGTAGAGCTTAAAACAGATACTAAAATCATGTCTCCAGCACCCGCTCATTTTGGGGCAGAGCCGAATAAAAATATACACGTAACAGACATCGCGTATCCTGGTGTTTTACCTACGTTAAATAAAAAAGCTGTTGAATTTGGAATGAAGGCATCTATGGCACTAAACTGTGACGTTGCGCCGATCATGAACTTTGACCGCAAGCATTACTTCTATCCTGATAATCCGAAAGCTTATCAAATCTCTCAAGACAAGCGTCCTGTAGGAGCAAACGGTTGGATTGAAATTGAAGTAGACGGTAAGAAGAAAAAAATCCGTATTGAACGTGTACATTTAGAAGAAGATGCAGGTAAACTAACGCATACAGAAAATGGCTATTCATTAGTCGACTTAAACCGTCAAGGAACACCGTTAATCGAAATCGTTACAGAAGCAGATGTGCGTTCTCCAGAGGAAGCATATGCATTTCTGGAAAAACTAAAAGCGATCATTCAATATACAGGAGTATCTGACGTACGTATGGAAGAAGGCTCACTTCGTTGTGATGCAAATATTTCCTTACGTCCATACGGTCAAGAAAAATTTGGAACGAAGACAGAGTTGAAAAACTTGAACTCGTTTAACTTTATTCGCCGCGGTATTGCTAATGAAGTAGCGCGTCAGGAAAAGATTCTCTTGTCTGGCGGTACTATTCAACAAGAGACTCGTCGTTATGATGAGGCAACTGGTGACACGGTATTGATGCGGATTAAAGGCAGTGCCAATGATTATCGCTTTATTAATGACCCGGACTTACCTGAAGTTCATATTGAACAGGAATGGATTGACCGTGTTCGTAAAGAAATTCCTGAATTACCAGATGCTCGTAAAGCACGTTATGTGTCTGAACTGGATCTTCCGGAATATGACGCACACGTACTAACTTTAACAAAAGAAATGTCTGATTTCTTTGATGCAACAGTAAAAGCTGGAGCGGATCCTAAATTGGCTTCCAACTGGTTGATGGGGGATGTATCTGCCTATTTAAATGCAGAATCGAAAGAACTGCACGATACTCCACTGACGCCTGAAAACTTGGCGCAACTTGTAAAATTGATTACAGATGGTACGATTTCTTCTAAAATCGCGAAAAAAGTATTTATTGATCTCGTGAAAAAAGGCGGAAACCCTGCCGATATCGTCAAAGAAAAAGGACTTGTCCAAATTTCCGATGAAGGTACATTGCGTACAATCATTACCGAAATTCTAGACAACAACGAACAATCAATAGAAGACTTTAAAAATGGTAAGGATCGCGCAGTTGGGTTCTTAGTTGGACAAGTTATGAAAGCTACCAAAGGACAAGCGAATCCACCACTTGTTAATAAATTATTGATGGAAGAGATCAAGAAGCGCTAATCTATCAATTAAATGAAAACGTTCCAGGAGAGGTCAAAATAGCCTGAACCTGGACGTTTTTCCACGTTAACTTACACAGTGAAACAGGGGGGGATTGTATTGAAAACAGAACAACAATATTTTGAAGATGCTGTATCCCTTCAAACGAATATGGACAAAATGGAAACAAATAAGGAAAACAGTTTTTTGATCTATAATGCATTTGAAGTACCACAGGATGATGAATTTATTGAATTGTTGAAAGAAAAGCAACCCCATATTTTAGTCATTACAGAAGACTGGTGTGGAGATGCCATGCTAAATAATCCCATCCTTCGAAAAATTGCTGAAGCTGCCAATCTAGATGTTCGCGCTGTTTTGAGGGATGAAAATCCAGAGCTGATTGATCGATATTTGACGAATGGTGGACGTTCGATTCCTATGTATCTGCTATTAAATGCTGCAGGTGAGGTAGTGGGTAAGTGGGGACCACGGGCACCAGTACTTCAAAAGTTTGTCATGGATGGTCGTGCCAAGTTGCCAGCTAAAGATGCACCTGATTTTGAAGATAAACAAAAGATGTTTTATTCTCAGTTGATGGCTGAATATACATCTAAGCCCGATAATTGGCTTGCCGTTTATAGTGATATTCGGTCGCCATGGCTTCCTGTTTTACAATTGTCTCAATAATTATGTGTAAGAAACCATTTGAAAATGGTAAAGGTCTGATTTGTTTCAGACGCGAAAGGATCGAGGGGAAAGTGTATGAAACGTGCACGCATTATTTATAATCCGACTGCAGGAAGAGAAGTCTTCCGTAAACATTTAGCAGAAGTCCTCGAAAAATTGGAGAATGCGGGTTATGAAACATCCGCTCACGCTACAACTTGCGAGGGTGATGCAACAGCGGCAGCGCGAGACGCGGTTCGCAGAGGTTTCGATGTGATTATTGCTGCAGGTGGCGATGGGACGCTCAATGAAGTAATTGAAGGTGTCGGACATTTTGACAAACGTCCAAAAATCGGCTTGATACCTATGGGAACAACGAATGATTTTGCAAGAGCATTGCGTATACCAAGAGAAATAGATGACGCTGTAGATATCATTTGCCAAGGTGATTCGATTCCGGTCGATGTAGGTTTGATGAATGATCGCTACTTTATTAATATAGCGGGTGGCGGCCGAATGACGGAATTGACATATGAAGTTCCAAGCCGTTTAAAAACAGTAATTGGTCAGTTGGCTTATTATTTAAAAGGAATTGAAATGTTGCCTTCCATACATTCCAGTCATCTTCGTATTGAGTATGATGGAAATGTATTTGATGAGGAAGCCATGATGTTTTTGATTGGCTTGACCAACTCGGTTGGCGGGTTTGAGAAATTAGCACCTAACTCCAGTATCAACGATGGATATTTTACATTGCTTATTTTAAAGAAATGCAATATTGCCGAATTTATTCGTGTGGTTACGCTAGCTTCCCGCGGAGAACATCTGGATGATCCTTTAGTTGTTTCAGCGAAGGCGGAAAAAATTGTGGTGACTTCCAAAGACGAAGTGTTATTGAACTTAGATGGAGAGTACGGTGGCGTATTGCCAGCAACTTTCCAAAATTTGTATCAACATGTCGAGATGTTCGTACCGCTTCAGAAATTACGCCCTCAGGATAAAGTGAAGCAAATCAAATAAAAGAAATAATAAAAAGACTATTCCAGTCGAATTACTAACGTTCGGATGGAATAGTCTTTTATTGTGAAAAATTAATTGGGTGAGCCCGATGCAATGCGCATCGTATCAGGTCGATATCAGATGTATTCAATCGCTTCTCCTTGTTTAGCAGCTAACTTTGGCACTTCTTTCAACGGCATCCAACGATAGCTGAATAATTGACCTGCGTCTTTACCTTCACCTTCTACGATATATTCCCATTCGTGCTTGTTTTCTCCTGTATAGGAAAAGTGGAAAATCGTACGTTCATAAATTACATTTTTATCTTCAGGGAAATATTTTGAAGCTTTTACTTTACCTTCTAGTATAAGTTCATCACGCACGATACCGGATTCTTCTTCGATTTCTCGATATAATGCATCCAATAATAGTTCGTTGCGTTCGATTGTACCACCAGGAACTTGTAAACCTGCTTCAGGCTGATCCTTTTGCTCATAAACGAGCAATTTACGGTGTCTGCCTTCCCCTTTTGTAATATACGCTATGACTTTTCTTTTTACTCTTTTCATTGACTTTCACCTCTCATTAGTTAACTAATTATACTGTAAAAACTAACAAATTACAAGTGAAATGGGTTAATTTATTAGTATACAATAATAAGATGTGCTATGAATGCAGAAATACGTCTAAATTTCAACAAATCGCTTTAAATAGGTTATTGAAAGGTGTTTTAAGGGAAAGCCTAAAATAGAATTGTGCTTAGGAGTGATTGGGTGTATAAAAGTCAAGAAAAGCGTTTGATGTGGTTGGCATTTATTGTAGCGGGTATAATGTTGCTATCAATTATTGGAAGATTATTCTCGTGAAAAGAGGAGGTGGCCTGTGTGGATCCAGTTTTATATTCTAGAATCTTGACCGAACTAACTTTATCGTTTCATATTATCTATGCCACCATAGGGGTCGGTGTCCCGCTCATGATTATGCTAGCCCAGTGGGTGGGTATCAAGAAAAACGATGAGCATTATATTTTGTTGGCTAGACGTTGGGCACGCGGTTTCGTTATCACGGTGGCAGTAGGGGTAGTGACAGGAACAGCAATTGGTTTGCAGTTGTCCTTATTATGGCCGAACTTTATGGAGCTTGCGGGAAATGTGATTGCATTACCATTATTTATGGAGACATTCGCTTTCTTCTTTGAAGCAATTTTCCTCGGTATTTACCTTTATACATGGGATCGTTTTGAAAATCAAAAGAAGCATTTTCTACTCCTTATCCCTGTCGCGCTTGGAGCTTCATTCTCCGCAGTATTCATAACCATTGTAAATGCCTTTATGAATGCACCACAAGGCTTTAACCTAGTGAATGGGGAATTAATTAACGTCAATCCACTTGTGGCAATGTTTAATCCTGCCATGCCCACAAAAGTGGCACACGTAGTCGGGACAGCTTATATGACATCCGCCTTTTTATTGGCGGCTATTGCAGCATTCCGTTTGTTGCGTGGTTCGAATCACGTCTATCATAAAAAAGCGTTATATCTGACATTGAAAGTGGGATTCATTTTTAGTGTGAGTGCAGTGTTGGTTGGAGATTTATCAGGTAAGTATTTAGCAGAGTATCAACCTGAAAAACTGGCGGCTGCAGAATGGCATTTTGAAACGGAAGAAAATGCTCCTTTAATTTTGTATGGTGTGTTGGACGATGGGGAAGTTAAATACGCCATTAAAATACCGTACGCACTTTCTATATTAGCGCATGGATCTCTTAGCGCAGAAGTCGTTGGGTTGGATCAATTTCCTGAAGAAGATATCCCTCCTCTCTATATTCATTACCTCTTTGATATTATGGTAACGATCGGAATGACATTAATGATGTTGTCAGCTATATACTGGATTGGTATGTGGCGAAGATGGTCATTTGTCGAGTCACGCTTATTCCGTTGGCTAATTGTCGCGGGAGGACCACTCGTTTTCATTTCTCTTGAAGCGGGTTGGTGGCTAGCGGAAGTAGGACGTCAGCCGTGGATATTGCGTAATATTATGCGTACTTCGGAAGGCGCGACAACTAGCGGGCAAGTACCGACTATGCTTGTGCTTTTTGCGCTTCTTTACCTGGTTCTAGGAGTCGGTAGTGTTGTTGTTTTAAGGAGAATGTTCATCAGGAATCCTGTAGAACAAGAAATCAAAGATCGGCAGCAGGAGAGGGGCGGTGACATTCGATGAATATCGAAATTCTTGGGATTACGGTATTGTGGGTGTTTTTGTTCGGCTACATTCTAATTGGTGCCATTGATTTTGGAGCAGGTTTTTTCAACGCATACAGTTTATTTACGGGCAGACAGCGAATATTGACTAATGTCATTCAGCGCTACTTATCGCCAGTCTGGGAAGTAACGAATGTCTTTTTAGTATTCTTCTTCGTAGGAATTATTGGATTCTTCCCGAAAACTGCCTTTTATTATGGCACCACATTGCTAGTCCCGGTGAGTTTTGCCATTATTCTTCTGGCAGTTCGAGGTTCCTACTATGCATTTGAGACGTATGGAGCCCGTGGTCATAAAGGATATTCATTTGCCTACGGTTCCACGGGTTTATTACTTCCGGCATCACTATCGATTGTATTAACAATTTCTGAAGGTGGATTTATTGAAATAGTGAATGGACAACCGGTTTTGGATTACTGGAAGTTGTTCACTAGCCCATTAACTTGGTCGATTGTAGTGCTTAGCATAGCGGCAACACTTTATATCTCTTCCGCATTTTTGACGTGGTATGCGAACAAAGCCGGGGATCACGAGGCGACGCATCTTTTGAGGAAATACGCGCTGATCTGGGCATTTCCAACGATCATCGCAGCTGGCGGGATTATATTTGAATTACGTAAGCATAATCCGCTCCATTACGAGAGTATTCAAACGTTCTGGCCTTTGTTTTTGATATCGCTCGTACTGTTTCTGGGTACGATTTACCTCATTTGGAGACAGCGTCATTATGGTGTGGCGTTCAGTTTACTAATGGGACAGTTCGTGTTCGCTTTCTTTGGCTATGGGGCATCGCATTATCCGTACTTGCTCTACCCGTATTTGACGATCTACGATAGCTTTACGAACCAAGCAATGGCGGTTGCTTTAATCATTGCTTTCATATGTGGATTATTGTTGCTAATTCCATCGCTTTATTTACTATTACGTATGTTCCTGTTCAATAAAGAATACGTAAAAGGAAACGAAAATCATCATGCATAAGGAGGCAATACGATGAATGAATTTTTGATTTTCTATGCGCCTTTTTTGGTGATCATTGCGGGTATACTATTATCGTTCTTTGTGGTCTTGAAAGACGATGCAGTGACTAGAAATGAGTATAAGGACAATAAAGAAACAGACGTGTGATTACGTCTGTTTTTTTGTTTGCTTCCCCGTGTTACACTAGAAGTATCTGAAAGATGGAGGAAAAATCATGAGCTTTGCAGTAAATAAAAATGAAAAGATACGAGTGACGATAGAAGATCTGACACATGATGGAGCGGGCGTAGCGAAAGTAGAAGGCTATCCGTTATTCATTCAAGGAACGTTGCCTGGAGAAACAGTCGATGTCCATGTATTGAAGACATTGAAGAAATATGGATTCGCCAAACTGCTAAATATCGTGGAACCATCTCCATCCCGTGTAACGCCACCTTGTCATGTATTCCCGACATGTGGTGGATGTCAATTGCAGCATTTGTCCTATGAGAGTCAGTTGATACAAAAACGCAAATCGGTACGCGATGTAATGGATCGGATAGCTAAGCTCCCTGATGTGCCTGTACATGAAGTAAAAGGCATGAGTGATCCGTGGCGTTACCGCAATAAATCACAAATTCCATTTGATACGGAGAACGACCGTGTAATTACTGGCTTCTATAAAGCTCGTACACATCACATTGTCGATACAGATGTTTGTCTAATCCAAACGAAAGAAGCAGACGAACTGATGACGATGCTTAAGTATAAACTTCAACAGCTTGGTATCGAGACGTATGACGAACATACACACAAAGGTTTGCTACGTCATGTAATCGTTAGAAAAGCACGTCAGACGGGTCAAGTCATGGTTGTACTCGTTACGCGACATAAAAAGTTCCCGCAAAAAGACGCGGTAGTCGAATTAATTCTACAACAATTACCGAACGTGACGTCTATTATGCAAAATGTGAATACAGCGAATACGAATGTCATCATGGGGAATGAAATGATTAATCTATACGGAGCGGATGTCATTATTGATCGGATTGGAGATACTGAATTCGAGATTTCAGCACGTTCTTTCTATCAAATAAATCCTATTCAAACGGAAGTACTGTACCAACAGGCACTTGATTATGCTGACCTAACCGGAAATGAAACGGTAGTGGATGCGTATTGTGGAATAGGAACGATTTCATTGTTCTTGGCTAAACAAGCGAAGGCTGTTTACGGAGTTGAAATAGTACCGCAGGCGATAGAAGATGCAAAGCGTAACGCGGAACTAAACAGTATTACTAACGCACATTTTGAAGCAGGTCCTGCAGAAGAGGTTATTCCAAATTGGTACGCGCAAGGTAAGCAATTTGATGTATTAGTCGTCGATCCACCACGTAAAGGGTGCGATGAAAAATTACTAGAAACCATTCTAACTTATAAACCGAAGAAGATTGTGTATGTGTCTTGTAATCCAGGAACATTGGCACGTGATTTACGCATTCTCGAAGATGGGGGCTATCGCACGAAGGAAGTCCAGCCGGTAGATATGTTCCCGCATAGTAGTCATGTGGAGTGTGTGGCGTTGATAGAGTTGAAATAACTTGGCGACAACGGGTTAGTAATTTTAGTAAATATAGATGTATATTTTAAAAACCCTCGGACGGATAGTTTGAGGGGTTTTTGATCTCCCTAGGGAATCATACTGATATGTAAAATACGCAACGATCGATACTGTATTTGAATAAATAATGAAAAACGATCGAAGAAATATCGTAAGTATCGACTTCATGTTACAATTACTGAATGAATTAATAATGTGAAGGAGGTTACACAAATGGCATTAGGTATATTGGAGATCATGTATATAGTTTTAATAATTATAGCTATAGGAATTCAAGTTGTATTATATAAAAGTAAAACCAATAACAGTATAATCATTATCAATATGTTATTTGGCCTACTTTTATCCTACTTGGCGTTTACATCTTTTCCTACAAACTTTACAATTCAAAAAACTCTATCTATTTTAATGGGGATTGTAGCTGTATTGGCAGTTGTTATGAAGTTTAGAAGTAATGAGCTTGTGTTTTTAAGTAAAATTGCGTTCTCGATTTCTATCGTGGTTAGCTTAGGGTTGCTGTTTTTATAAAATATCTTTTACTGTGAAAACAAAATGCCTATTCGCTTAGGTGAAAGGACAAAATAGTATATTCCAATTCAGTTGATCAGCTTGCGACATTCGATGTATTTAAACACCTATAAATAAGGATGAAGTGAATAGAAATGATAAAGACAAGACACTGTGTAAATGAGTGCCTTGTCTTTTTTTATTTTTCAATCATAGCAACAGCATATTTAAGCATACTAGATATACTTATTGTGAGCAGGATGTGGGGATTCCATTTCTTCCGCAATCGCCTTCGTTTCATGAATCGTACCGTACGGATGATTTGGCGGTGCATAAATAGAATACAATTTGATAGGAACAGTACCGGTATTTAATAAATTATGCCAAGTCCCAGCTGGAATAATAACAATATCCTGATCTTGAACGTGTCGCTCGAGGTCTACTTGATCTTTTCTATGTCCTATTTGAACCATACCTTGCCCTTCCTCAAGCCGAATAAATTGATCGGTATGTGGGTGCATTTCCAAACCCACATCTTCTCCCGGCGAAATACTCATAAGTGTGAGCTGAAAATGGTCACCTGTCCATAGTACGGTACGGAACGTTTGGTTTCGTGTTATTGCCTCTTCTATATTGATCGTGAAAGGCATTGGCCCATAATCCGTTCGACCATCGTGTGGTAACACAGACGAATTTTCAGCTTGATTCATTTGCTGTAAAGGCAATACGTTAAAACATGGATATATATACACAGGCTGATACCGACACACTAAATTGAAATTAGAAACAGATGGATTGATCACACTCATTCCTTTATTTGAGTATGCGGAGAAGGTAGATGTGATGAACGCAATGAAAAACTTTAGCAAATATGCCGTTCTTTCTTACACGAAATAAGAAGTGATCATTTTAACCGTAGCGTACGTAGCTGCGGGTTTTTTTTATGTACGTGTTGTTGAAATATATCTAGTCAGAGAGGCTAATTTATAGAAACTGCTGAAAAAAGTACTTTCTTGTTGATGAAAAGATTAAGTTAAATTGAAAATATATGCATAAATTCTATTTCGCTAATAAGAAAACGTTTGCAGACACAATTGCGACACATGTAAGCGTTTTGACTTTGAATGATTTGTGAAACGCTTCACATATCGGTTTCTTTTGTTGTAGAACAGAGTATGATAAGGGTAACAAAAGAAATTGGTTAGCAGATTCCATTCAAGGAACTATGCTGCCAAACAAAAGGGAGACTACACAACATGTGGGTTATCACATTGTTTGACCAAGCAAACGTACGAATCTTTGAATATGCTGAGAAGGTCGACGCAACAAATGCAATGAAAAACTTTAACAATTACGCAGTCCTGACATACACATACTAAGCGTTGGCTTTATTATTGATAAATGAATACACATTAAAAGGAGACTGGAAAACATGTGGGTAATTACATTATTTGATCAAGAAAACGTACGAATCTTTGAATATGCTGAGAAGGCAGAAGCAACAAGTGCAATGGAGAACTTTAACAAGTACGCAGTCCTAACATACACATACTAAACACTGACTTTACTATTGATAAATAAATACAAATTAAAAGGAGACTGGAAAACATGTGGGTAATTACATTATTTGATCAAGCAAACGTACGAATTTTTGAATATGCTGAGAAAGCAGAAGCAACAAATGCAATGAAGAACTTTAGTAAATATGCTGTTCTTTCATACACAAAATAATTTTACGAAAACAGAACCGTAGCGATTCAGCGCTACGGTTTTTTGATGCATCTGTAATTTTTGTTAGGTTCAATATAGATTCTCACACAATCTATTATGCTAGAATACGACTATATCAACCATTACGTCAGGCTAGTAAAGAAGGGAACTATATGTTTACTAATTTGAATACATTTTTACAACGATGGATTGCCATCTTAACACCTCTCAGCTTAGTAATAGGTGTCGTGTTTCATCAAGTAGGGGAGCAGTTATTGTTTATTGTCTCCTGGTTGTTTGCGTTTATGACGTTCGTGGGCAGTCTTGGCATGAATATAAAAGAAGTACACATGGTCAGGAAGTATCCTGCCGTAGTACTTGTTAGCATCGCTTTTCTGCACATAGTGATGCCGGCATGGGCGTACTTTTTATCCACGGTAATTTTTGATGATCACTTACTGACGGTAGGTTTTGTGTTAGCAGTCGCAATTCCGACAGGTGTCACGAGTGTGATTTGGGTAACGATTTCGAAAGGCAATCTACCTCTATGCTTATCTATCATATTGATTGATACAATATTGGCACCTATCATTTTACCGGTTATTCTTCATATCGTCGTGGGAGAAAGAGTAACCATTAATAGTATGTCACTAATACTTAATTTACTTTGGATGATCGTACTACCTACAATAGCAGGTATTACGTTAAATGAACTCTCAAAGGGGAGTGTTCAAAAGAAATGGGGGCCTCGCTTAGCTCCTTTCTCTAAATTAAGTTTGTTTGCGATTGTTGCGATTAATGGTAGTGCAGTAGCGCCTTATGTGCAGAAGATTTCTTTTGAACTCGTCGGTATTATTGCGCTTGTACTGTTCATAGCATTAACGGGCTATGCAACTGCCTTATGGATAGCGCATGTACTGTGGAGAGATCCAGTGATTGCTACGACGTTCATGTTTGTGGGCGGCATGCGAAATATCGCGACAGGTGTTGTCATCGCGACAACTTTTTTTCCGCCGAAAGTCGCACTGCCTGTCGT
The DNA here is from genome assembly GCF_002743065.1 of Sporosarcina sp. P16b. Classification (NCBI taxonomy): domain Bacteria; kingdom Bacillati; phylum Bacillota; class Bacilli; order Caryophanales; family Caryophanaceae; genus Sporosarcina; species Sporosarcina sp. P16b. The sequence continues at coordinate 111,095 of NZ_PDYO01000007.1, read as the reverse complement.
TTTCGGTATGCTCTTCCAACAAGTACTTGCCTCTATATTCAATAAGGTGGGGAACTGGTATGGAAGACGTCATTTCAAGATTAACGAAGAGATATAAAATAATACAACTGCCGTCATTCTGTGAACAGAACACGGCTGTTGTTTTATTTTTTCTTCTTTTTATTTTTCGGCCTAGATCCAAACTCTGCAGAAAACTCTTCTAAAGAATGGCCCTCTGGATGTTGATTATTACTGTTACTGGCTTCTTTGTTTTTATTTTCATACGTTTTCAACGGATTATGTGTCCGTTCATTCATGGTTTTCTTACTATTTTTATTCGCCATGTTCGTCCACCTCCTACAGACTAGAATGGACAAAAGTCGAAGTTTTATGCGGCGGCTGACAATATCAAAAAACGTCTAAAAGATGTTATCATGACTAAAAGAAGAGGTGGAACTATGCGAAAAGTATCTAGAGTATTCCTGTTACTCGTCGTCGGTGCACTTTTTATGATAACAATAGGGTGTTCAAATCAAGAGAACGATAAGAATGAACAATCCAAACAAATAGACATGCGAAATCAACAGAAAGAACAAGAACTGATTGCGGTACACGATGCCGCTGAAAAAGGAAAGCTACCCAGTAAACCATGGCAAGTGGGGAAAACTACTTTTCCACAAGTCCAAGAACAGTTGGGGAAAGCTGATAAGGTAGAACGTGATCGTAAGGGAATATATGCATCTTATAAAAAAGAAAAATTGAAGCTTCGTTTGACAGAGAACAAGAAGGTTTATAAATTACGTATAGCGGAATCGAAATTCGTTGACATAACGCAATTGCAGACCAAGGAAGTACTAGGAGTTCCAGATGGACTTGAACAAGTAGGTGGGCAAACAGCATTTATTTATGAATTGAATGATGAATACCAATTAACTTTGCTGTTTTCTTCAGCAGAAAACGATGCAACCATCGCAGAAATTGCTGTTCTCCATAAGCCGAGTGCGGAAATTCAGGATGTGATACAGGAAATGCAACTTGATGAAAAACTCGGTCAATTGATTCTTATGGGTGTGCAAGGTCCGCAACTGGATTCTGTAGCGAAAGGATTTATTCAAGATAGGCATGTCGGTGGCATTATTTTATTTAAACGCAATTTCGTTTCTGTTGCGCAATCGCTTAGTTTGATTAATGATTTGAAACAGGCGAATACGAATGCGAAAACGCCGTTATTTATTAGTGCAGACGAGGAAGGTGGACGTGTTACACGATTGCCAAAAGAACTCGTAAAAACACCTTCTAATCGTAAAATCGGACAAGCTGAAAACGGGAAATATGCATATGATGTTGGAGAGTTAATTGGCCGCAAAATGAGTGCATTCGGATTGAATATGAATTTTGCACCTGTACTGGACGTCGATAGCAATCCGAATAATCCAGTGATTGGTGATCGCTCGTATGGCCATGACGTACGGCTAGTCAGTAAAGCAGGAATCGAACAGGCCAAGGGTATGATGTCGCAACATGTCATACCTGTCGTCAAACACTTCCCAGGACACGGTGATACCAGTGTAGACTCACATATTGATTTGCCTGTGATCAAGCATACTAAGGAGCGCTTGAAGAACGTAGAACTATTTCCCTTTAAACAGGCGATTGAAAGTGGCGTAAATGCGATTATGGTAGGACACTTACTTGTAGAGGCATATGATCCGAAAACACCTGCATCATTTTCAAAAATCATCATTCAAGACGTATTACGTGATGAATTACAGTTCGATGGTGTGGTGATTACAGACGACTTGGTCATGGGAGCTATTGAAAAGAACTATACAATTGGAGATGCGGCAGTTCAATCTATTGCAGCGGGTGGAGATATTTTACTTGTTGGGCATAAATATACGCCAGTAGACGAGCTACTCACTGCATTACAAACGGCTATAAGTGAAGGAGTCATTACAGAACAACGAGTCAATCAAAGCGTCGAGCGGATTTTACTGCTAAAGCAACAGTATAAAGTGGTGGATATTCCACAAGAGCAAGTCCATGTGGAAGAACTGAATGAACAAACGAAGGAGCTTGTAAAGAAAATTCAATCGGGTATTTAACGATAAAGGGGTGTTTGCATGGAAGAACGTGTTCTTTTGTTACATGGTTTCAATAAAAATTCACGTGATATGCAGACGTTGTCTATCTATTTAGAACATCAGGGATTTCATTGCAGATCACTCGACTTACCGTTAACATATCATGAATTTGACCAATCCATTTATCTTGTGGAAAAACACTTGTCCGATATGATCTCACAAAAAGATACTCCTATTCATTTGGTTGGTCACAGTACAGGCGGTCTACTTATTCGAAAAGTGTTGCAAGAAACTGAATGGAAGGATTCAATTGGTCACTGTGTACAAATTGCTACGCCAAACCGTGGAAGTCAGCTGGCGCATGTGGCGAGTAAAATTACAGGATACACTGAATACTACAAGACATTACGCTCATTAAACGCAACGTATATTGAACAGTTAAACTTGCCGGATATGACTCCTTTTGCGATTGGCGCAATTGCGGGAAATCGAAATCATTTATGGCTTGGGAAATTGCTTCAGGGAGAAAATGATGGACGGGTGGAGTTGGATTCAGTTTATTATCCGGGACTTGCTGATTTTATAAAGTTGCCCTATGGACATAAAGAAATCCATCACCAGAAAGAAGTAGCGGAATTAACTGCACTTTTTTTGAGAACTGGGCATTTTTGATGAAGCATTGCTTTTCTATTTGAAAAAATTCACAGCTCCAATTACCTTGTAATATTCACTTCAGCGGGCATGCTATAGCTGAGGGAATAAGGAGGATGATTGGATGAGTATTAGCGAAGAATTGAAAAAGTTGAAGGCATTTCACTGTGATGATCGATGTGTGCTGTCAGTATACTTAAACACGAACCCTGCAGATCCTGACCAACAACAAGCTGCATGGAGAATTCATTTGAAATCAGGTTTGAAAAGGCTTGATGAATATCTCGTCGCATCCGGAGATGAAAAAGAATTGACTGCATTTCGTTCATTGAAAGACCGTGTGATGAAAGAAGTTGAAGATAAGCAAAATGATTTGGCGAAAGGGGTTATCATTTTTGCGGCAGCGGATCCTGAAATATGGTCTGTTCATTATGTTCAAGTAGCAGTCAAGACGAGCTTTCATTGGGAAAACCAAGCCATGACGAATGAATTTGAGTATATGTTACAAGCATATCCAGAAGCGGGAATTATACTCCCAAGCTACAGTAATGTCCGGATTTTGGATACAGCAATGGGGAGAGTCCATGACGAAACCGTGTATGAATTTGATTCGGGTCTCGATGTCTGGAAAGAACAGAAAGGTGTTAAGTCGTCCATACAACGGGGAGTAGGAGGACATACAGACGAATTTGATCATCGATTAAAGGAGAATCTGGATCGCTTTTATAAAGGCATGGGTTCTGTAGTTGGTAACATGAAAAAGAAGCGCGGATGGAAAGAAGTGCATGTGGCAGGGGAAGCTGAACTGGCCAATAGCTTCGCGTCCATCTTGCGTGAAAAGCCTGAAAGCTGTATTCATAAAAACTTTGGAAAATCGAACAATAATCACGTCATCCAAAAGATTTTCGAATCCCGCTAAGTAGTATCAAAAGAGGATGTTCTAGAAGTCAGCGACTTCTAGGATATCCTTTCTTTATGTAGTTTGTTTTTTAAAAAATTCAAATACAGTTAAAGGGATTGAAGTTTCGGTATCACTACATTTCTTTAATGGATAATAATTAAAGGAATTTCAGAATATTACTAGTATACTAAGTTCTAAAGGGGGGAATGACATGGGAAGAGGCAGAAAGATTACGCTGTGGGCACTCAGTATACTGTCAATTATAGCTGTCCTTGTTGTGATATTTGCAAACGCTTACACTTCGAAATCGAAACCGCTTGTAGAAGGAAACCATCAAGTCTCATTCATCGATCAAGAAGTAATCGTTACACGGGATAACAATGGGGTACCGCATATCAACGCTGCTTCGGATGAAGATCTATACCGAGCGCAAGGTTATGTGCAAGCGCAAGACCGTTTATTTCAAATGGATCTAGCCCGAAGGCAGGCGAGCGGTCGTCTGGCGGAAGTCATCGGTGATAAGGCAGTCGATACTGATAAGTTATTTCGTACATTTAGTTTGCGAAATGCCGCAGAAGCTTCATATGATGGATATGGAGAACAGGCAAAAGCAGTACTTGGCTGGTATGTGGAAGGAGTCAATGCATTCATTCGGGAAGCTAAATCGAAAAAGAAATTGTCTTATGAATTTGCACTTCTTGGATATGAGCCTGAAGAGTGGACAGCGGTTGATTCATTAACGATTGGGAAGTATATGGCTTATGACTTGGGGGGGAGATGGCAACCACAAGCCTTCCGCCACTGGGCGATCAATGCGTTTCCAGAAGAAAAAGTGAAAGATTTATTCCTGACGTATCCGAAAAATGCAGAATCTATCATGACGGCTAATAAAGAGCATAACGTAGAGGTAGCGGGACGTTTTCTACCGGAACTTTCACCACCTGAATACAATGGAAGTAACAACTGGGTAGTATCAGGAGAAAAGACGGCTTCCGGTAAACCATTACTAGCTGATGATCCGCATTTAGGACTGAGTACACCGTCTATTTGGTATCAAATGCATTTACAATCCCCTGAACAAAATGTTGAAGGAGTAATCTTTGCGGGGATTCCTGGAATTATTTTAGGAAATAATGAAGATATTGCCTGGGGGGTTACGAACGTTGGACCGGATGTGCAAGATCTTTATATTGAAGTTCCGCATCCAAGTAAAAAAGCCCAATTCCGTTATGATGGCAAGTGGGAACAGGCAGAAGTACGAGATGAGACGATTAAAGTTAAAGATGCTGAAGATGTTCCCTATGAAGTACTTGTCACAAAACACGGTCCGATTATTTCAGATATTATATACAAAGAAGAAAATCCTGATGCATTATTCTCCATGCAGTGGACGGCGCTCGAGCCCACGCTTGAGCTCGAAGCAATTATGGAAATGAATAAATCATCAGACTGGAAAAGTTTTGAGAAAGCATTAGAGAAGTTTCACGCACCTGCACAGAACTTCGTCTTCGCTTCGACGGACGGCACAATCGCGTATAAAGCAAACGGTCGCATTCCCAACCGTAAACAAGGTGACGCACAATTGGCAGTGCCAGGAGATTCTTCTGATTACGGTTGGGAGGGTTATATTCCCTATGAAGAACTACCACGTGTAGTTAATCCCGAAGAAGGTTTCATCGCCACAGCAAATAATGAAGTGGTAGACGAAAATTATCCATATCACATCACAAAGTTCTGGGCACAACCATACCGCTTTGAACGGATTGCAGAAGTGCTACGAGGAGGAGATAGTTTCACAGTGGATGACATGATGAAACTGCAAATGGATCAAAAAAACCTTTACGCTGCGGAATTCCTTGCATCCATGATTACATCAGTAGAGAACAAAGACCAATCAGGTGATTACAAAGAAGTATTAAATACATTGAAACAATGGGATCAAGTTGATTCAAAAGATAGCAGTGCTCCGCTAATTTTCCACCAATGGATGAAACAACTGCAAATTGATATGTTCCGCAATGAAATGCCGGATGATGTCTATGAACTAATGCCAGGTAAAAACCAGATTACAGACGAACTTCTGCGTAAAGGCTATAGTGGAGAAAAAAGTGTCTGGTTAGAAGAAAAGCGGGGCATTGATCAATGGGTGTATAATTCATTCATTAACGCAATAAATAAAATTTCTGATGACTTCGGCTACAAACAACAAAAATGGGCATGGGGCGACTATCACCAACTGACATTCCCACACCCGCTAGCAAGCGCATCACCTATATTCGCCAAATTATTAAATCCCGAAAAACAGCCAATCGGCGGTTCCAATATTACAGTGCAAGCTGCTTCCTTTAAAGACGACGGCTCCGTCAACCACGGCGCATCATGGCGTTTTGTTGCAGATCTAGACGACTTAACAAAAACATATCATGTCGTTGGGCCCGGCCAAAGCGGACATCTGAAATCCAAATGGTTCCACGACCAAGCAGAAGACTGGGCAAAAGGCCAATACCACGAAACACTCATGACACAAGAAATCCCTGACGGACGTGTACTTACGTTGCAACCGACCGGTGAATAATGAAAAATGTATGATTAGTTAATTATGTAGGATTAGGCTGAAGACAAACTCCTGAATTAGGGGGTGTCTTTAGTCTTTTTTCCATTTTAAGTTTGTATCAAGACCTAAATTTAAGAAGCAACATTAGTGGATCGTAAGTCTAAGACTACCGGAGGGTGAGCGTGCGCCTGAAACGTCGTTCAACGGTGCTTCCTCAAATCCTTATCTATTCTTATCCTATATGATAAAAAAATTATTCTCATGGTATACTATATGAATTCTAATTTGCACGGCACTATTGGAGGAATCGTCTAATGAAACATCTAGCAGGCGGCGTACAATGGACCATCTTTCTCATTGCATCATCTATTGCTGCCCCCATCGCAATCGCGCACGCCTTTGGTATGGACTCAGTAGCGACATCGCTATTTATGCAAAGAACTATATTTGTTCTCGGTGTTGCCAGTCTGATTCAGGCATTTTTCGGACATAAAATGCCCATCAACGAAGGTCCCGCAGGCTTATGGTGGGGAATTTATGTGGTCTATGCCGGTATGGTCGGCATTTTTTATACAACCTCAACAGACGCCTTGCAAGCATTGCAAAGTGGTATGTTATACAGCGGTGTGATATTCATGATCCTCGCAGCGACAGGAATCATCACGAAAATGAAAGTACTCTTCACACCAGCAATCACGTTTACGTATCTAATGTTGCTGATCTTACAATTAAGCGGAACCTTTATTAAGGGAATAATAGGGATAGAAGAAGTAGGAGACCATCTGGATTCAGTCATTTTTCTCGGAAGTTTCATTGTTTTACTCATCACGTTTGTTGCGATGGCAAATAAACGCCCGTTCATTTCTAAATATGCGATATTGATCTCCATTGCACTTGGCTGGGGGATTTTCTTGCTACTAGGAAAAACACCAACCATCGCGAAAGTGTCCGATCAGCTAATCCAACTACCGAAAATATTTGTTTATGGAAAACCTGTATGGGATAGTGGTGTTCTCGTTACAGCGATCTTCATTACATTATTGCTAGTAGCGAATATGCTTGCATCAATTCGTGTCATGGAACATTTGTTGAAGGAATCTTTTCATATTAAAGCGCCAGATCGATTACGACAAGGAGCATTTGCTTCAGGATTCATCCATCTGATCGCAGGCGCTTTTTCCGCCATTGGATCCGTACCGATTTCAGGATCTGCTGGATTTGTTGGTACGACACGTATGCCATCTATAAAACCATTTATTATTGGCAGTACGCTATTAGTACTCATTACGTTGTTTCCAAGTATTATGGCGATATTTGCGGCTTTACCAGCGCCGGTTGCATACGCTGTAACTTTCGCCATCTTTACAAAAATGGTCTCGATGGCATTCAATGAACTTGATGCTGATCCAGAAAAAGAGCGTGCACGTCAAGCTGTAGCTTTTGGATTAATGGTAGGTGTAGGGACTATGTTTGTCCCGGGAGAAAGTTTGTCGCAACTTCCTCCCATTGTAGCTTCCACATTATCTAATGGATTGATTACAGGAACGATTCTTGCAATACTTATTGAGCAATACATGATACGCAGAAGTCGGAGAAATCGTTATAGTAAGATGTAAAAAGCCAAACAGTATGAACTGTCCGGCTTTTTCACGAATTATTTTCTTTTATCCTCTGTTGCCCGATAGACTTCTTTCAAAGCATCCCGATATTCTTTACCGCTTGCATTTTCTCGGGCACGTGAAGCTTCTTCGGCAGATACTTCAAACTCCATTCCCATTTCTTCGTTGATCGTTCCTTTATGAAACAAATGACGTATATCTCGATCCATAGAAATCCCTCCTACTCATAATATGGTGTAATTTGCGATAGTCATACATAAAGAAGAGGAATTCAGCAAAAGAAAGAGGATTCATTATCAAATTGTCGAAAGAAGTAAAGTAGTAACACAATTCAGAATAGGGAGAGGATCTGCACATGAGTAAAAAAGTATTGATTCTTGGTGGAGATGCAGTAGAAGCACTGGAAATTTTCTATCCTTATTATCGTTGTTTGGAAGAAGGATTCGACACAACTATTGCTTCACCATCAGTAAAAAAATTATATACCGTTACCCATGATTTCATCGATGGAATGGAAACGTATGTTGAAAAACCCGCGTATGGCTTGGATTCACATATTGCCTTCAAAGATGTCAATCCTGCAGACTATGATGCGCTCATTATTCCAGGTGGACGTGCACCAGAGTATATTCGTCTAGATGAATCATTACCAGATATTGTCCGCCATTTCTTTGAAGAGAATAAACCCGTGGCGGCAGTTTGCCATGCTGCTCAAGTGTTATCCGTTATTCCGGATCTCATGCAAGGCAGGGAATATACAGCATATATCGCGTGTAAGCCAGACGTTACAGCAGCTGGTGCTACGTATATAGAAAAAGATCTTCATACAGAAGGGAATCTAGTATCAGGACATGCTTGGCCAGATCTTCCAGGCTTAATGAGAGAATTCATGAAAATGATCAATAAATAATAAAACGCATAGCACATTAGGCTTTGCGTCAGACTGAAGACGTTTCCTGAAGTGGAATCGCCTTCGGTTTTTTTATATATTGATTTTAGTAAGCCCAAAAAACCACTATCAAAAAGATAATAAATGGAATCATTAATGCTAAAAATAAACCGGCAACAATCATAATCGTACCAAATCCACGCCATGAAGAGAAGTGATGGACAATCCCAATCCCTTTCGATAATATCACTGTACTAAAGATACCTAGAGCCAATGTTAGTAAATTAGCGAGTAATAATACAATAGATAATGATCCAAAAACGTCAACACTTGCAGTATTCGTCATATCCTCAAATAAATTCTTGCCGTAAATAATGACTAATAGCAAGTTAATCGGCAACATCCAAATCAAAGGTATCGAAGCGATTGGCGTCATTTGCACCATATCCTTAAAGTTCCCTTTACCTCCGAGCCATTTACCTACCCACGTGTAGAGAGCAGAACTAATGAACAGGCTGATCATAGTTCCGATGAACGATGACACGATACCGAGTAGGATCATTACCGGCAATGACAGATTGGGTAAAATATCCGTTTCAGCGAATGATGTTATACCGACGCTGACCGACGTAAGGAATAAGATGAAAAAACTATAACTCCATGTTTTGTATTCAAGAACATAACGAATCGTTTGTTTAGGTTGTGTCCATATTGAAATAAGTGGTTGCATAAGAAGACCTCCTTTCATATAGTCTACTATACGTTCAAAGACTACCATACGTTTCATAAAGTTCGTTTAAAATCCTTGAACAGTAAAAATTAGCAGAGATTTGCTATACTTTCTCTAGTAACTATTAGAGGAGGAATTATTCATGGCAAAATTATTTAGTCCTTATACTATACGTGGTGTAGAGTTTAAAAACCGTATCGCAATGGCACCGATGTGTATGTATTCTTCACATAATCAGGATGGGAAAGTAGAAGACTGGCATAAAATCCACTACGCAACGCGTGCGGTAGGACAAGTTGGTCTGATCATCGTTGAAGCAACAGCCGTTCAACCGCAAGGAAGAATCTCAAGTGAGGATTTAGGGATCTGGTCAGATGAGCATATTGAAGGTTTAACTGAAATCGTTCGTTTAAACAAACAGCATGGTGCCCGCACCGGTATCCAATTAGCACACGCAGGAAGAAAGGCGACAGTGGATGGAACAATTCATGCGCCAAGCCCTATTGCGTACAATGAAAAACATAAAACACCGACAGAAATGACTGTCACTGATATTGAAGAAACCATTGAAGCATTCAAACAAGGAGCGCTCCGTGCCAAACAAGCTGGATTTGACGTGATTGAAATCCATGGTGCACATGGCTATTTACTTAATGAATTCCTGACTCCACTATGTAATCATCGTGAAGATGAATACGGTGGATCCGCAGAAAATCGCTATCGCATACTAGGGCAAGTAATTGATGCAATTCGTTCTGTTTGGGAAGGTCCGTTATTTGTCAGAATCTCGGCAGAAGATTATCAAGAAGGCGGTATGGATTCTTCGCAGTATGCAGAAATGGCGGGCTGGATGAAAGAACAAGGTGTCGATCTAGTCGACGTTAGCTCAGGTGGAGTAGTTCCGGCTGCTATTCATCCTTTCCCAGGCTATCAAGTGCCCTTTGCAGATACAATCCGTCAGCAAGCAAATATTGCAACGGGTGCGGTAGGATTGATTACATCAGCCCTACAAGCAGAAGAAATTTTACAAAATGACCGTGCGGATATCGTATTGCTCGCTCGCGAATTATTACGTGATCCTTATTGGGCGTACACAGCAGCAAAAGAACTGGGAGTAGAAATCGAATCACCCGTTCAATATACACGCGGTTGGACATATTAATCCATTCGTTTTGTACTTTACGTTTTATTATCAAAAAATAATAACTCTGCACGAATCCCATCATCAATATGTAAGATAGCGAAAGAGTAATGGGGTAATTTACGCTTATCTGTTGGTGAACCGGGATTCAGTAATAGGGTTTTATTCAAGTAACGAAGCATAGGAATGTGGGAGTGCCCGAAGACGATGACGTCTAGTGGCACTCCTTCAAATGCTTCAATAGCCCGTTTTTCTGTAGTCTTTTTCTCGCCATGACCATGTACTAATCCAATGTTTACGTGCCCCGCTTGAATCACTTGCTGCAATGGAAACCGTTCTTTTATATCCTCTCCATCCACATTTCCAAAAACGCCTTTTACTTCCGCAAATTCAGAAAGCATCTGCACGACCTCGACCGATTTCCAATCACCTGTATGTAAAATTAAATCGGCCGTCTCACATTCTTTTATTAATCGTGAAGGCAAACCTTTTCCTCTTCCAAGCATATGTGTATCTCCTGTAACGACGATTTTCATACTGAGCCTCCTGTATTTGTAATTGCTTATATCATTTCCATTATCGCTGAATAGCAAACAAAGAATCGGACATACTACTGCTATGACGGGAGGCAATTTTATGGAAGACTATACATTTACGGATGCGGTACTGGCAGATTACAAAACTGGTATGGGTGCAATGAGCGAACAGTTGCCAAAGTTCATGAAATCATTCCACGCATTTACGGAAATTGGTTTTGAAGAAGGAGAAATCAGTCAGAAATATAAACAGTTGATTGCACTAGCAGTAAGTATCTATGCACATAGTGAGTTCTGTATTATTTTCCATACAAAAGCTTGTATGGATGCAGGTTGTACAGTTTCAGAAGTATTAGAAGCTGTTGGTGTTGCAGCTACGCTTGGTGGTGGAAGTGCCTTAAGCCAAGCAGTCACATTGGTTATGCAAACGATTGATGAATTACAGGATGATCCAAAACCTATACAATGAGAAAACATCTTATCGATCGCCATTCGATAAGATGTTTTCTTCATTTCATATGTTTCATTATGCGAAAGACGGGGTAACGGATATACAGCATAGTATGTTAGAGGGGGATAAAACGTTGATTCAAACATCAAACGCTTTATTGACAAAAGAAGACTTTACAGAACGTAATGATTTACCGGAATGGTTACGTAGAGAATATCAGACATTTCATGATATCGTGACCGATAAAACATTCCCATGCTATTTTGGTATGGCTGGTGAAAATAAAGGCGAGTTGCGCTATGCCTATATTTCACAAAAAGACTGGTCGAACTTACCGCAAGCGCTAGAAGCTTTTTTAAAACTATTTGAAAATCCAAAGCATAAACGCCATGGTCTGTTTGTATTTGTTGAACCCTTTGAAATAGAAGGAACAATAGAAGAATATCGCCAACAGTTTTGGGATATTTTGCAATACTTGCATAAAGAAGATAAAGAAGAATGGCCTGCTGAAGCGCCACGAGATCCTGATCATTATCTGTGGGACTTTCATTTCCAAGGTGAGCCGATTTTTGCTTTTGGTAATGCACCCGCCTATAAGCAACGAAAAACGCGTGATTTGGGAAATGCAATGGTCATCGGGTTCCAGCCGCGCAAAATTTTTAAAGGTCTGACAGGTACGGAAAAAGGCGGAATCAAATCACGTGAAAAAGTTCGTGAACGTGTAGAGGTATGGGATAACCTACCGAAGCATCCCGATATCAGCCATTACGGAGATCCAACGCATAATGAATGGAAACAGTTCTTCATCGGCGACGACAGTGTGCCGTTAACAGGAAAGTGTCCATTCACTCATAAGGATATGTAAACTGAGGATGTCTCTGCAGTCGTGAACTTACGGTTGCCGGAGACATTTTTTATATGACTGAGTTTCGAAACAAAGGATGAATAAAAAGAGATGAGTGAGTAGATTGAAGCTTGAACCCGGGACGCGTATTTTATAGCCAAAGTGGTGAGTCTATAAATTTGCAGCCCCTTACTCATCCACTCCATTTCAAATCCCTCTCTATTTTTAATTGCTTAACAGGCCTCCATACTTTTATGATGTACATAAGAGGGGTGCGTAAAAATGAAAAAATACGATCAAGAAGTTCGGGGCTTACTAGTGGATGATGAAACGCGCTGTATCCATTACGCAACAGAAACAGACAGAATTGCCATCAAGTTCTATTGTTGTGAAATCTATTATCCATGTCACCTATGCCATGAAGAAGCGGGTTGCGGTCATCACGCTGTTTGGCCAGTTAGTCGATATAATGAAAAAGCCATACTGTGCGGTAATTGCGGCCACGAACTCACCATTACTGAATACTTACAATGCGACTATCAATGTCCTTCTTGCGACGCGGGATTTAATCCAGGGTGTGGTCTGCATAAGGATCTATACTTCGAAAACGAGGCGAGCCACTAATTGGTTTTAACCATGACCAACAGGGAACACTAAGTAAAACAAGTAAAGTGAGGGGTTTACATGAAGATGCCGACGATGGATACAGAAGAATTACTGTTATTTGCAACAGAGGCGGATGAATCGGGAACAACTTGGATTCAGCAAGCCGATTATGAAGCAGAAGAGGCAATCATGACGGATGAAGACCTTGCCGGCAGAGAACCTTTGCAACGGCTTAGAATAGTAGTAGAGTCGAATGGAAATACCAAATACTTCGAATCCCTTTTCTATACAGGGGCTGAATTAGAAGAGTTAATGAGCGAACTAGAACCGGTTTTCAAGAAATATCCTAAAAAAGTGCTAGATTCAGATGAAATGGATGAAAAAATACAAGGTTTAAAAAAATAGTAAAGAGGATCTTCTGCCAAAAATTCGGCAAGAAGATCCCTTTTTTTCATTCCAAGTACTGTAGTATTTCTTCAATTGCTAGTTCACCGGCAATTTCCCAACGACTTTTATCACGAATTTCTGCATCTCGATCCAACGGTTCTTGGAATTGATTGAAAGAACCACTTATTAAAGAACTTGAGTCGGGATCTAATCCCGTATTCACCACATGTTTGATGACGTAAGGTTTTTTAAATTTAATGGATGTGTTGAAATCATCAAGTTCACCGTCATGAACTTCAAAGGGGACACGTAAGTAAATGGTTTCGCCAGCTTCTCTATGAAGGATGGAATCAAAACTACCTTTATGATAATCCCAGCCTCCGCCAAAATGATACCCGTGCTGATCGACTTTATCCCGTAAAGTCCCAAAACAAGCTAGTTTGCCTTCAATCGGCGTATCTAATTCCAGCATGAAATCACTCCTTTTTAACAGCATTCCTTACTAGCAAATATTTATACATCCCCAAAAAATTTAACGAAAAGGTTTCTAATTTCCATAACCCGGGTACATGTATCAACACGACGTTAAAAAGAGTTCTAAATAATTCATTACAACATTAGGAGGAGATTTATATGGGTAAAAATAGATATATTGGAATGTACTATAATGAAACAGATCTGGTGAACCGTCTGGATGAGTTGAAAAGAGAAGGATGGCCTGAAGATGATATTTATGTCGTTGTGAAAAATGAAGATCAATTAACTATGCTTAGAAGTCGTACGGATGCAGAAATTAAATCAGCTGACGATTCATGGTGGGATCGTTTTATGGGGTTTGTTTCTGGAGAAGACCATGTACGTCGTATGGTAGATAGTTTAGATTTCGGAACAGAAGACACAGTAAAGTATTATCAGGAAATTGAACAGGGTGGCATGTTGCTATATGTTGATTCTGGTGAAGCAAATCGCCACTACATGGACAACACCGAGTTCTACGGCAGAATTGGAAAAAGTACAGACGTGAATCTTGGAGCGAATGGCTTGAGCGTAACTGACCAAGAATTGAATGGAGGAGATCCGGCATTCAGATTGAACCAAACGCTTCCAGACCATACACTTAACCAACACAATCGGGACGTAGATTCTGGCCTTCATGCAACTGAACATGCTTTCACTGACACAGATACAGAAGAAGAGCGTCTACGTTTACACGAGGAACGTCTTCAAGTGGATAAGCATGAAACACAGCGTGGAGAAATCCGTGTTGAAAAAGAAGTAGTAGAAGAACCTAGATCAGTAGATGTTAGCGTTTCGCACGACGAAGTGACAATCGAACGTAGACCAGTTGTAGATGGAGAAGGTGGTTTTGACGGTCGCAATGGCAATGACGCGGCAGCGTTCAGGGAAGATGATGAGACAATTCGCATTCCGATTACTGAAGAACAAGTGGAAGTAACAAAGAAACCAGTTGTCACGGAAGAAATCATACTCAAGAAGCGTGAGGTTGTAGAGAATGAAACGATTCACGAATCAGTGAAACGTGAGGAAGTACATTTTGAAAAAGAAGGAGACGTAGAAGTTAAAGGCGATCAGTTGGATAAAGACCGTTTCTAAAAAACATGTAGCAAATACCTTGTCATTCCCTTTCTGGATACTGTAGGATAGACGTAACAGCCAGGAAGGGGAGATGACATGTTTAAGCATCCAGGTATTGCCGCCGTGCTTAGTTTTTTCTGGACTGGCGTCGGTCAAATCTATAATGGACAAATCCTTAAAGGGATTTTACTTATTATCTTGCAAGGAATCAACGGTCTGCTCATGTTTGTAGGTATCGGTTTCATTACGTATCCCATTGTATGGATTTGGGGTATGTATGACGCTTATAAGACTGCCGAGCGTATGAACTACAATCAAAATCAATATAATCAACATTGAAAAATGTCCCAGCCAGTAGTGGCAGGGACATTTTTATGTTCACTTATTTAATATCCATGTAGAGTAATTTAAAACTAGTGCAAACATAACCCATCCAATATAAGGAACCATCAACCCGCCTGCGATACGATCAGTCTGATTGAATTCATAAGCGGTCATAGCAATTGCACCTAACAAAATCGTCATCTCTATCAGTGCTGTACCTCGTAAATTCCATTTGAAGAACAAGAAGGACCAAAGAAAATTAAGGCCTAATTGTACGTCATACAAAGAGATAGCGGTATCTTTCCATTGCGATGGCTGCTTCATTTCCACGCGGTAATTCGCAACACCCATTATCGTATATAAAGCTGTCCAAGCAAGTGGAAATGTAGCTCCAGGAGGAGAAAATGAAGGTTTCTTCAACTTGGCATACTGTTTTTGTGTATTGCGGTTAGCAAGAAATCCGATAATCGATCCGCCCACTACTGGAATTAACACGTTACGCGTGAGCTTCTTCCAATCCAGTTCACCATATACTTTTAATAATTCCAAGGTAAAACCCCCTTTTTAGAAAGTTTCCCCCATTCGCTAGTTACTAAACAGTGATTACGTATTCGCCGTATACATAATTTCACCAGCGACAATAGTTTTTTCTACTTGTATTTCAGTTATTTGATCAACGTCTATAGTGAAAACATCGTCTTTCAAGACCGTGAAGTCTGCATCAAATCCAACTGAGAGTTTTCCTCTTGAATGCATTTTACCTATAGTAGCCGCTGCGCCTGAAGTAAATAATTGTACTGCCTCATAACGACTAAGTTTTTGATCTGGCAAATATCCTTCATGCTGTTCCGTACATAATCTTCTGGTGATCGCTGCGTGTATACCTAGCAAAGGATTCGGGTCTTCAATAGGAGCATCTGATCCCCCACCACAAATAAAACCTTTAGTTAGAAGCTTCTTCCATGCATATGCCCAGTCAAGCCGGTCTTCACCCAGTCGGTCCCTAACCCAAGGGAAATCAGAAGGAACGAACGCAGGCTGTATATCTAAAACAATGGGAAGCCTTTGCATTCGCTCTACTAAATCATCACGTAATAAAATGACATGTATAAACCGATCTTTCTTGCCGGCTGGAGCAGGATACTTTTCAATGACATCTAGTGCCTTTTCAACTGCTAGATCACCAATCACATGTATGGCAACAGCTTCTCCATAGTGTCTTGCCATTTTGACATAGTTCTCGATCTCTTCATCGGTCAATATAGCTGTTCCTACATTATCGGGTTCATCGGTGTACGGCTCACTTAACAGCGCCGTACTGCCGCCAAAAGCGCCATCAATGAAGAACTTCATCTCACCAGGCTCTACCCACGGTGTATTATAGAGCACATGGTCTTCCATCAAATCAGAAAATACACTAAAATGACGCAGTAAATGAGCACGGAATTTTCGATCACCACCGAGAACATTATTGAAAGCTTTCAATGGCGTCTGATAGTGACCATAGTAACCTAAGTCATCGGTCACAACACCTGTCAACCCAACAGATAGTAAATGATCAACAGAAGTTTCCAAAGCTTTCGTTACATAGTCCTCTGTTGGATTCGGTAAAAGTTGAAGCACTCGCTGCATAGCGCCTTCTTTCAATAACCCTGTCGGCTCGCCGTTATGATCGCGTTCAATAACACCATCATCAGGATCAGGTGTCTCTTTTGTGATACTAGCTAGTTCCAGAGCCTTTGAATTGACGATAGCAGCATGCCAACAAGTGCGTTTTAATAGCATGGGTGAATCTGTTACAGCATCCAACTCATAGCGAGTGAAGATTTTCTTGTCAGGAAAATTATTCTCATCCCAACCTTCCCCAATGAACCACTCGTCCTTTGGTAATTCTTTATAGGAGTTTAGGAGTAGCTCCATCATATGTTCTGAAGAAGTGGTGTTGGATAAATCAAGGCGCAACAGCTTTTCACCTTGGCCGATCATGTGCATATGATTATCGATAAAACCAGGGTAAACAAAAGCACCTTGCAAGTCTATTTGAGTATCAGCTTGATTTTTTAGTTCATCATATGAACCGGTCGCTAGTATTTTTCCGTCGTTTGTCAGTAAAGCATCTATTGTATGTCCTTCATTTTGCATCGTATAAAAGAGTGCATTAAACCAAATCGTTGTCATACCGAAACCTCCTTATCTACCTATAGTAAACTGAATAAGATGAATCAACAAATAGTAGATGAAAAATTTTATATGAAATACGTTGAGCTAATTAGCGATTCTGAAGTGTAGGTTGGATATTCACACAACAGGGTAGCACATGAATACATAACGACGTCATACCTTTAGCATAGTAGGTAAGCTTTTCAGGCATTCCAGTGTGGGAAAGGTTGTAAGATGATGCACGTTTTGACTGGCCTATCATATGCTGTTAAAGAAAGGGGTGGGTGTCTTGATTGAACATCAAAGCATATCTATAGATGGACAGTCATTTCAAGCAGTTACGGTAAAACTACCTAAAACGACGCTACTTACAGTTTCGAATGACAAAGGGTATATTATGTGTGGGGCACTTGATGTAGGATTATTAAATAGTGTACTAGCAGACCGTAAAATTGTTGCGGGACGCGCGGTTGGTGTGAAAACGATAGAGCAATTGCTGGCAGCCCCGCTAGAATCTGTAACGCTGGAAGCTGAGAACTATGGCATTTCCGCAGGTATGATTGGATCAGAAGCACTATTAAAAATGGCATAAAAAGTGACGCCCGTCTTGATGGGCGTCACTTTCTAATCAGCTTTCATATCGGTTAAGTACTCTACGTGTTTATTTCAGTGTATTTCAAAACATCATTATTCCTTTTCATATTTCTCTTCACTGGACGAACGATTTTTCGTCTCACGATGATGTCTTTCTTCTTCTTCCTCCATACGAACATCTTCCAAAGGAATAGCGTCTACGGTCTGCATATCTTCATGCATATCGTAAATACTTTCCTTATCGGTTTTTAAATTTTCGGGGTTATCCATATAACCGCCCTCTGCCTTTTTACGGTCTTTTTCTGTAAAAACTCTTTTCTCTTCGCTCATGCAAATCTACTCCTTTGCGATTCAATATATTTAGTCTAAAAATCTACCTAGTAATCCTTTATTTGGTTCGGGTTTCTGAGTATTACCTTTACGTTCGCCGCGCATAGGTGTGTCATTGAACTCGTCGAATTGACGAGACAATTTGTCCCGTGCATCTTTGTTACGCATTAAATAGGCTGCTCCTAAACCAATAGCTGTCAACGCCATTCTTTTTTTCATATAATGCTCCTCCTCGTTATTGTTTCTTATATGTTGTTTTCCCAGTTTTCATTCATACTAAACAACTCACATGGTTTAGCGACAAAACAAAAAACAGTCAGTGATTAAAACCTTCTAATCACTGACTGTTCTTCTCTAACTATGCGGAAAATTTTATGTTGCGATTACTCCATACTGACGACATTGTACCCTCGTCGTATGCGTCTTGCATGTTACACTGCTTAACTTCTTTGAAGCAGGTATTTCACGTGCACTTACACAAAAAACTTCTTTCGCATTACCTGGTAAACCTGTCTTTCATTTGGAATCTTAAAAACAGATTCCCAAACCGAGTGTACCACTTGCCAGTAAAGAAAAATTTTCCGCCAAGGCTGTGCATCTCGTCCAGATCTAGCAGCTTACTTCACTAACTAGTTCCTTCAGTTTGCCTTGTAGTAATAGTATACCCATACAAACTATTTCTAAACATCTTTTTTAAATTAATTTGAAAAGTTTTTTTGAGATTTTTCTTACTCGCGGTATATGCACTTATGATCTATAATAGAGGACTGAGGTGAGAGCTTTGAACAAGGGAATAACAGGGAGAAGCACGATGTATAATCTTGCTGAAGTAAAGCCCTATGTTGAAAAGAATGAACTACCATGAGTGTGTTACAAAATATAGAAATGATACTTTGCAGTCTGGAAATAACGAAAAATGCACGAAAAGGTTTGGAACAGTGGTTTCTAAGTGAAGAGGCTTTTGTTTCTTCAGAGTCTGTTTTTGATATACATATTGAAAAGAAACCGGAGAATCGTATGGGGAACCAATCCTATGCGCTGTTTTTTGATCCACATACAAATAAAAGGTTTGCCAAAGAAGTACAGCAACGTGTGGCAGTTATGGAGTGCGTATTAAAACCGGATGGCTTGCTGGCAACAGGCTTTCATGTCAGAGGGGCAAGAGAGCCTGTTCAGACAAATCGGCGGCTACATACAGCAATAAAATTCAGGTTAAACCGTGCAGGAGTCGCACTGCCAATTGAATTTTATACAAGGTTACGTCAATTGCCCATCGCAGAAGAGCGTTCAGAATATGTAAAAAAACGCATTGAAAGTTGGGAAGGCTATCTACAAATTGCAGAGAAAAATGCGGATGTAGCGGATATCTCCTGTACATTTAGCCAAGCCAGTTTTACTAGTGATTTTACAAAGGTACGTCTTCAATGTAAAGATTTGCAAATGAAGAATTGGAAGCAACTCCGTGGATTTAGTGTAAAAATGAATGAACTCTCCACTGAGATCGGTCAAGTCATCGATGCTCAGAAAGGACAGAAAATCCTTGTCGTAGAACTAAATCAACGGTTTCAGAAGAAAGCAAGATCTGAACACTGGTTACCAACACGTAATAAAAGCCTAGTGCTGACGAACTATGCTGAATTAAGTCAGATTCGTCGGTTACGTAAAGGTTTCAAAGACTTACAAGATGGTCTAGCGGCAAATGCGAATTTGGAAAAGATCTTATTTGAGGAACGACCTGTCGTGCAAATTACGAATAAACAGCCGAAACTGGAGTTTCATAATAATTTAAATGAATTCCAGCAAGAAGCAGTCTCGGGCGCGATGAAAGCACATGACTTGTTTGTAGTCCAAGGTCCTCCCGGCACAGGTAAAACAACGGTAATATCCGAAATTTGCTATCAGAACGTCAAAGCCGGCTTGCGGACACTTGTTGCATCCCAATCAAATCTAGCAGTAGATAACGCACTCGGCCGATTACTTACAGATCCAGCGACACGTATTTTACGTTATGGGCGATCAGAAAGTATCGAAGAAGAGGGCAAGCGTTTCATGGAAGAAAATGTGGCGTTGCACTGGAGAAATGAAACAATTGAAACCGTACAAGCAACACGTGCAATTTATCGGAAAAAAGATATCGAATTGCAAAAGCGTGCGGATCAATTATCCAATCAGGTTAAACAGAACACAGAATTGAAAATCACATTAACTGAGCAACTACAAATGCAAAACATAGTGCAAGAGAAGTTAAAAAAACTAAAGTCTGAATACTTTTCACGGAAATCTCTGCTTGAGCAGTCTGTACGCAGGCTTTCTCAAAGGCAGCAAAAAATGGCGCAAACTGAAGTTGACCTTGCTCAACACGTAAAGGAAATTGCAGGGTTACAGAAACAGCTAAAAACAGAGCCGAATAAAGAAGAATTGTCAGGTCAAGTGGAAGAATCTTTACAAGAGCAGTGCTTATTAAGACAGACACAATCATACATCAACTGGCTTGCAGAAATGCGGAGCAATACCGAAGCACACCAAAAGATTATGGAAGAATACAAAACTCTTCCTGATAAAGAACGATTGCTACAAGCAACACATCGTCTCGTAAAGTCTCAGACGAAAATGAAAGATATCCAACTGACGCTCGCTGAAAACCAGATTGAATTACCTATTCATATTACGTTGCGGAATAACGACTTACAACGAATCATCAAGTCGATTGAAAGTGGAGAGTATTCCTATGAATTTCAGGAATGGAAGGAACTTCATGAACGATTTCAGACGGCTATTAAAAAAACACAAATTCTTTTGCAGACGCACCGTTATCCGGTAGAAACCATTACTAAGCGCTCAACCGAAAATTTCACAACTATACAAGAAATGCATGAAATGATTGATCGTTTAGGAAAGTTTTTAATCAATCCTACAACAAAAAAAGTGCTGAAAAATAAAGAAATTTCATCCGGGAAAACGGAAGTTCTACAAAAAATCGCACAAGGTATGTCATTGTTTTACGGTAAAGAAGAGATCGTTCGTGCAAAAGGAATTGATCTTCAACAACAGAAAGTCCACTCTGTAAAGGAAGTATTTGCGGAAGTGAAATATGAAATTTTGAGATTCCTCCAACAGGAACTTCATGAAATACAAGCCAATATACAGCGAAAAGAAGAGTTGAAGCAACATCTGGAATCCAAGCAAATAGCATTGGAGAAACAGATTGATGAATACCTACAAACCAACGGGCCGCCTGAAAAACAGTGGCAGGGAAATCAACTCACACAGGCAATTGATCAGCTTGAAACGAAGATATTGGAGTGCCGACAACGAATAAAAAACGTAACGCAATTAGCAGCAACCTTAACTACTTCGGAACTAAAGTATTCTCAAGCAAAACAACTACTTGAACAAGAAAAAATAGAATTCAGAGAAGTAGAGCAAAAAACATTGCAATTACAAGAAGAACAGCATCAACGACAGCAGAGAATAGAAGAACTTGCCGTTCAATTGAAACCAGATTTACAAGAGCAATTAGAGAAAATAGAAATAGAACTTGCTCAAGCTGAAACACGAAAAGCAGAAATAGTAAAAGAACAACAACAGCTTCCTATCCTACAAGAACTACAGGCGCAGTGGGAGGAATTGCTGCGTGATGCCAATGAATATGACCTTGACGAAATCCGTAAGCTGTATATCGATCATGCGAACGTAATAGGCACGACATGTGTCGCATCAGCTTCTAAAAAGTTTATGGAAGAATACCCTGTCTTTGATGTAGTGATTATTGATGAAGTATCTAAAGCAACACCGCCAGAATTATTATTACCCATGCTAAAAGGTAAGAAAATTATTCTAGTGGGTGACCATCATCAGTTACCGCCACTTGTAGGTCAAGAAACGATGGACGAACTGGTAGATCAGCAAAAAGATCCTGAAGTGCAACGTGAAATGAAAAAACTACTTAATGAATCATTATTCGAACGGTTATTCCGTACGTTGCCCAAGCAAAACAAAACGATGCTCAGTATTCAGTACCGGATGCATGAAAAAATCATGGAAACTATCGCACCATTTTATAAAGACGGGGACTATCAATTACAATGCGGGCTTCCCAATTCAGACGAATTGCGTGATCATCTGCTCGAAAGCAGTAATATCACTAGAAAAGACCATTTGCTATGGCTAGATACACCCAATACACCTTCATTTTTCGAAAATCAAGTCAAAGGGGGGACAAGTCGTTTCAATGAAGCGGAGCTCACCATCGTTCAAGATACGTTGCTAGATATTGAACAAGCGACGGAAAAAGCTAAAAAAGACGGCCTTATGAAGCCAGACGGAAAGAAAAGCGTCGGTGTTATTAGTTTTTACGGTGAACAAGTGAAGCGAATTGATCGATTGATCCAACAAGAAATTCGTCCCAAACAATTACATTGCCGAACAGGTTCGGTAGATAAGTTCCAAGGTATGGAAATGGATATTATTATTTTGAGCTTCGTTAGAAATCATGGTGAGAAAAATGGTGATGTTGGATTCGCTAAAGATTATCGACGTTTAAATGTGGCGTTATCACGTGCGAGAGAATTGCTCATTATCGTCGGCAGTTCTGAAATGTTCACTATCCATACTAAAAATGCCTCTACGAGAAATATGTATAAGCAATTGCTAGAAGTTGTAGATCATCAAGGTGGATTGCGCAAAATAAACCAAATCCAGGGGAGATGAATAAATGGATTTGCTTCGAAAAAAGTTGCAACAAGAACTCGAGCAACAACCCGATATCCAAATACAACAATCAGACAGTTGGGGATTGCCGGTCGAGCTAATTAATATACCTTACACAATCATTAAGCGTACGACGATGGACATATTAATGAAAATGATCTTATTAACGATTCAAAGGTTAGATGTATCTGAACCCAAGGTAATTGCAGATTTTCTTGCCGTCGAACCACTGTTTATAGAGAATTTGTTTGGAAAGATGGAAGCTGCACAGATGATCAAGTTGCGTGAAGACAGTTTTGAATTGACGGGCCTAGGAGTAAATCAATTACAATCAGGTATATACGAACATCCACCTGAAGAGGCAGAAAAAAAGTTTTATTATAGTCCTTGCCACAATTCAATTTTATGTGAACAACCTGAAAAAGTTTTCACGGCAAAAGGTAAAGAGTTTAGATTAGCAAAGAAATTCCCAGGAAGTCTGCAAGAACTAGATGATGAACAATTGCGGGTGACACTACTTGCTACTCGCGTAGAGATTGCAGAAGGTTCACTTCAGAATGTGGTTGATAAAATAGAGATCCCGCAAAAGCTTGGTATCCAACTTATTCCTTGCGTGGAGTTTTATGTTTACAATCGTGTGGAAAACAGCTATTTCACTAGAGTGTGGAATACTTTAACGGAAGAATGGGATGAGCATTTGGAGAAACTTCTAGATGATCAAGCCCCACTTCGGAAATAAATAAAAAAGATCAGGGAAATTTCCCCTGATCTTTTTTACTTAAGACTTCCGCTTTTTTTGTGTGGGAGCTTTACGTAATTCGGCGAATTCTTTCGCGATTTCTTCATGCATATCGCGTGCAGCAATCGTCTGGTTCTTTGGCGTTTGTGGTAAGGAGCCGGCCGATTTACTTCCTTTAGTATGTTCATCTCTTCCCATTTGTCAATCTCCCTTCTGTAAGTACCTTCATACGTAAGTTGGTTCAAAAATGAAAAGTTATACGTGAAAATAGGGATAGCGTTTGGCAAATTCATTTAAATGGGGAATGAATTCTATTCTGTAAGTCTTCCATTCGAAAAGAAGCTGTTTAAGATGTCTTGTGTTTAGCACGTAGTATATTGGGAATATATTCATTAAGCTTTGTAAGTTGAATAATAAGGAGGAAGAATATATATGGCTAACCAACATCATACAGAACAAAAGAAGAAAATGACTTTGAAAGAAGCGGGACGTAAAGGCGGTCAAGCCACCTCTAAAAAGCATGACAAAGAGTTCTATGAACAGATTGGTCGTAAAGGGGGGGAAGCCACAGCTAAAAAGCATAGTAGCGAATTTTATAAAGAAATTGGTCGGAAAGGTGGAAAAGCTACTTCCGAGAAGCACGATAAACAATTTTACGAGAATATTGGACGTAAGGGCGGTGAAGCTCGCGCCAGTCAGCGTAATGAAAAACATACATCCGTATGATTTTACATGGTAAAACAGTCAGCAGTTCTCAAAGATTCTTTACACTAAATAACACAGTAAAAACCGGGGAAGTATGGATAACCCCGGTTTTTCTAATGGATTAATGCCACATTGCAACACTTAGGATGTGCGTTTTTTAATAAAACAGCAGCTCGGCATAATATGGCAAACCCTCGGAAAATGTCTTCTTTTATATCCATAAAGAGTTTTTTAGCATTTGTTGCAAAGATTGTGAAGCATTACTGCCTGTTTTATATTCATCGTACACCACGATTGTGTCTCCTCTCTTTTAAAAGATCTAAAAGGTCTATTGTAAGTATTCTTAATTGTATAAGAAATATGCAGCTTTTATTGTAAAAGATAAATAAATTCAGATTTAAATGGGGATAACCAAGAATAAATTTGTGATTTGTCAAAGCTAGCGGGTATTAACATCTAAAAATATAAATAAAAAATAGAATCGTCTATCACTTTTATACTAATATGCCATTAAAATCATTTTAAAAGTTTATTCTCATGTCTGCTGGGAATATATCTAGTAAGCTTGTCGACGAGCTAAAAATGATTAATGTAATAGGAGGAATTATAAAAATGGCTAACCAAAACAATCGCAACAACAATGATGAGAAAATGAGTCTTGAAGAAGCGGGACGTAAAGGCGGAGAAGCTACCTCTAAAAATCATGATCAGGAATTCTACGAAGAAATCGGTCGTAAAGGTGGGGAAGCCACCTCTAAAAACCATGGCCAGGAATTCTATGAAGAAATCGGTCGCAAAGGCGGGGAAGCAAGAGCTAATGAGAACGACTCAAATAACTCAGGCAACTCGAACAACAATAGCCGCAATAATGGTAAAATGAGCCGAGAAGAAGCGGGCCGTAAAGGCGGAGAAGCACGTGCTAGACAGCGCGATAATAACTGATAACTGGGAATGCTATATACACAGAAAATCTAATATAAAGGCAAAATGAAATTACTCTTGAATCATATAAATGATTCAAGAGTATTTTTACGTAGTGAAATGGGTGTTTTGTCTGAAACGTGAATTCATTTTTTAAATTTGAAGTTAAACAGGCAATTAATCATAAAGTATATTGATTGAATATATAAGGGTTAGTATAATATTCTCAGGAATAAAATACTGTGGAAGAAACATATATAAGGGAAACAGGGATGAATGAGAATGAATAATCAGGTTGTGTCTTTAAATGTACTACAATGTATTGACGGTGTTATGAAAAGTGTGTGTATGAAAGAAGAAATCCGAAAAGTTCATGATGGAATCAATATGAGTTATAATTTTATAGGAAAATATATTGGATTTGACGAAGGGCGGCTGAAAATTGCCTATGGAGAGCTCGCTTTTTTCTGTTCGTTTGAGACATATGTACAGACCCTTACCATGCATGAACTGGGACACGCCATTGATCTGCCTGCTTTAGAAGAATCATTAGCGAGAACCATGGAAATTTTCACTATGAAAAAGAGTTTTACTATGGAAGAGATTTATCAATCGCCTGATTTGTTGGAAATGCTGATTGAAGAAGATGAAATGAACTTAGTTTTCGAAGTAACCGCTTGGAAAAATGCGTACAAGTTGAACGAGCGGTATCAGATGGTCAACCTAATGGATTTCCATTCAATTAAAAATACTAGTCTGGCTACCTATAACAAACTCTCTCAAAATCATTTACAAGTTTACCGTCAGCTGATAAATGAAAATTCTTTAAATTAAAAACCAATTGGACACCAAGCCAACTGGTTTTTAAATGTGAATTGTAGGATAGAAATGGTCCCAAGCTTCTTTTATGCCGTCTGCATAATACCCTTCAGCGCGGTAAAGAAGCGCATGGGGTGGCAGCCCATTCAATTCATCTTGAGCATTTCCAACAATAACGGCGGGATAATCAAGTGACAGCATTTCAGCGTCATTGCCTGAATCCCCCGCGAGTAAAATATTCACGCCTTTCTTAGCATATTCAAGAAGGACATATTCCATTGCTTTGCCTTTACCGCTACGTTCAGGTAGTATATCCAAATCACTTCCTGAACTGTATACGATATGACAGGGAATATGATGAGTATCGAGCTTAGCTTGAATAGCTTGTACGATATGTGGCTGACAGGAATCTAGGGTATAGGATATACGCTTTTGATGAGGTAAGTTCTGCCGGATAATCGAATGGAAGTCTGCAGAAGCTGATAGAACGTCATTAGGTGACCACGTTTCATTTACCCATGCGGCCCATGTCCTGTCTTCTGACCAATCAGGTGCATGGTAAATTGCTGTTCCAACATCCGTGATGAGGATATCGGGCAGCGGCAATTTTTCTTGTTTGATGAGTGAAAGCGCCGAATTTAAATGTCTGCCTGTTACATAAACGAGGGCAGGATCAAACTGTTTGTCACGGTAGAATGAGAAAAGGTTATTTAATGCTGTCTGATCACCGACTAACGTATTATCCAGATCAGTCGCCAGCAAGTACGATTTTTGTTTCATTGGCAACTCCTTTGTATACTCTTGCCATTTTGTATGCGATTACTCTCCAATCAAATTCCTCACGTGCATAAGCAGCTGCTCTCTGTCCTAGCTTTTTGGTGAAATGAGGCTTATTCAATAGAGTAGACATGGCTTGTGATAGTTGAAAGGGATTGTTATGCTCCACGTGCAGACCTGTCATGCCATGCATTATAATGTTCTGCAGTCCCCCGACTTTTGAAGCAATAACAGGACTTCCACATGCTTGCGCTTCCGCAGCGACCATTCCGAATGATTCATAATATGACGGGACAATAGTAGCGATTGAGTTAGTAAACAATCGAGCCAGTTGCTGTTGATTTTGAGGGCCCAGAAATTCCACTTTGTGATTAAAGCCTTCAATTGCCATACGAAGCTTCCGGCTCTTCGGTAAATGATTTGTAGGAGAAATACACGATTCACTGCCGCCTGCAATAATCAGCTTAGTACGGTCTGTGGAAGGACGGTCTTTTATAAACAGTTCAAATGCCTTTAGGAGAGTGTATATACCTTTCGTTGTTTGCAATCTACCGGCAAACGCAAAGTAAGGTGATACTACAAGTTTTGGCTTGTTCGCTTGAAACGCTTCGTCAACACCGATAGGAATAACTTTCATAGGTGCTGGATTATCTATAAATTCACGGATTAGTTGTTTTTCCGATTGAGTTGTAACTACAATCAAATCTGCTGAAGTCAGAATCATTTTTTCAGTAAGCAAGCGGAGTGCTTCCGTGTTACCTGTTGCTTTCTGCTTCGCCATGCCCAGCGAATGATTCGTGTGAATCCAAGGAATACCCCACTTTTGCTTTATAAAAGAACCAACAAGGCCCGATAACCAATAATGAGTATGCACGACATCATAATCTTTGAAGTTAAGGGTCTTTGACATTTCATCAAAGAAGGCGGGAATCAGACGGTACATTTCATTTTTTTGCACAAAATAATGTTTTCCTGCTGCTATGCGTATGACACGGCAGGCGGTTCCGAAACGTTCAACTTGAGGTGTATCTAGACTATTCCAATGCGTGACCACATCTACCGCATACCCCTCACTCTCTAAAGCTAGAGCCAGTTGTCTAACATAATTATTTTGGCCGCCGGCTTGCTCACTGCCTAGTGGTGCTAACGGATCACCATGATCAGAAATAAACAATACTTTTCTTACCATGTCTTTTAATGCTCCTTTCTTCATGCTTTTCAAACAAATAATTCTTAAAGCTCTATTCATTTACCCTAAATATCTCAAAGAGAAACATATATTGGTTTATTATGTATAAATATAGGGGAAATGAAGGAAGTCTGGAGGTGAATGTATGCAGCTAAAACAAAGCCCTGTATGGAAAACAGGATGGACATATGTTAAAATTCTGGCAGCCTATGTAATCACTAAATTATTTTATCGAAAGAATACCGACATAATTCTGTTGATTGGTGGAAATCTTGGAGAAAAATACGAGGATAACGCTGCGGTGTTCCATCGCTACGCTATAGATAACTTTTCGGATCAAATGGATATTTATTGGATGTATGATCCGCAATACGATTACATAAAAAAACATCAGATTCCGAATGCTGTGCCGCTTGGTAGTTTACGTAATTATTTATTATTCTTTCGAGCGAAGTATTCCGTTCATGGTCATTCCATCATGTATGACTTGGCTCCTTATATGGATAAGTTCATCTTCTTGAATAAAAAAACCGTGATGTTGCATATCAGTCATGGTATTGAATGTTTCAAAAAGATTTTAATTCAGAAAGAAGATATCCCATTATTGGAAAGGTGTAATTACTTTAATTGTGCTTCGGAATATGAATATAATATCAAGCGTAATGAATGGGGTATACCAAAAGAAAAGTTGGTTGTGACAGGTATGGCTCGTTTTGACCTGTTGCCATTCAATCGGCCTTCCTCTAAAATTAAACGTCTTTTGCTAATGTTTACTTGGAGAGAGTGGCTATTTGACCTAACTGAAGAAGAATTTTTAGAAAGTATGTATTTTCAATCAACCGTGGAACTTCTAAATAGCGAAAAGCTACAAGAGCTCGTCCAAGAGGAGAAGCTTGAAGTGAGGGTTATCCTACACCCTTTCATGAAACGTTATGAAACATATTTCAGAAAGAATAGCTTAATTAATGACCAGATATCTTTTTTCAGTTTCGATGAAATAGTAATTATGCGAGAATTGCATGATGCGGATCTGCTGATAACAGATTACTCCAGCATTTGCTGGGATTTTCTTTATATGAATAAACCTATTATTTTCTATACGTTCGATCAACAAGCATTTTTGGAAAATCGAGGTTCCTATTTAGATTTGGATACAGATCTATTTGGCTATAAGGCGAATAATCAAGGAAAGGTACTCCATTATTTAGAAACTATTATTGAAGAAAAACGATATGATAATCCTTTTTTCGGCAGAGCATCCGAATACATTGACTTTTTCGATCAGCAAAACTGTGAACGTCTAGCAAAGGCTCTTTTTCAAAAGGAGTTTGTATTGAATCAGAGAGGTCATTAATAGCATTCTAAGAATGAAAAACATTTTCCTCTTGTTTCTATCGAAGCAGTACAGTATAACTGTAATAAACAGAAGTAAAGGAAAATGGGTGAAAAAGTGGAACAACGTAAAGAACAATGGTCTTCAAAGCTTGGATTTATTATGTCCTCGGCAGGTGCAGCAATTGGCCTTGGAGCAATCTGGAAATTCCCATATGTTACAGGAATGAGTGGTGGTGGCGCGTTTTTCCTATTATTCGTTATATTTACAGTTTTGATCGGATTACCAATGTTGATTTCCGAATTCATTATTGGACGTGGTTCAGGTAGAGAAGCAATTAATGCCTACAAGAAGTTGGCGCCAGCCAGTGCATGGCCGTGGATTGGCAAGCTCGGTGTTGCTGGATGTTTTCTTTTACTATCTTTCTATAGTGTAGTTGGCGGTTGGGTATTCGTATACAGCGGGTTATCCATTGGTGGCAAGATCATTAGTGAAGGTGCTTCCTATTCGGATCAATTTGGATCGGTTGTAGGTTCGCCAATCACGACATTGATCGGTCTGTTTCTATTTACTATCATTAACATATTAGTCGTTTCTTCCGGTGTACAAAACGGGATTGAAAAAGCGAATAAATATATGATGCCTTTATTATTTGTGTTTTTTATCATTTTAGTTATTCGTTCATTGACGTTGCCTGGTGCAATGGAAGGTGTATCGTTCTTTCTGAAGCCTGATTTCTCTAGCATTACAAGAGAATCCGTGTTATATGCACTTGGTCAGTCTTTCTTTTCATTGGCCGTCGGATTTTCTTGTATGGTAACGTATAGTTCATATTTGAAAAAAGATGTTAGTTTAACTTCATCTGCTAGTTCCGTAGTGGGGATGAATTTATTTGTTTCATTACTAGCAGGTTTAGCTATTTTCCCAGCAGTCTTCGCGTTCGGTCAAGAACCGGCTGCAGGACCAGAATTACTATTCATGGTGTTACCGGCAGTCTTTTCACAACTTCCACTCGGGCAAGTATTCTTGGCGTTATTTTTAATTTTGTTTTTGTTTGCAACATTGACGTCCTCGTTTAGTTTGTATGAGATTATTGTGGCAGCCATGACTGCAAGTGGCAAGCGGACACGTAGGTCAGTGACTTGGTTGATTGGTGCGGTTGTTTTCATTGCCGCGATTCCTTCTGCATTGTCTTCGAGTACGTTGTCAGGGTTCTTACTATTCGATAAGAGCATTTTTGATGCAACCGATTATCTGGTTAGTAATATTTTGCTACCAGCAGGATGTTTGCTAATCGCGTTGTTTATCGTCCACAAGATGGACCAAGTGTTGGTGCGCGATGAATTTACATTGTATAATACGCAATCCAAAGGCTTCTATCCGCTATGGCACTTTTTAATGAAGTGGGTAGTGCCATTGACTATTATTGTGGTGTTCTTGAATACACTCGGGATTGTGAAATAAGGTAGGTACGGTAAAGAACTGTTGATCCAACTAGTTCGCTAATGCAATGTATGTTCCTCGTGCTCATTATAATGAAACTAACTCTCATACTTGAGGAAGTTTCCTCTTCCGAAATGAAAACCGGTCACAATAAAAATAGCATTTTGTTCTTTAAGACTCTCTTCTACGAGAGTCTTTTTTAATATGAAAATTAGAGATTCCTAAAGGTTGATTTGACTTATTCATATCAAAAATATATAATACCTATTAAACATGTTGGAATAATATATTTTGACGGGAGTGGGGAAGAAATGCAAAAAATGATCGCGATTCGTTCTGGGGAAAATAATTTATCTGGTGCATTGCATCTGCCTGAATATAGAAAAGAAGCCATACCACTACTTATATTTGTTCATGGATTTGTGGGCAGTAAAGTAGGGGAGCACCGTTTGTTTGTAAAAGCTACACGGTACTTTACGGAGCGTGGATATGGGGTATTCCGCTTCGATTTTAGCGGTTGTGGTGAAAGTGATGGGGATTTTGCAGATGTAACTATAACCAATCAATTGAATGAATTACAGGATGTCATAAATTATTTAAGTTCAATCCGAGGGATAGATAAACAACGCTTTACGATAGTGGGACACAGTATGGGTGGAGCTGTTGCATCACTTACAGCAGCGAGCGATACACGAATTAAGCAATTAATTCTTTGGTCTCCGGTAGGCATGCCATACGAAGATATTACAGGGATTCTTGGACCGAAAGCAGTTCATGAGATTGTTAGACAAGGCAGTCATGATTACCATGGGTTTATGATCAGCCAAACGTTCTTGAAAGATTTGAAAAAACATCACCCAATTGAATCAGTTCGTTCATTTACGGGGCCAACGCATATTATTCATGCAAGGGCCGACGAGCAAATTCCGAAAGAACATGCGACGCGATACGCTAATTCACTCAATAAACGCGTAAATGCCGAGCAAGTAGTTGAACAGTATATCGACAAAGCAGATCACACCTTTTCTGGTTATTCTTTTGAAGATGAACTATTTGAGAAAAGTTTGGCGTGGCTAAAAGGTAATTCGGCAGAAAGGTTTGTAGTGCAAAAATAAAGTGATTGAGATCTCCCGCAGAGTATAAATATGGCGGGAGATTTTTTTGAAATAAAATTAGGGTGACCTGATCTGTTCCCGCCGATGGTTTAGCAACTTGAATGAAACGCTCATTCAAAATGTCCCACTCTACAATAAGTTCTAAATTTATACAAATTCAGAGCGGCGGTTCTTGAACGATAAATAATAAGCTATGTCAGCAATGTCCACCGCCTATATTTTGAATGCAGTGCGAATCTACTCAGGTACCTAAGGAAATCAGTTCCTATGGTATCAGGAGGTTGGGACTGAAATCCTTCGTAATTTTGCGGCGCTGCATTCAAGTTATTGACGTACTTCTGATGATGTTTACTATGGTGGATTTCATTTTTCACCTCCAGGAAAACGGTAAGAAACTATTCATGATTTTCTAGTTAGCAAGTTTACCTTGTTTTCATCAAGGGAATAGTTTTATAAAGCGAGGGATGTAAGCATGTTTAAACCTATAAATATCTTTTTCATTATTATTTTATCTAGCATGACCGTTATTACAACTCATTCAACTGGAAAAGCCGCTGAGACAACTGGCACAATTAGTGTCGTGTCATTTGACGGCTTGGGATATGGGGATGCACAACGTTACATAGCTAAAGGAATCATGCCCAATTTAGAAGAATTTCAGCAACAGGCAGCCTACGCCACAGATTTTGTTACCATTACACCATCATTGACGGCACCATCACATGCAGCAATGTCTACTGGTGCTGAACCTTCAAAGACAGGTATTGTCAGTAATCAGTTCCATTCATCGGGAGAAAAAGTGAAAGATGACCAAAGTGGGTTTTCACAGACGTTAGGTGTTACGCCTATATGGAAAGAGGCAAGAAATCAAGGGAAGGTCACAGCAACCGTCTCCTTTCCCGACTCGAATCCGGATAACGCATCTGCTGCTACGTACGCTGTTTATTCGGGTGGAACCTTAGCAGAATCGAAACTTCATGACTTGGAGTTTTCAGAGATTAAGGATGGACGCGTTGAACAAATAAATGCAAGAACTTCCAAGGTAGAAGAAGCAGTTATTTCATTGGATATAAAAAACTCCCCTACTCAAAAGTTATACATTTTGCGAACAGATGAAAAAGAATCGAACTATTATATTTCCATGGATAGAAAGAAGTTAGGCGAAGAAGTATCACCCAATGATTGGATGGCTGTCGCGCTGAACTTACATAATCTCGATAGCGCAGGATTTTATGTGAAACTAAAAGGAGATCCTGAGAACAAAGAAGAACTTCAGCTATTTCAAGGTACTGTAATGGGCGGACTATACAAAGGACCTGGTCAATTTGCAGATAAGATTCAATCTGAATTCGGATTTTACCCAGCAGCTGATGAAATTGATGCGTTCAAAAATGGGGATATAACGAGGAAGGAATATGAACAAGTTGGCGAACGATTTGCGAATTGGGTGACGGATGTTAGCTTTTATATTAAGGAGCATTATCAGCCCGATCTGCTATTTTACTATTACTCCCTAGTAGATAATGAATTACATGAATTCCTATTAAGAGAACCCGCACAACCTGGATATCAATTAGCGAATGTATTGGAAAAAGAGGCATATGTCAGCTGGGCGTTTGGCCAAGCAGATCGAGCAATCGGTCGAATTAAAAACAATCTTAATGATGACGACCACTTATTGATTGTTTCCGATCATGGGTTGGAACCAATTCATACCAGACTTTCGCCGAATAAGGAATTGGAAAAGGCAGGACTACTTGTAAAAGATAAAAAGGGAAATATAGATGCATCTAAAACCAAAGCTTATGCAGAAGCGAGTGGAACGATCGCTCATGTCTATGTAAATTTGAAAGGCAGAGAGAAAAAAGGAATTGTGAAAAAGGAAGAATATGAACAGGTGAGGAATGAAATTGTATCGACCTTTACTAATAGGACCGTTTTCACTAGCCTAACCCAAGATCCGGAAAAGGTAGCACAACCTATTTTACGTTGGCTTACTAGTAAAAGTAAAAACGTTGAAAAGGTTTATATGTATCCGACTTTGTCTGTATTATCTAGCGAAGAGCAGTCACAAGTGTATCCATATGAGACTATTTGGACAGACGACTCAGAAGGGTATTCTGAGTTAAATAATAATAATAGTGGAGACGTGTTTTTATCTGCAGCTCCTGGATTTTTAATGGGGAAAGACGCAAAAGTTGCTGTCGAACCAACGCTGGAATTAGGGAGTCATGGCGGAAATCCTGAGCGTTTGCAATTACGGCCAATTTTATATGCGTCAGGACCTATGATTCCGCCGGGGGAAATGAACAAAAGAATTACGATGACAGATATTGCTCCAAGTGTATATGAGTTATTGGACTTGCAAATTCCCAATTTTGTAGATGGAGAAGCCATTTGGTTAAGGGAATAGTTATATAGGTGAAATGAAAAGTATAATATTCTGATGCATATTGTTTTTCAGGAAGTGCGTAGGTAGAACATTACCTATCGCACTTCTTTTGTTATTAACAGAAGTCTCTTAACATATTACTTTATTAAAAAAGCATCTTGCGTTTAATCAGAATAAAAGTATAATAGTGATTAATTGGTTATTTCAGAAAATGGAAAAAGGTGAGCAAATGAACGAAAGAAGGAAATTACTTGAAGTGAATGATTTGCAAACGACCTTTTTCACGGATTCAGGAGAAATTCCAGCGGTAGATCATGTGGACTTTTATGTGAGAGAAGGGGAAGTCTTGGGGATCGTTGGAGAGTCTGGTTGCGGAAAGAGTGTCACCTCTTTATCTATCATGCAGTTAATACCAAGTCCACCAGGGAAAATCACCGGAGGGGAAATCCTTTTTGAAGGTCAGGATCTCCTGAAAAAAACAGAGAAGGAAATGAGAGAGATTCGTGGGAACGACGTCGCGATGATTTTTCAAGAGCCTATGACTTCTTTGAATCCGCTATTCACTATTGGCAATCAGATGTCTGAAGCCATTTCAATTCATCAGAAGAAGTGGTCGAAAAAGCAAATTAAGGAACGGGCAATCGAAATGTTGAAATTAGTCGGACTACCCCGCTCGGAGGAAATTATGAAAGAATATCCTCATCAGTTATCTGGTGGTATGCGACAACGTGTCATGATTGCAATGGCGCTTGTATGCGATCCGAAAGTCCTCATTGCAGATGAGCCTACAACAGCACTTGATGTAACTATTCAAGCACAAATTCTGAAATTGATGCGAGAGTTAAACGAGCGTATGAATACAGCAATTTTACTCATTACACATGACCTAGGAGTAGTGGCTGAAACGTGTGAACGCGTCGTAGTCATGTATGCAGGACAAGTCATTGAAGAAGCAGTGACAGAAGTGATTTTTAAGAATCCTTGTCACCCATATACACGAGGATTGATTCAATCCGTGCCAGATATGCGCAATAAAAAAGATCGTCTCTATTCGATTCAAGGTAACGTACCAAAACCAGGATCTATTGAAAAGGGATGTAGATTTGCAGCGAGATGTGAAAGCGCTTTCTCAAGATGTTGGACAGAAACACCAGAATTGTACCGAAACTCCGACAATCATCAAACAAGATGCTTCTTATATGACGAACGAGAAGGAGTGATAAGTGCAAATGAACAAACCATTGCTAAGAGTTGAAGGGTTGAAAAAATACTTCCCGATTCGCAAAGGATTGATTGGTAAAACAGTAGGTCATGTCAAAG
This sequence comes from Sporosarcina sp. P16b, assembly GCF_002743065.1. Taxonomy (NCBI): domain Bacteria; kingdom Bacillati; phylum Bacillota; class Bacilli; order Caryophanales; family Caryophanaceae; genus Sporosarcina; species Sporosarcina sp. P16b. Next base: position 75,256 of record NZ_PDYO01000007.1, on the reverse strand, counting down.
CAATCGATAATGTTTCATTTCATGTAAATGAAGGAGAGACGCTCGGAATCGTTGGGGAAAGTGGTTGCGGGAAGTCTACGACAGGGCGGACGATTATGCAATTGCTGGAACCTACAGAGGGAGTCGTCGAATTCCGAGGAAAAGATTTGACGAAGCTCGCTGCTAATGAAATTCGAGCGGTTCGTCGAGATATTCAAATGGTCTTCCAAGATCCTTATGCCTCTTTGAATCCTCGTCATACAATCGGAAAGATTTTAGAAGAACCATTGATTGTCCATGGTGGGGGCAATGCAAAGGAACGTCGTGAAAAAGTCGTAGAGTTCCTAAAAATTGTCGGTTTGAGTGAATACCACGCAAAACGCTACCCTCACCAATTCAGTGGGGGGCAGCGTCAGCGAATTGGTATAGCACGTGCTTTGATGACGAATCCCAAATTGATTATTGCAGATGAGCCAGTGTCTGCGCTTGACGTATCCATTCAGGCGCAAGTATTAAACTTAATGCAGGATTTACAAAAGGAATTCAACTTGACGTATATCTTCATTGCACATGATCTTGGTGTTGTACGCCATATCAGTGATCGTGTGGCAGTCATGTACTTGGGAAAAATTGTGGAGATTACTGAAAGTGAAGAGTTATATGCAAACCCCCTCCATCCGTATACACAGGCTTTACTGTCTGCGGTACCTGTACCAGATCCAAATTATAAAAAGGAACAAATCATTATTGAAGGGGATATGCCAAGCCCCGCGAATCCGCCAAGCGGTTGTGCATTCCACACTCGCTGCCCTTTCAAAATGGATGTGTGTACGAAAGTAATTCCTGTATTAGCAGAGGAGAAAATTGGTCATTCTGTTGCTTGCCATCTTTATACGTCGGAAAGCAACGATGATATAGAAAGAAAAAAACAATTGGAGGGATCTGTATGAGAAAAGGGAAACTGTGGTCGTTCGCATTGATCATGCTTCTTGTCTTATCGACTGCTTTGGCAGCTTGTTCAGGCGGTGATGATCAAGAAGGCAGTGGCGACAAGGACAAAGATGCTGCAGATAAAGGCGGCAGTGAGAACAAAACGTTAGTATTTGGACGAGGTGGAGATTCAACATCTCTTGACCCATCCCGCGTAACAGAAGGGGAAACATTTAAAGTAACGGTCAATTTATTCGAAACCTTATTAAACTTTGGGGAGCAGGATACTACGATTCAACCAGGACTTGCTAAAGAGTATGATACAAGTGAAGATGGATTGACGTATACATTCCAATTGGAAGAAGGCGTGAAATTCCATGATGGAACTGATTTTAATGCAGAAGCAGTCGTAAAGAACTTTGAGCGTTGGGCTAATGGAGATTCAGATACATTCCCATACTATAACTCTATGTTCGGTGGATTTAAAGACGATGAAGAGCACGTAATTGAATCTGTTAAAGCAGATGGAAATTCCACAGTGATTATTACATTGAAGCGCCCACAAGCGCCATTCTTGAAAAACCTTGCGATGAGTATGTTCGCTATTTCAAGTCCCACGGCTTTCGAGAAGGGCGACGATGAGTATGAGCGTAACCCAGTCGGAACAGGTCCATTCAAGTTTGTAGAATGGAAGCCAAATGAAACCATTACAATTGAAAAGAACGAAGACTATTGGCAAGAAGGATTGCCGAAATTGGATCGTATCATTTTCCAAGCAATCCCTGACAACTCTGCCCGTCTGAATGCTTTACTTTCCGGTGAAATTGATTTAGCAGATGGAATCAATCCAGCTGATGGAGTAAAGATAGAAGATAACGATGCATTGCAGTTATTCGAGCGTCCTTCCATGAACGTAGGATATCTTGGATTAACAGTAACTCGTGAACCATTTGATAAAAAAGAAGTTCGTCAGGCAATGAACTATGCTATTGATAAACAATCAATTATCGATTCATTCTTTGAAGGACGTGCAGAAGTGGCGAAAAATCCAATGCCTTCATCTATTTCAGGTTATAACGAAGATGTAGAAGCATATGCATATGATCCTGAAAAAGCTAAAGAACTATTGAAAGAGGCAGGTCTTGAAGATGGATTTGAAATGGAGCTATGGGCTATGCCAGTTCCACGTCCATACATGCCAGACGGCACAAAAGTAGCTGAAGCTATTCAAAGCAACTTGGCTGACGTAGGTATTAAAGCAAAAATCGTTTCGTATGAGTGGGCGACTTACCTGGATAAGGCGAGCAAAGGGGAAGCAGATGCTTTCATGCTTGGTTGGACTGGGGATAATGGAGACGCAGACAACTTCCTGTACGTATTGTTGGATGAAGACAATATCGGAAGTAATAACTACACGTACTTTAAAAACGACGAAACACATAAGCTATTCCTAGAAGCGCAAACAGAAGTAGACGAAGACAAGCGTATTGAGTTGTATAAGCAAGCTCAAGAAATTCTTCACGAAGAAGCTCCTTGGGTACCACTTGCACACTCTATTCCATTATTAGGCGGAGCGAAGGAACTAACAGGGTTTGTTCCGCATCCTACTGGTTCTGATCTGTTGTCGAATGTTGAATTTAAGTAAAAATAGGTAAATTACATGATGAAAGAAGAGGGAGAAGCCAGCATTCTCCCTTTCTTTGATTCATAAATAATAAAAGCCGGAGGGGTGAAAGAGTTGTTCAACTATACGATTAAGAGGCTTTTACAGCTGATTCCTGTCCTGCTTGGTATGACATTTTTAGTTTTTATGTTGATTCGCGCAATTCCTGGTAATCCAGCGCAAGTTATTTTAGGACAACAAGCAACAAAAGAAGCGGTGGAAGCTTTGACGATCAAGCTAGGTCTTGATCAACCATGGTATACACAATATTTCAGTTATCTTGGCGGCATTTTAAAAGGTGATCTAGGGGAATCCATGCGTACTCGACTTCCTGTGGCGGACGAAATTTGGCCTTATCTAGCAGCTACATTAGAATTGGCCTTATTTGCGATGATTATCGCGGTCTTTGTAGGGATTAATGCGGGTATTATTTCTGCTTGGTTCCAAAACTCGTGGTTTGATTATTCAGCAATGGTATTGGCACTAGTCGGTGTTTCCATGCCTATTTTCTGGTTAGGATTAATGGGACAATGGGCATTTGCAATTGAATTGCAATGGTTGCCGACAACTGGGCGTGAAAATGTCCGTGATCCCGTATCTGCCATAACCAATTTATACATAATTGATACGCTCATCCAGGGCAGGTTTGATCAATTATGGGTAGTCATTAAACATTTGATCTTACCTGGGCTAGCGCTTGCGACCATTCCGATGGCGATTATCGCCCGGATGACGCGTTCGAGCATGCTAGAGGTGATGCGTTCTGACTATATTCGTACAGCACGAGCAAAGGGTCAGAAAATGTTTTGGATAGTATATAAGCACGCATTAAAAAATGCAATCATTCCTGTTTTGACAGTTATCGGTCTGCAAATTGGTCTACTCCTAGGTGGAGCTATTCTGACAGAAACAATCTTCGCGTGGCCTGGAATTGGACGCTATATCTATGATGCAATCAACTTTAGAGATTATCCCGTTATTCAATCAGGCATTCTTATCGTAGCATTTATCTTTGTCATGATTAATCTAATCGTCGATTTACTATATGGACTGATCGATCCAAGGATTAAGTATGATTGAGGAAGGAGGAACAGTTCATGTCAGAGTTTACACCTAAGGTAGACGGAGTGGTGGAAGCAGAATTAGAAAAAACAATAGGACCTTGGCGGGAAGCTTGGGTAGGTTTTCGCAAAAGTAAAGTAGCAGTCGTAGGCGCAGCCATTGTGATATTCTTTATTGTACTTGCACTATTCGGTCCTCTTGTCACAAAAGAGGGCATCAACGAACAATTCATGACAGATCGACTGCAACCTCCTTCTTCGGAGTATTGGTTTGGAACGGATGACTTTGGCCGTGATATATTCTCACGCATTATCCACGGTGCGCGTATTTCGTTATCTGTCGGATTCTTCTCGGTCGTCGGTTCGATTGTAGTGGGGAGTTTTCTTGGGATCATTGCGGGTTATTACGGCCGCTGGATCGATACTATTATCTCTAGGATATTTGATATTATGCTTGCTTTCCCTTCTATTTTACTGGCTATTGCGATTGTATCCGTATTGGGACCAAGCTTACGTAATGCGTTGATTGCGATTGCAATCATTAACGTACCGAACTTCGGACGATTGATACGATCCAAAGTATTGAGTATTAAAGAAGATGAATATATTATAGCGGCAAAGGCAATTGGTATGAAAGACTTCAGAATTCTGTTTTCGCATATTTTACCTAACTCGATGGCGCCTGTTATCGTACAAGGTACATTGGCGATTGCTACAGCTATTCTCGAAGCAGCAGCACTCGGATTCCTAGGATTGGGGGCAGAAGCTCCATACCCTGAGTGGGGAAAGATGTTAGCTGACTCCAAAGATTATTTACAAAATGCTCCCTGGACAATGATTTTCCCGGGACTCGCCATTATGCTGACCGTATTAGGCTTTAACTTGATGGGTGATGGGTTACGTGATGCGTTGGATCCGAAAATGAAGAGTTAAGCTGTTTTTTTATGATGAATATAATCTAAAACGATAAAGGATAGAGGACAGTCTAATGTACAGACTGTCCTCTATCCTTTTTTAATTCTAATAGGCAATAATTTTTTATGCGCTATTTGCCATAGCTATACTCTGTTGAAAAGTCATTTATTAACCAGTTTATTTGCCCTCTGAATAGGGAATGCTTATAACAAATTGATTATGAAAAGAGGTGGAGACACTGAATAAAGTATTTACTGTCATGGCATTTACAGGTGTACCTTTAGTATTTATTGCATCATTCTTGAATTGGTCGGATTTATGGATGTTTGCGTTGTGTTGTTACAGTATTATTGCTCTAGCTGGATTCATTGGAAGAGCAACAGAAAGTTTAGCGATTGTCAGTGGACCACGAATTGGTGGTTTATTAAATGCAACATTTGGTAATGCAGTTGAACTTATTATTTCCATATTTACATTGAAAGCTGGATTGATTGCAATCGTACTAGCATCGTTGACGGGTTCAGTATTAGGAAACTTATTATTAGTTCTCGGTCTGTCATTTTTCGCAGGCGGTGTAAAGTATAAAAGACAAAATTTTAATATCTTTGATGCCCGATTTAATTCCGCATTATTAATTTTTGCGATTGTCGTAGCATTTGTCATTCCGGAAGTTTTCTCAATGACGATGGATACTAGAACTGGACTGAACTTGAGTGTCGGTATTTCCATCATTCTCATCCTGATTTACTTGGCGGGTCTAGTATTTAAGTTATTTACTCATCGAGGCGTGTTCGGTTCAGAAAATCATGAGACGGAAGAAGTGCCGGAGTGGACAAAGAAGAAATCTATAGTGGTCCTGTTAGTTGCGACAGTAGCAGTTGCATTTGTTTCTGAAAAGCTTGTGCACACATTTGGTACGCTAGGTGAAAAGTTTGGCTGGTCAGAATTATTTATCGGTGTAATTATCGTTGCTATTGTTGGTAACGCGGCAGAGCATTCTTCTGCAATTACATTGGCAATGAAAAATAAAATGGATGTATCTGTAGAGATTGCAATCGGTTCTACATTGCAAGTAGCGATGTTTGTCACACCGGTTCTAGTATTAATATCATTACTGATGCCTACCGCAATGCCGCTGGTATTCACGTGGCCCGAGTTGGTCGCGATGATTACTGCCACATTACTAGTCGTCAATATATGTCATGACGGTGAGTCAAACTGGTTTGAGGGACTCGTGCTTTTTTCAGCTTATCTAATCATGGGGATAGGATTCTTCTTACTGTGAGTGATAAGTATATGGTTTAAGATCGGGATAGAGGTAAGTAACGTTGATCTGCGTTCCAGGCGGACGCGTTCGGGAGGGCCCGCGGTGAACCAACTAGTCGCGGTGCTCCTTTAGTTGTTTCATGATCCTCCCCGAGTCGCCGCCTTCCACTACGATCAACTGGCGTTATCTTCTGATGGTCGCGAGTGGAATGAAAAACTAATGTACTATTCTAACTTGTACTGGAATATAAAAAGTATCAGTGTGTTGATTGATAATTCTAATGAAACCTTAAACTATTATAGACTTTTACACATTACTTATTTGTATCAAAGTGTAAAAACCCGATTCGCATTTTTCAGCGAATCGGGTTCTTTACGTCTTAAACGAAATAGTCGAATGGAGTAAAGAAAATGATGTAATTTTGATTAATAGTTAGGAACTTAAACTCCCCTTTCTGAAATCAGAAAAAGACACCAGTTGATTATAGTGGAAGGCGGCTACCGATGGATAAGCGTGCGCCTTGAGACCCCGCAGGTAGCGAAAGCCGTAACGAAGAACGGCTTTTGCGAGTAAAAGCGAAGCGTTAGGAGTACGTCTTTGCACTTAGCGGACGAGGAGGCTCAAGCCACGCCCATGAGAAAGCGTCCGCCTGGAACGCAGATCAACTTACTCTCAAATTCACACTCACTACGCTTAAGACAAACGCTGCCTAAAATCCTCATAACCAAATTGCTTCACAACGTTGATTTCACCATCGGCAGTATGTAGAACGATCGATGGCAAATTAACGCCATTGAACGTATTGTTCTTTACCATCGAATAATGTGCCATATCGCAAAATACTAGGCGATCACCAGGTTGCAATGGCTGATCGAATGAATAATCACCAATAACATCACCTGCAAGACAAGTTGGCCCGCCTAATCTATAGGTATGGGCTTTTTCATTTGGCGTACCTGCCCCAATGATCTCAGGACGATAAGGCATCTCCAAAACATCTGGCATATGACAAGAAGCCGACGTATCGAGAATAGCAATGTCCATCCCATTATACATCGTGTCAAGTACTGTCGCGACGAGAAAGCCTGTGTTTAAGGCAACGGCTTCACCCGGTTCTAGGTACACTTCAAGGTTATATTTATCTTGCATGAAACGAATGCAACGGATTAATGTCTTTAGATCGTAATCGGCCCGAGTGATATGATGACCGCCACCGAAGTTGATCCACTTCATCTTCTGTAAATAGGGACCGAACTCTTCATCGATGATTTGGATCGTCCGCCACAACGTATCGGAGTTCTGCTCGCACATCGTATGGAAGTGCAGGCCGCTAATACCTTCGAGTTCGTCAGCTTTGAAATTATCTAACGTAACACCAAATCTCGAATAGGTGAAGCAAGGGTTGTACATATCCACTTCAATCTCCGAGTACTCGGGATTGATTCGGATTCCACATTCAATGGACTTTTCCTGCTCCTGAACTCGGCACTTAAACAGCTTCCACTGCGCAAATGAATTGAATACCAAATGATCAGAGTAGCGAAGGATTTCCTCAAACTCATTCTCGTGGAAAGCAGGGGCATACGTGTGAACTTCTTTCCCCATCTCTTCAAAGCCGAGACGCGCTTCAAATAAACCACTTGAAGTAACGCCATGCAAATACCGACCGATTAATGGATAAACTTCGAACATCGAAAACCCTTTTTGTGCGAGTAAAATCTTGCATCCTGTTTGGTCGATAATAGATTTCAATTTTTCTAAGTTAGCAATCAGCAATTTTTCATCCACAACATAACTAGGTGAAGGGACTGCTTGGACATCAAATTTCATACTATTCTCCTCAATCTATCAAAGTTGGATTGAAATCTTCGTGCCAAGGTAAACCATACTCATTCAACGCATCCATAAATGGATCCGGATCGAATTCTTCAATATTGAAGACCCCTGGCTTTTTCCATTTGCCTGTTAACATCATCATCGCACCGATCATAGCTGGAACACCTGTTGTATAGGAAATAGCTTGTGATCCCACTTCTTGATAGCACTCTTGGTGATCACAAATATTGTAAACATAATACGTTTTTGGCTCACCGTTCTTCGTACCTTGATAGATACAACCTATATTCGTTTTTCCTTTCGTACGTGGTCCAAGAGAAGCAGGGTCCGGTAGTACCGCCTTTAAGAATTGTAGTGGAACAATTTGCTGACCTTCAAAATCAATCGGTTCGATGGATGTCATACCCACATTTTCAAGTACACGCAAATGCATCAAATACTTTTCGGAGAACGTCATCCAGAAACGGATTTTATTTACACCGGTAATATTTTTCGCTAATGACTCAAGTTCCTCATGGTATAGCAAATAGACATCTTTTGGTCCGATTTCAGGTAGATCATAGACGCGTTTCACTTCAAGAGGTTCTGTTTCGATGAACTCTCCATTTTCGTAATAGCGTCCGTTAGCTGTGATTTCACGGATGTTGATTTCCGGGTTAAAGTTAGTTGCGAACGGATAGCCGTGGTCGCCTGCATTGGCATCGACAATATCAATCGTATGGATTTCATCGAAGTAATGCTTCAATGCATATGCGGAGAACACACCGGTTACGCCAGGGTCGAAACCGCTGCCGAGCAATGCGGTAATACCTGCTTCTTCAAACTTCTCTTTATAAGCCCACTGCCATTTATATTCAAATTTCGCTGTATCAAGCGGTTCGTAGTTTGCAGTATCCAGATAGTCTACATTTGTTTCAAGACATGCATCCATAATCGTCAAGTCCTGATAAGGCAATGCGACATTAATGACGATATCTGGTTTAAATTCATTGATTAACGCGACAAGTTCAGGCACGTTATCTGCATCTACTTGAGCTGTTTGGATTTTCGTTCGTCCACCGTCCAGCTTTTCTTTCAATGCATCACATTTAGATTTCGTGCGACTCGCGATACAAATTTCTTCAAATACATCGGGTACCTCACAACACTTATGCACGACAACACTTGCCACGCCGCCAGCTCCAATAATTAATGCTTTTCCCATTAAAGACACCACCAATTTAGTTATTTTTGTTTATAGCAATCGTTAATTCACGTAACACTTTACAAGCCACGGCTGTTGATGAGCCGCTTTGGTCGTAGATAGGGGACAGCTCGTTGATATCACAGGCAACGATATTCAAACCGCTGACCGTCAAAATCGCTTGTAGCAATTCAACAAAGCTGACGCCACCCGCTTCCGGCGTACCAGTTCCCGGGAATACGGAAGGGTCTAAGACATCTAGATCAATCGTCAAATAGACGGGTTTATCCTGTAACTTCTTAACCGTATCTTCAAGTCCGTCAAAATTAAATTTATTCATAAAGACATGTTGCTTAGCCGCCCATTCAAATTCTGAACGATCACCGGAACGGATACCGTATTGATAGATTTTATTATCTCCGAGCAAGTCCCAGATTCTGCGAATAACCGTAGCATGAGATAGGCGTTGATCTAAATATTCTTCGCGCAAGTCTGTATGTGCATCGAATTGAATGACATGTAAATCAGGATGCATTTTCGCAACAGCACGTACAGCTCCCAAAGTGACTAAATGTTCACCGCCAATCATGCAAGGGATTTTCCCATCCTCCAAAACGAGTGAAGTGAACTGTTCAATTTGCTCAAGAGCACGCTCCGTGTTACCAAAACTTAATTCCAGATCACCGCCGTCGAATAATGAGTAATCCGTTAAATCTGCTTCTTGATAAGGACTATATGTCTCAAGACCGAATGATTCGCTTCGCATCACTTTACTAGCGAATCGTGTACCAGGACGAAAAGATGTTGTGGAATCAAAAGGAGCACCGAATATTACGAATGAAGCCTCCTCGTAGTCTGCTTCGAACCCTAGAAATGTTTCTATATTTTTATTTAGCATGGGTTAATAGCTCCTTAACATAATTCGGTAAAGCGAATGAGCCGACATGAAGTTTTGTATTATAATATTTTGTTTGCAAACCAAGTGCATTCCATGAATTGGCATCCAAATCATCTATCGGGTCATATTTTTTGGAAGCAAATCCGAACAGCCAGTGCCCCGATGGATAGGTTGGTATGTGTGCTTGATAGACTTTAGAAACGGGGAAGAATCCCATAATACTTTTATGTGCTCGTTGCATACCGCGTGCATCTTCGGCGTAAAAAGCACTTTCATGCTGATTTACAAGAATGCCTTGGCTATTCAAAGCCTTGTAGCAATTGCCATAAAACTCTTTCGTGAAGAGTCCTTCACCTGGCCCGAATGGATCGGTGGAATCGACAATGATCAAATCATAGGCATTTTCTTGCTGACGAACGAATTTCAGACCATCCTCAAAATAGAGTGTAACGCGTGGATCAGTCAGTTGGGCTGCGGTTTGTGGTAAAAATTCTTGGCACACTTTCACAACTTGCTCATCAATCTCCACCATATCGATTTGTTTGATTGATGGATAGCGCGTCAATTCGCGTACGGTCCCACCATCACCTGCACCGATGACCAACACGTTCTCGATGGACGGATTGGTAGCCATCGGCACGTGAACAATCATATCGTGATAAATGAATTCATCTTTTTCTGTCACCATGACATAACCATCCAATGTCAAAATTTTACCGAACTCTGTCGTTTGGAAGACATCAATTTTCTGGAATTCACTCGTCGCAGTATATAGATGTTCTTCGACACGAAATGAAAATCGTGTATGGGGTGAATGATCTTCAGTAAACCATAGATTCATTAGACGTCCTCCTTTACTACATTAATCCAATCAACTTTTGCATCTTCGGTACCCGTCAAGAAACATCCCTTGTCCTTACAGTAATTGATGTATTCAATTATTTCATTTGTGATTCGTTCTCCGGGTGCCAGAATTGGAATGCCAGGGGGATAGCACATGACGAATTCGCTTGCCACGCGTCCTGAAGATTCGTAAAGTACTAATGTCTCCTTATCCGCGTAAAAAGCCTGTTGGGGCGATTGAACAATTTGCGGATTGATATATTCGTGGTCGAATAACGAACTAGGATCCTTTTTATAACGACGATTGATTTCTGCTAGTGCTGCGACCAATCGTTCAAGATCGAGTGTACGGTCCCCGACTGAAATATAGGCAAGGATATTCGCTACGTCCCCGAACTCAATTTGGATATCGTATTCATCGCGTAAAATATCATATACTTCAATGCCAGCCAGACCCATTTGACGCGTATGAATCGACAATTTGGACTCGTCAAAGTCATAGATGGTATCGCCGTTTATCAGCTCTTTAGAGTATGCATAATAGCCGCCGATCTGATTGACTTCATCGCGGGTATACTGCGCCATCTTGATCACTTCATCGAAGATTTCCTGCCCGTGTAATGCCAGGTTTTTCCGTGAAATATCCAATGACGACATCAATAGATAAGAACCGCTCGTAGTCTGCGTTAGGTTAATAATCTGTCGCGTATAGCCTTCACTCACCGCATTATTGATTAATAAAAAGGAACTTTGTGTTAAAGATCCACCTGATTTATGCATACTGATAGAAGCCATATCCGCGCCGACGGACATCGCGGAAGCAGGCAGTTTATCGTTAAAATAAAAATGCGTGCCATGTGCTTCATCCACTAGCACGAGCATACCGTGTGCATGTGCTATATCAGTAATGGCTTGCAAATTGGAGCAAATACCATAATAGGTTGGATTATTAATGAGAATCGCTTTGGCGTCTGGGTGATCCACGATGGCTTTCTTAACTTCATCTACTGCCATACCGAGTGCAATGCCAAGATCCTCTTGCACTCCCGGATTCACATAGATAGGAATAGCACCACTTAAGATCAAGGCATTGATTGCACTGCGATGAACATTACGCGGCATGATGATTTTCTCTCCTGCTTTACAAGCTGTCATGACCATCGCTTGTACAGCAGAGGTCGTCCCGTTTACAAGCAAGAAAGCGTGTTTCGCGCCGAACGCGTCCGCTGCCAACTCTTCAGCTTCACGTATGACAGAAACAGGGTGGCATAAATTATCAAGAGGTTTCATGGAATTCACGTCGTGTTGTAAGCAAGTCTCCCCGAGAAAATCTGCGAGCTCCTTATTGCCTCGACCGTGCTTGTGTCCGGGTACATCAAAAGGAACGACACGTGCTTCTTGATATTGTTGCAATGCTTCCATAATAGGAACGCGATGTTGTGATAATTTCAATGGTCTCTCCTCACTCATTTTCATAGACGTTGGAACCGCTGTAGATTTCAATCATCTCTTTGCGAAGATTATGAGAAATTTGAAGGCGTTCCTTTGGCGGTAATTCCGAAACATCTTTGTTGAATAGGTAATCTTGTAAATCAATCTCTTTAATGAGTAATTTCGTATGGAAGATATTCGCTTGGTAAACATTTATATCGATTGCATCATATTTTTGCAATGTTTTCTGATCAATGAAGTCTTGAATGGATGTAATTGCATGATCCATGAAAAGTTTTTTACCGTCTACTGACCGTGTAAATCCACGCACGCGATAGTCTGCGGTAATAATATCCGAATCAAAGCTTCCGATCAGGTAGTCGAGCGCATTCAACGGAGAAATCTCTCCACACGTCGACACATCTATATCTACACGAAATGTCGCAATGGAGTTATCGGGATGATACTCGGGATACGTATGGACAGTCACGTGGCTCTTGTCTAAATGACTGACGACGGAGTCTTTATCTGGCAAGATAGGTATCGCGCCTTGATTACAAGAAGGATCAATTTGTGATGCAGGGAATTTTTCCTCTGAAATCATCAACGTTACACTAGCACCTTGTGGGTCGTAATCTTGTTTACTGACATTCAATACATGCGCACCAATCATTTCAGTAACATCGTAGAGAATTTTCGTTAAACGTTCTGAATTGTATTGCTCATCTATATAGGCGATATACTCACTTTGCTCTCTTCTACTCTTTGCATAGCTCACATCGTAAATGTTGAAGCTAAGAGTTTTGGTGAGGTTGTTAAAGCCGTAGAGCTTCAGCTTATTTTCCAACCGAAACATCCGTCCTTTCAAAATTGCTTTTTTAAAAAGTATAATCACATAAAAAAGTCCCTCTCCAATCCACATGAAATAATACAAACATGACAGATTGGAGAGGGACCTTTACTCTGTTTCGCTTGTTGATATAAGAATAGATATTCACTCTATTCCATTACATAACAGGTGATTGGATTGGCGTAATGCTCACAGGTACTCTTTCTAAATTAAAAAACTTATGAAATTGATTTCATTATAAAGGAAAAAGAATGAAAAATATATACTTTTTATAGAAAAATATTAGAAAAAGCTTTTTTATGGCAAATGGTAAAATGCTTTGAATTGTCGTCAGAACGTCTTTACGATATGGTATATAAAACAATTACTACATTCTATGGAGGTAATGAAATGAACGATACAACAGTGGAATATTTGGAACAGGTTCGACAAGACTTCGAAACAAGTCCTTTTTGGAAATTTGCCGGTCTGCAAACACAAAAATTAGAAGCGGGTCAAGTGGAATTATATTTACCTTATCGTCAAGACTATGATAATGTACGTGGAACTATTCACGGTGGTATGTATATGTCCGTTCTCGATACGACGATGGGAATGCTTTGTCGGTCGATGGGTGCAAATGATGTCATGACGATACAAATGACGACACAATTCCTAAAGCCGGTCGTTCAGGAAACCGTTTATTCAAAAGCTGCCGTTATTAATAGAACACGCTCTACGGCTCTGGTTGAAGGAACGTTATTCAATGAGAAAGATGAATTAGTTGCTCATTGCACCGCTACGTTCAAGTTGAAATGATTATTATTTACTCTGTAATTTCAAATCAAGGCAGGTTTTCATATGAATAAGAAAGCTTTCTATTTAGGATTATTCACCGTTGTCGCATGGGGCTCTAGTTTTGCTGCTATTCGAGTGAGTTTGCTAGGAGGGTATTCTCCTGGGCATTTGGTGTTGACACGGTTCATCGTCGCTTCATTAGTATTTATTTTATATGCATTATGGCCGGGAACGAAAATTCGTCTGCCTGCAAAACAGGATATATGGAAGATCATGCTACTAGGCTTCGCGGGAATCAGTATTTATCACTTTGGTCTGACATACGGAGAACAAACTGTATCAGCTGGAACGGCCGGTCTGTTTATCGCAACGGTGCCGATTTTCACTTCGATAATCGCAGTGATTTTCCTAAGTGAGAAAATTAGTCGATTAGGTTGGATTGGTATGGCAATTGGATTATCGGGTGTTGCGTTGATAACGATAGGAAGTTCGGAAGGTGCGTTGGAAGTATCGGTAGGCGCGTGGTTCATTATTATTGCGGTTATTTCTACTTCTATATTTTTCGTCTTTCAGAAACCTTTATTCAACCGTTACACTCCTGTCGAGTTGACAGCATACTTCACATGGGCGGGTACCTTACCGTTTTTATATTTCACACCAGGCTTGCTAAATGAAATACAAGGGGCTACGCTTGAAGCCACATTATCAACAATTTATATGGGGGTTATTCCAGCAACGATTGCCTATGTAACCTGGTCTACTGCGTTGTCGATTGCCGATGCGGGAGCAGTTTCGAGTCTACTCTATATAGAGCCAGTCGTGGCGATATTGGTTGCATGGGTATGGCTACAAGAACTCCCGAGTGGATTGTCTATGATTGGTGGAGTGATTGCAGTTTTGAGTGTGATAGCTGTTAACTGGGAAGCGATGCGTACGCGTTCAACTTATCAATAAAAAAGCAGCCAAGCATGAAAGCGTGGCTGCTGCACGGTGGATCATCCTTTTGGAATGAACGTATTACAATCTGTTTCGGCTGAGTCTTTTGCTTTTCTTCCTTTTCGTGAAATTACTTTGATTTCATCTGCTCCACATTGGTTACCTGATTCCCAAAAATGACAATTTGTCACTTCACATAATACGTCTTTTGCCAATTGACCCACCTCCTTTTTACTAGCATATCCAGAAACACAGCATACATACTGGAGATAGAGAAGTAATACAATATGATAATTTTGGAGGAGAGTTTATGGTTACTGTACAAGATATTGCAACGCCACGATTACAGAACTATTTGGAATTCGTGCGTGATCCGATTGCTTTTTTTATGCGAGTACAGCCACTTGGTGATGTGATTTCATTGAAGACAGGCATTTCACCGACGTTTGTGGTTAACAGTCCCGAAGCAATTCGAGAAATCTTGATTCGTCAAGACCAGTCATTTATTAAAGGACGAACAACGACTGTGTTGCAGAGAACAGTGGGAGAGGGTCTATTGACGACGGAAGGTGAACGGCATGCGACGCAGAAGAAATATATTCAACCAGCGTTTTATAAAGAGGTGATGGAACGTTATGCCTATTCGATCATTGATGAAACGGAGAAGCTAGTCAAACGTCTTGAGCATGAAGAGGAAGTAGATATACATACAGTAATGATGCGTTTGACATTGTCGATCATTACACGAACAATGTTTTCGACTGATGTCTCTGCAGAGGAGAAAGAACTTGCAGATGCCGTCACAACAACGATTGAGCAAAGCGTCAAAATTTTATTTAGTCCTGTGATGATTCCATCTTCTGTTCCGACTAAAGCCAACTTGAAACATAAAAAAGCGATACAAACACTTGAGGAAATGATTGACGATGTATTAGTCGCTGCAAAAGAACATCCAGAATGGTTTAAAGACTCGTTGCTTGGCATGATGATGGCGGTTACAGATGAGGCCGGAAACAGGTTGCCTGACAAAGAAGTACGTGATCAGATGATGACGATGTTGCTCGCAGGACACGAAACAACGGCAAACTTATTAGGCTGGTTATTTGCTGAAATTGCACGGCTTCCTAAAGTAGAGAAGCGTCTGTTGGATGAATTGAATTCCGCGAACTTGGTAGGTAACCCATTTAATTGGATGCGAGAATTACCATATACACAGCAAATTATTGAAGAAGGCTTGCGTCTTTATCCGCCTGCTTGGCTAATTTATCGCGAACTTAACGAACCGGTCGAGATGTTTGGAAGGTCTTTTAAAAAGGGAAGCACGTTTATGATTTGTCCATTTGCGATTCACCGAAATAAAGAGATGTTCCCAGATCCTGACACATTTGATCCCGATCGGTTTGCGACAGGTAATAAGTATGCGCCATTTAGTTATTTCCCATTCGGAGGTGGTTCACGCAGTTGTATCGGTTCTCGATTTGCTATGCTAGAAGCGACATTGATCATATCGGTACTTTATAAGAAGTTTATCTTTCGCAATATGCGACCACATGCGCCCGTTCCGGAACCATTGATTTCGTTGCGGATCAAAGATGGATGGCCGATGAGGTTAGAGAAGCGCTGTTAACCAACGCAAACTAAAAAAACAGCGATCATCAAGAGGATGATCGCTGTTTTGCTATCAGATAAACACTACCGCATCTTTAGGAGTCGACAACTCGACTATGCGTTGTACTTCGTCACCTTCAAGCGTTTCTTCTTTATATAGTGCATTGACTAACTCTTCAAATTGATACGCGTGCTCCTTAATGAGCGTTTCCGTCTTTTGCGCAGCTTGATCAAATAGCATTTGCATTTTTTCTTCACGTTCAGCTTTATTGAAGATCAAAGAAAATCCTTCTTGGAACAATCCAGTATTCACCATACGCTCAAGAATCTCTTTGGCCTGTTCCACATCGCCTCCAACTCCGATACTGTGCTCCCCCAAATAGAGACGCTCTGCAATGCCGCCCGCTAAAATCATACTGACTTGATCAAGCAATTCGCTAGCAGTAGATAAATGTAATTCCTTTTGAATAGGGGCTACATAACCGAGTGCTTGACCCCTTGGAATAATCGTCGCTTTTCTTACAGAACCTGGCTTTGTAAGAGCAGCGATGATGGCATGTCCGGATTCGTGAATGGCTACACGACGCTTCGTTTCTTGGTCGCTTAACGTGCGTGCTGTATTTCCAAGGATTGTCCGGTCAATTGCAAAATCTAAATCATGCTTCTCGATTAATTTCCGTCCTTCGCGAATGGCCCGGCGGCTGGCTGTTTCGAACAAGCTACTTATTTCTGCGCCAGAAAAACCTGAAGTGCTATCTGCAAGTGTATCGAGAGACGCGACCACATTAGGAGCCAACGTTTTGCCGTTTGTATGGATATCGATAATTTCGCGACGTCCTTTTGTATCCGGCAATTGAACATGAAAAGTAAAGTCGATACGCCCAGGTCGTAAGAATGCATCATCCAGCATATCTTTCCGATTCGTAGCTGCAATGAATAAAACACCGTCATTATCATTACCACCGTCAAGTTGAACTAGTAGTTCCGTTAACGTCTTTTCAGATTCTTCTCCACCATGTTCTTTTCTTTTTCCAGCCAACGCATCTACTTCGTCTATGAAGATCACAGCAGGACGTTGTTTGCGTGCATTTTCAAAAAGTGTACGCACTCGTGAAGCTCCAACACCTACAAATAATTCTGTAAAGGCTGCTCCACTAGAAGAATAAAAAGTAGCTCCTATTTCTTTTGCGATAGCTTGAGCTAGTAATGTTTTACCTGTCCCCGGAGGTCCATATAGTAAAATACCTTGAGGCAAGGCAATGCCCATTTCATTTGCCGCTTCAGGGTTTTTGAATACTTCTAACGTCTGTTGGATTTCATCCTTCATTTCTTGAGGGATTCCACCGATATCATCCATTGTGATGTCAGGTAGAGGAGTCGCCTTTGACGCTTGATGCTTCATAGCTGACGCGCCAACATTGAGCTTACCTTTTTTATGAAGAATGAAAAGTGTCAAAAGAGCTGCCAATACAAGCCCACCAAAAATCCAACCGCCCATCGAACTCTCTGCTTTATATTGATACGTTACATTATATTTCTGTACTAAGTCATCCACTAATGTACTTTGTGGACGCACCATCGTGCTGTATGTTGTGTTATCTACAATGATGGATAACTTTCCTTTGGCCGTTTCGTTTAATAAGACACCAGCACCTGATTGTTCAGCAATCAGTTTTTCCATCTGAGCAAATGAAACTTCTTTTCCTCCAGTGGGTAGTAAATAGTTCCAAGTGACACCTGCTGCAATGGCCGTGACAAAGAGGGCTACGACAAAAATCTTTGATGCTAATTTTGAAATAGGCTTCAAGTTCAGCTCCAGCTCCTTTAGTGAATTACCTAAATTATACGTAAAAGTAGTAGTTTTGTATAGTGTGTAAACAGAAAAAATAGTTACAAATTCAAGAACTTGTGAGGAAATACCTAAAAAGACACAAGCGGATGAAGTAAGTGGCAGTACTACACCCCGAAGCCGACTTCTCACTACCTTCAAAAAGATTACCAACTAAAAAAAGCCCCTACTCGAAATCGTATATACCACGACCTCCAGTGAGGGCTTCCGCTACTCCAATAAAGTGACCTATTTAGGCCGTACATCTTCTAATACAGCAAAACCATCACGAACTTTTATATCTGCAAGCAATTGACCTTTGCGTGACAAATCTTCTAACAGCATACCCGTATTTTCAGTTACATAGAAACGATCAGGAAGAAAGTTTGCAAAATACATTTGATTTTCATCGATATTGTGTTCACCGTAGTAATACATATCACCTTTTAAAAAAAGGCCATCGCTTGGTTTCTTATGTGTAACGGTCTTTAACCCATATACATCTCCTTCTTCTTGTTCTAAAACTGCATATACTGTCAGTCTTCCAGTATCATGTTTGGAGAATTCTTTAATGAGCGCAGGGTCAAGACTTTCTTTGGAGAATTCTTCAATCGCAAATTGAAGACTAACATAATCACCATAAAGAATATCGCGCGGGTCGACAGGTACTGTTTCCAATGTGATGGTTTTACCTGTCTTCACTGTGTATAAAGGTTTCCAAGTCATCGCTAACAGGAGGATGATTGGGACGATTAAGGCAATAAGAAATAGATTCCGTTTATTCTTCATGACGTTTCACCGTCTCTCGTCGTGATTTTTCAAACCAGAATCCAAAGCCGATCAACAGCAAACCACCTATGATGAAAAATAATGACTTTGGCATGAAGTCATATGTGATATCCGTGTAATAGCGGTAGATTAACGCACATGTGATTAAGATGGCTGGTAAGCTGTCTTTCTTCAGAAGGTAAATCAATAAGATAACGAATATAGCGGTGAAGATATATGGTGCAGTATCACCAAATCGCAAATCATCCCATATGAATGGGAACGTTAGCATCATGCCCGTGATTCCAAATAATACGGAACCCATCCAAGACGACTCTGTACGATACTGTTTTAAAGGTGCGAGTGCAAGAAATACACCTAATACAAAGACAATCAAGACGGAAATCCATTCCTCAACATGGAAGAATTCTAGCATATTGACGATAAAAGCTACACTAAGCAATACATTCATAACAAACAACGAACTTTTTCTTCTGAATCGCGTTTCATTCATCCAGAACAGTAGAGGAATCAATAGAAGTAGCCAAAAAGGACCGAAGCTTCCAACTTCATACGTTGTGAAAGCACTAAAGCTGTAAATAATAAAAAATGCACTAGCAAATACAGCGAGCAATTGATCTTTTACATAATAGGCAAGTGGCAGGATTCCGATCCCCCATAATAGGAAATCTGTATACACCGTATATTGTAAATGAAAGCTCTGACCAATTAGAAATATTCCAGCTCCAAAAATGGCAGCCCCGATATAATACATACTGCGAGACGTTTTTTCGTAATTGCTTTCAAGCTTGTATCCTGCGAAGTATGCCAAGACCATGCCGACGATGATTAATCCGAGCTTAAAGAATGGCGTTAGTAAAGCCCAGTTACCTGCGATAAAACTCAGTATTCCTATCCCCACTAATATAGCCCCGAAAGCCAGCAAGATTCTCACGAAATTAGTGCCACCTTTAGATTCATATAGCGAGAGCATTTCGTTGGCATCTACTTCTTTCATTTTGCCTTGCTGTTGTAGAAAAGAAAACTCTTGTTGCAAGAAAGTTAATTGTTGCTTACTGACCTTTCTTTTCATACTAAATCCCTCCTTTCATAATAGTTACTAAGTAGACTAATAAACACATTATATGTTACAGAATATCAAGAATGAAAAGGTTCTCACAGAAATTATCTAGTTAAATATAGTATCTCGTATATTTTCTAAAAACACAATAAATACTAGAAAGATACATATTTATCCTTTAATTGCCTATTGACATCAGATACCACGTTCCATATCAAAAGCCTACTTGACTAATAGGAATAATCATAATACAATGAAACCATCTTAAAAATAGTTGTCAGTCTAGTCAGATTTTCTGCAACATTAAGCAATAATAAAAAATACAATTAGAGGTTGCGAGGGTGATGAATATGGCGTTACAAGTAACGAACAGTCCTTTTAGTGAAGAACAAGTAGAATTGCTCAATCGTTTATTACCGAGCATCACAGAAACACAGCAAAGTTGGTTGAGTGGTTATTTAACAGCTGTCAGCTCAGCTTCAATACCATCGGCTGACGTCGCTGTATTAGAACGTCCCGCTATAGAAATTCCGACGGCAGTAAAAGAAATAACTGTTCTTTATGGCTCACAAACAGGTAACGGACAGGGAATCGCTGAACAAGCGGCAGCCAAGTTAAAAGAACAATCTTTTGATGTGACAATCCAGTCTATGAATGATTTCAAGCCGAATAATCTGAAGAAAATCGAAAATCTATTACTGGTCGTCAGTACGCATGGAGAAGGAGATCCACCTGATACAGCGTTGCCATTCCATGAGTTTTTGCATGGAAAACGTGCTCCGAAACTAGATCATCTCCATTATTCAGTATTGGCACTTGGCAATAGCTCGTACGAATTTTTCTGTAAAACAGGCGCTGATTTTGATCAGAAACTATCCGAACTAGGCGCAGTTCAGTTAGCTCCACGAGTAGATTGTGATTTAGATTATGATGAGCCGGCAGCGCAGTGGCTATCAGAGGTGGAAGTGTCGTTAGAAATTCAATCTGGCGGTCAATCGGCTGCAGCTAGTGTAGAAGTGGAAAACCCATCATCTACTCAGTACTCACGCACCAACCCGTTTAATGCAGAAGTACTTGAAAATATTAATCTAAACGGTCGAGGTTCTAATAAAGAGACGCGTCATGTGGAGATTTCATTAGAAGGATCGGGATTGACATATAAGCCGGGTGACAGTGTAGGGATTTTCCCAACGAATAATTCCGACTTAGTCGATGAGATTATTAAGTTAGGAAGCTGGAATGCAGAAGAAACAGTGGAAATCAACTCACAAGGGGAACGCCGTGCTTTACGTATCGCATTACTTCATCACTTAGAGATTACCGTAGTAACTAAACCGCTACTTGAAAAACTGACTAATTACTCTAAGTCAGAAGAGTTGAAGCGACTCCTAAATAAAGAAAATGCGGATGAGTTTCGTGCGTATGTCGATGGACGGGACTTATACGATGCATTAATGGACTTTGGACCAGTAGAAGCTTCAGAACAACAACTGGTGGGAATTCTTCGTAAATTGCCAGCAAGATTATATTCAATTGCCAGTAGCCTAGAAGCGAACCCTGAAGAAGTGCATCTGACAATTGGTGCTGTTCGTTACGAAGCGCATGGTCGCGACAGACAAGGCGTGTGTTCTATCCAATGTGCAGAAAATCTTGAGCCTGGAGATACATTGCCGATTTATATCCATAAAAATGATAATTTCCGTTTACCAGCTAATTCGGAAACACCGATTATTATGATAGGGCCAGGGACGGGTATCGCGCCATTCCGTTCATTCATTGAAGAACGTAGTGAAACAGGAGCGGAAGGAAAGTCTTGGTTGTTCTTTGGAGATCAGCATTATGTGACCGATTTCTATTATCAAACGGAGTGGCAAAATTACGTGAAGGATGGCACGTTAACACGCCTCGATGTAGCTTTTTCACGTGATACGGATGAAAAAGTATATGTACAACATCGTATGAAACAAGCGAGTCAAGAACTGTATCAATGGATTGAAGAAGGTGCAGTGATTTATGTATGTGGTGATGAACAGAACATGGCAAAAGACGTCCACGCGACTTTGCTGGAAATTCTTCAACAAGAAGGCGGCAAATCACTTGAAGAAGCCGAACAATTCATCACACAGTTAGTTCAAGAGAAACGCTATCAGCGAGATGTCTATTAAGTAATTTGAAAGGAAGTGTGGAAGCATGTCTTCAACAACAAAACCAATCCATATACAAGATGGAGCGCCGAGTGATGTAGAAGAAATTAAAATTAAAAGTGATTACTTGCGTGGTAGTCTCATTGAAACGATGAATGACTCTATCAGTTCCGGAATTCCAGATGATGATAACCGTCTGATGAAATTCCACGGCAGTTATTTGCAAGATGACCGAGATCTGCGGGTCGAGCGTCAGCGCCAAAAATTAGAGCCTGCCTATCAGTTCATGATCCGCGTGCGGACACCAGCTGGCTTTGCCACGCCAAAACAATGGCTGGTTATGGATGAATTGGCACATAAATATGGTAATGGAACATTAAAGTTAACAACACGCCAAGCGTTCCAAATGCATGGTATTTTGAAATGGAATATGAAAAAAAATATCCAGGAAATGAATGATGCATTACTGGATTCTATCGCCGCTTGTGGTGACGTCAACCGAAACGTCATGTGCAGTCCGAATCCAAATCAGTCATCGGTTCACGCGGAAATATATGAGTGGTCGAAGCGATTAAGCTTAGACTTGTTGCCACAAACAACGGCTTATCATGAAATTTGGTTGGATGAGGAAAAAGTTGTGGATACGGCAGGGGAAGAAGTAGAGCCAATCTATGGCGCGACCTATTTGCCTAGAAAGTTCAAAATTGGAATAGCGGTACCTCCAATGAATGATATTGATGTATTTTCTCAAGACATTGGATTAATTGCGATAGTAGAAAATGAAAAATTAGTCGGCTTCAACGTTGCGGTAGGTGGCGGCATGGGAATGGCGCATGGCGATGAGCAGACGTATCCGCAGTTAGCACGCTTAATCGGTTTTGTGCCTGCTGATCAAGTGGTGGAGGTAGCGAAGCACTTGATGATGATCCAGCGTGACAATGGAAACCGTTCTGTACGAAAATATGCACGATTTAAGTATACAATTGATTCTCGAGGATTAGATTGGCTAGTCAGCGAACTTCATAGCCGTCTAGGCTGGGAGTTGGAAGAAACACGCCCTTATCACTTTGATCATAACGGAGATCGCTATGGATGGGTTGCAGCAGAAAATGATCGCTGGAATTATACATTCTTTATTGAAAACGGTCGAGTGCGTGATACAGAAAACTATAAATTGATGACCGCACTTCGTGAAATTGCAGAGATCCACACAGGTGATTTCCGCTTGAGTCCGAATCAAAACTTAGTATTAGGTGATGTAGCGGATTCAAATAAAAAGAATATAGAAGAAATTATTGCGAAATACGGGTTAGAATCACCAACAGAGCAGTCAGCGCTGCGTAAGAACTCTATGGCATGTGTATCGCTACCGACTTGTGGATTAGCGATGGCGGAGGCCGAGCGATATCTACCTTCATTGATCACGAAAATCGAAGGCTTGCTCGACGAGGCAGGGCTAGGGGATGAAGAGATCGTAACGCGTATGACAGGTTGCCCGAATGGTTGTGCACGTCCAGCGATAGCGGAACTAGGTTTCATCGGTAAAGGACCCGGCAAGTACAATATGTATTTAGGTGGCGGTTTTTCGGGACAACGCTTGAGCAAGATCTACCGTGAAAATATTGGAGAAGAAGAGATCTTAAGTGAATTAGGACCTATATTAAAACGTTATGCGAAAGAACGCGATGACGGAGAGCACTTCGGAGACTTTGTGATACGTGCTGGCATTGTGGCAGAAACTACGGACGGAACCAATTTCCATACGGTGTGATTAAATAAGTAGAGCAGCTAGAGTAAAAACTAGCTGCTCTTTTTTAAGTTTTGAAAAATTTCGTAGAAGTGAATTGTATGTATATAGTAGAGAAAGAGTTTAGGATTGGTGTACTCGATGAACTGTAATGGAAGTTGTGAGAAAAGTGAAACTTATTATGGGATAGAACGTACAAGCAAGAGAAGTAGGTTATTCCATAAACGGGCCAGATTGCAGGATAAGTAATGTGTTCATATCTGTTTTTAAGGATTAAAAGATTAGATTTAAAGGAGAATGAAAATTATATGTTTGCTGGAGAAACGGCAGAAACTTTATATAATCAATTCCTTAATCGACCTAATAAAAATCGGCCTTTAATAGTCGGTTTGGACGGATTAGGAGGGGCTGGTAAAACCACCTTTGTTAAGATGGTTAAGCAAAAATTAAAGGGTTATAACTGCAAAGTTAACATAGTTCATCTTGATGATCACATTGTTGAAAAAAATAAGCGGTATCATACTGGATATGAAGAATGGTACGAGTTTTATTACTTACAGTGGGACATCGATGGGTTATTAAACACTTTTTTAAAATCTCTGTATAACAGTGAGCATTTACATTTATCGTTTTATGATAAATCTACAGATTCAATTTCCAATAGACAGGTCGATGTACTAGCGGGTAGTATCGTTCTTATTGAAGGTATATTCCTACAAAGGAAAGAATGGAAGATTTTTTTTGATTATGTTATTTTTTTAAATTGCCCTTTTGAATTAAGAAAAGAGAGGGTATTAAATCGTGACTCTTACATTGGAGAATATCAAGACAGATTGAAAAAATATACAGAAAGATATTGGCTTGGTGAAAAGCATTACCTTGACACGATAAACCCTTATAGCATTGCAGATTTAGTAATAAACATTTAATAAGCATATTTCGTGATCTGATACAAACGGGCCATTTTGATGAGGGGGAGTAAAATGACGAATTATTATTATTTAGCCTCTGACCAGAAATTGGGGTCGGGCAATGCTTCGCTTGGTTTTATAGACACTGATGCGTGGTTAATTCCAGGATTCGATTATCCTGTTCAGAGAGAAATTATTAATGGAGTAGAAAAAGGGTGGGAGTTACGTGAATTACTACAATACATCCGTAATCACACAGCACCTTATGATGTATGTACAGTGCAAATTGCTAACTTATTAAATTCAAATCGAGTTGAACTAAAGATACAGAAAAAATCTAATTTACTATTGCATGAGATTGTAGACCCAAAACAACTTTTACTGCAAGAAGGACATTTACTGACTGTCAATAAAGTACCAATCACTAAGTAATTCCTTATGTAGCTGTTCATCAATCGGGCGCAATTCTTTAATAAGGATTAGTGCCTATTCGGTAATAGGGCCATTTTAAGGAGGCTAAACTTGGGTGACTATGTATTAATTGTATTGCTTTTGTTACTAATGACACGTGTATTTATAAAAAATAGAGTGAATTTGAAAGAGTATAAAAAACTTAGTAAAACTCAAATTATAGGTGTGATTGCAACTTATATTTTCACGTTAGGTACTTCAACCGCCCTTATAGTTTACGGTAAAAAATTGATTGAGGGAAAGTTCCCGAGCCCCTTCTTAGAAGAATTTATTTTCATTGTCATATTATTCTTTGTCTCTATTATTATTGGAACTGTATTGGATAAAATGATGAAGGAAATTACAAAAGGAGTTCTTCCAAAAGAGTAAAGGTTTATTCTAAAAATAGGTGCGATTGTGTAACATGATTAATTCGCATTCGCTTAGTTGATCTTCGCTACAGCCGGTGACTCCCGGGAGGATCAGTGGTTCACCGCACGCCCATAGGACACGCGTCCGGCTGCAACGCAGATCAACGAGTTCAAACCACTATCCCATCTGAGGGTGCGTTTTGGCATAAGAAATTTGAAAGAGGCTGAGACAAAACTCAATAAAATGAAAAAACCGCGTGAATCCAAGTTACAAGAACCTTAGATTCACGCGGTTTTAATTTTGTCCTTTTGGTTGATTGCGATAGATTTTCTACTTCTGTCCCAGCCTCTTTTTTTATTAGCTTTTCGACGCACAATAATAAATATGAAAAGAACAAACATATAAACCATTAAATTACTGACTAGTCACTGCTTCTGCAACAGTGAAACCATCTAATATAGCGAGATTAATAATAGTAGAGAGTGTACCGTAACAACTCGCTGCGAAGATAGCCATAAGTGGATAAATCTAGTTCATCAAAATAATTCACATTATCTTCAATTGAGAAATGAATAACTCTAATCCGATAGATAGTTTTAAATATTGGAAATATTATACCCTATACTAATAATAGTAGGGTATAATCAAAATATTAGTTATATCACTATTTTGTCACGTGACAACAGAAGCTCATATACGATGAGTCATAAGATAACCAGAGTTGTGACAAATGAAAATGCCAAATGATATAACTAACAAATTATTGAGAGTTGTGTAATTCTCAGTGATTGAAATTTCAATCAAATAGGGGGCTGGGGAGAATGAGTAAAAGAAGTAAAATCTTGTTTACAGTTTTAATGGCTTTCACATTAGTAATGTTAGCTGCATGTGGAAACTCATCAACAGATGATACTGAAAGTGCAGATTCTGGTGATGTTGTAAAAGCAAAAGTAGGCGTTATTTCATACTTAACTGGTCCAGGTGCTAGTTATGGTGAAGCGATTACAAACGGAATTAATCTTGCACACAAAGAAATTACTGAACTAGGAGAAGTGGACATCGAGTTGAAGATTGAAGACTCTGCTGGTAAACAAGAAGAAGCATTATCAGTTGCACAAAAATTAATGAACTCAGAAAATGTAGATGCAATTATTGGACCTACTTTAAGTACTGAAATGCAAATTGTTGGACCAGAAGCAGATTTAAACGGTGTTCCGATTCTAGGTACGTCAAACACAGCTGAAGGTATTCCACAACTTGGAGAATATGTATTCAGAAATTCAATTCCTGAGACATTAGCAATTCCTGCATCTGTGCAGAAAGCTATTGATAAATATGGCGCGAAAAAAGTTGCTATTTTATACGGAAATGATGATGTATTCACAAAAGCAGGATATGACACGATGAAGCAAGTTGCTGAAGATTTGGATTTGGAAGTTTTAACAACAGAAACTTTCCAATTAGGACAATCTGATTATAAAGCACAATTAACAAAAATTAAGAGCCTAAATCCAGACTTAGTTTTAGCTTCTGCTCTTTATAATGAAGGCGCAGTAATTCTTGATCAAGCTCGCAAAATGGGAATTGAAGTACCATTCGTTGGCGGTAATGGTTTTAACTCACCGGAAGTTATTAAAATTGCTGGCGATGCTGCAAATGGTTTAATCGTTGCAACTCCTTGGTTCGCTAAGAAAGACAACGAGAAAGTTAAAAAGTTTGTTGAAGATTATAAAGCGGCTTACGGTATAGAGCCGGACCAGTTCGCAGCACAAGCATATGATGGTTTTTATGTAATGGCTGAAGCAATTAAAAATGCTGGTGAAGCAGATCGTGATGCGATTCGTGATGCACTTGCTGAAATTAAAGATTTTGAAGGCGTTCTAGGAAATATGTCATTTGATGAAGACGGTGACATTATTATGGAGCCAACTGTTTTAATTATTGAAGATGACGAATACGTAGTATTTGAATAATTTTTTAGGAGAGGGGCTGGGGATTTTCCCAGCCTTATTGTTTTCCTAAATGACTTACGAAAAATAAGATTAATCATATAAGTCGAAAATGAAGAAGGAGGAGTACTATTGCTAATTGAACAATTAATAAATGGTTTAACATTAGGAAGTATTTATGTCATTGTTGCGCTAGGTTACACGCTCGTATTTGGTGTGTTGAACGTAGTAAACATGGGGCACGGGGAAATCTTTATGTTCGGAGCATTTATGGGCGTCGTTGTCACGAATATATTGGGTTGGCCATTATATATT
The DNA here is from genome assembly GCF_002743065.1 of Sporosarcina sp. P16b. Taxonomy (NCBI): domain Bacteria; kingdom Bacillati; phylum Bacillota; class Bacilli; order Caryophanales; family Caryophanaceae; genus Sporosarcina; species Sporosarcina sp. P16b. The sequence goes on along the minus strand of NZ_PDYO01000007.1, from coordinate 47,514 downwards.
GCATTTGTTGTAGCCATTGTAGTGACGGGAATTTTAGGCTATTTTCTCGAAACATTTGCGCTAAGACCATTACGAGGGAAAGAAGGTGTCTCACATCTTGCGCCTTTAATAAGTACAATCGGTGTTTCTATTTTTCTTGAGAACGTTGCACATCACTTTTTTGGTTCAGGTAACCAACCATTCCGTACATCACTTTCGGAATTAAAATTCGTTTTAGGATCAACAACAGTTTACTACGTTCAAATTATTATTTTCGTTATTGCTATTTTACTAATGTTTGGGCTTACTTTTTGGTTATCTAAAACAAAAGCAGGAAAAGCATTACGTGCGAGCGCGGAAAACTTAGCAGTAGCAAGTCTTCTCGGTGTAAATACGAAGAGAACGATAACGCAAACTGTTATTATTGCATCAGCAATGGGTGGAATTGCTGGAATTTTAGTGGGAATTGCTTTCAACTCTGTTAACCCCCAAATGGGTTTATCTTTCGGACTTAAAGGATTAGCTATTATTATTTTAGGTGGTTTAGGTAATGTTAGAGGAGCCATGGTAGGTGGTTTGATTTTAGGGATGGCTGAAACATTTATCGTAGCATATGGAGATTCAGGTTATCGTGATGCTGTTGCGTTTATCGCTATCATTGTTATTTTAATCGTACGACCACAAGGAATCTTTGGAACAGCTACAACTGGGAGAAAGGGTTGATTAGATGTTAGGCGAATTAATAAACCCATATTATCTACAAGTTATTTCTTTTATTTTAATTAATATTATTCTGGCTGTTAGTATATACATAACGCTTGGAACGGGACAATTATCACTTGGTCATGCAGGTTTTATGAGTATAGGCGCGTACACAACAGCTATTCTAACGCTTAATTATAATATGCCGCTTGTACTCGGTGTCATTATAGCTGCTATCTTTACAGGGATTGTTGGGACATTAATTGGTATACCAGCTTTAAGATTACAAGGTGTTTATCTCGCTATTGCAACACTTGGGTTTGGTGAAGTCGTTCGAGTTCTTTTCATTAACTGGGATGGTTTAACAAACGGTGCAATTGGCTTATCAGGCATTCCGCATCTTGGAAGAGAAATACTTAGTTTAAGTAAAATTATAGGAATAGAACCTGATATGTTTGGGTTGAAAAACAACCAGTTCATAAGTTTAGCTGTCTTTTTTGTCTTACTTATTATAACGATTTCTGTCATTTGGTTCTTCGTGAGACAAAATAATTCTAGAATTGGACGTGCTTTCTCCGCTATTAAAATGGATGAAGAAGCATCAGAAGCAATGGGTATTAATATTACTTATTACAAAGTATTAGCTTTCGGTCAAGGCGCAATGTTAGCAGGATTTGCAGGCGCATTATATGCCCATTTAATGGCGTACATTAGCCCATCGGACTTTGATTATCACAGAGCAGTAGAAATATTGATTTTCTCTATTTTTGGCGGAAGCGAAGTTATATGGGGATCCATATTCGGAGCTGTGTTCTTATCTGCAATGCCGGAATTCTTACGTTTTATCAACGAATATCGATTTATGATTTATGGTGCGCTTCTTGTTCTTATGATGGCGTTCCGTCCACAAGGAATTATCGATGTGAATATGATGAACCGATTTAAACGATTAAGACCTAAGAAGAAAGGGGAGAAAAAGCATGGTACTGGAAATAAAGAAGATCAGTAAAAATTTCGGTGGTATCCAAGCTTTAACCGATGTCTCATTTTCAGTGGAAGAAGGCGAAATTCTTGGTTTAATTGGGCCTAATGGTGCTGGAAAGACGACGATGTTTAATATGATTACAGCTATGTATCCTCCTAGTTCTGGTGAAATATCGTTTATCGGTAATCCACTTTCAAATCTGAAGCCGCATCAAATTACAGAAAAAGGTATTTGCCGTACATTTCAAAATATCCGTCTGTTTTCTGACTTAACAGTACGTGAAAATGTTATGGTAGGTAATCATTGCCGACTAAAAACTAATGTGATGCAAAGTGTTTTTCGTACGAAAGCTCAAAAAGCAGAAGAAGCTAGAGTTTTGGCGACTGCAGATGAGATACTAGAAGTTGTTGGCTTAGCGGATGACAAGGAAACAATTGCAAAAAACCTTTCATACGGTGCGCAGCGGAGATTAGAAATCGCAAGAGCTTTAGCAAGTAGACCAAAGTTAATTCTTCTTGATGAACCAGCAGCTGGGATGAACGAAAAAGAAACGAATGATTTATTTAATTTAATTAAAAAAATCCAAACGTTAGATATTACAGTGTTACTTATCGAACATGATATGCCACTAGTGATGCGTGTTTGTAGTAGAATTATCGTTTTGAACTTTGGTAAAAAAATTGCAGAAGGTACACCGAGCAGTATTCAAAACAATAAAGAAGTAATTGAAGCCTACCTCGGGGTTGAGGAGGAAGATGAGCTTGCTTAAACTAGATAACATCAGTACCTTTTATGGTAAAATTCAAGCGTTAAAAAGTATAGATATAGCTGTAGAAGAAGGGACAATCGTAACGATTTTAGGTGCCAATGGTGCTGGTAAGACGACGATGATGAATACCATCGCTGGGCTTTTAAAACCTAAAGAAGGTACAATCCATTATTTAGGGAAAGACGTTACAGGCCGTCGACCCGACCAGCTTATAAGAAATGGTTTAGCACTTGTTCCAGAAGGTCGAGGTATTTTGGCAACAATGACTGTTTTAGAAAACTTGGAAATGGGTGCATATCACCGAAGTGATTCAGAAGTTAGCGCGGATATTGAAAAGGTGATGGATCGCTTTCCGATTCTGAGAGAAAGAAAAGAACAATACGGTGGTACACTTTCAGGTGGACAACAACAAATGTTAGCGATTGCCAGAGTGATTATGTCTAGGCCAAAGCTTCTTTTACTAGATGAACCTTCAATGGGTCTAGCACCGATAATCGTTGCAGATATATTTAAAATTATTAAAGAGATTAATGAAGCTGGTACCACTGTATTACTTGTTGAACAAAATGCGCGCCAAGCATTAAAAGTAGCAGATCATGGTTATGTACTTGAAAATGGGAAGGTAGTTGCTTCTGGTACTGCTAAAGAATTATTGCAAGATGATACGATTAAGAAAGCCTATTTAGGTCATTAATCAAGATTGAAAAGGCAGTAGAACTTTGCTGCCTTTTTTTATTTTTATTAAAATAGAGAAAAATAGTCTAAAACTAAATCTTTACTTAATTAAAATTTTAACTTGGAGTGAATAATATGGACTTGCGCGAATCCAAAAAAGTTTGAGATAGAGGTATTATCATTGGTCGTCTTCCAACGGGTAACAAAAATTGTATCACGGATATAAAAGGCGTAAAAGTTGGACATGTCACACTTGATCATCCATTACAGGGAGATGATTACGCAGCTACAGGCGTGACTGCCATTTTACCGCATGGCGACAGTCTGTTTATGAATAAAGTGGTAGGCGCAAGTTACGTCTTAAACGGTTTTGGAAAAACAACTGGGCTCGTTCAGGTAAATGAATTAGGCTTGATTGAGCCTCCGATTATGTTGACAAACACGTTTGGAGTCCCCGCGGTGACCCAAGGAACCTTACAATATATGTTGGAGGAAAGTCCTGAAATTGGGTATACTACTGGAACCATTAATCTGGTTGTTGGAGAATGCAATGATAGAAGAATGAATTCAATCCGTGAACTAGTGGTTCAACCAAGTCATGCAATTGCTGCCATAAAAGATGCTACCACTAATGCTTCCGTAGAAGGGGCAGTTGGAGCTGGAAATAGTATGAAGGAGGTCTTTGAAAAAGTATATGGACGTGAACCTATAAGCTGAATTGTTTGAGTCATTACACAATGCGGTATAATACTAATAGTAGGGAAAGGAGATGGATTTGAAATGAGTTATGAAGAAAATGTAGCTGGTTTTGATAAAATTGATTCGGCTAGAGCAGAGGAATTAGTAAAAGGTCATGGAGAGGCTGTAATTTATGTGGGTAAATCCGTATGTCCTTATTGCCAAATATTCGTTGAAAAACTAAATAAAGTAGCCAAAGAAACAGATGCACATATCTATTACGTTAACAGTAATGAAAACGCTGATATGAAAGGCATTTCTGCTTTCCGAAATGAAAATGACATTCCGACAGTACCTGGCTTCATTTACACAAATGGAGACACTGTAAACGTTAAATGTGATTCCTCTATGTCTAAAGAAGAAATTAAATCTTTCATGAATAAGTAATCAACTTAAAACACTGTAAAAAAGGTCCTTAATTCGCACATGAATTAAGGACCTTTTTTATTTATATGATTTTTACTGAATGAGCTGTTCTGAAGGAAAGATTTGCTGCAGTTCGTTCAGGAATGTTTGGCGCTCTTCGGTATTATGAAGATAAATGGGCTCAATAGCTTCTTTCAGCCATGTCCTACGCTCTGCACGATCCGCTACGTACAGTTTCACATAGTGTCTGACATCTGCCAAGAAGTCCAGATAGTCTTCATAACGTTCATCATACGTTTCTGCTATTTCGGTCCGAATCTTTTTGGCCAATGAAGGACTTGCTCCACTTGTCGATACGCTGACGATCAGTTTACCACGCGTCATGACTGCTGGAATTTGCGCGGTACCTAATGTTGGATTGGAAGCGTGAACGACTAGTTTACCTGCTTCTTTCAATAGCTTGGCAAGACGATCATTTACGGCTTCGTCATCTGTTACGAGCAAGGTGAGAAAAGCATTTTCAACATCTTCCCATTCCGCTTCTTTCGTAATGAGCGTAACCGTACCTTGTTGTTCTAATTTTTCAAAAGACGGGTGGAATTCAGGGCTGATAATAGTAGGATGAATACCGAAACGATGTAGGTTGAGTACTTTGTGATACGCGACGTGCCCGCCACCGACTAGGAATATATTTGATTCATCCATGTTTTCAAGCATGATGGGGAACATAGAGACCACGTTTCCTTTCTGTTGCTTCATCGGCCCTTTCATTCAGAATCGCATGAATCACTGGATCATAGCCTAGTTCGGGGCAGAGATGAATAGCGGTTGTTGTTTTGGTTTTCTTTAGTGTTCTTTCAATTGACTTCATTAAAATACCAGTGAATAATAAATACGGTAAAATATACAGACTTTTAGGTTGGTGTTCTAGTAGTCGTTCAAGTTCATTTTCATAAAAAGGCTCGCAAGCTGCTAGATAGCCGACATAAACATTTTGAAGCTTGGTTTTCTCTTGGAATATTCTTTTAATTTTCGCAAAATCTTCTTTCGTAGCAGGGTCACTGCTGCCTCTTCCAATCAATAAAATGGATGCATCCTTAGGAATTACTTCTGTTGTTTCATGCAATCGTTCGATTAGCACATCAACCATACGTTCATCCACGCCAATTGGATCACCGTAGTAAACAGGAATATCAGGGTAATTCATCATGACGTCTTGTAGCTCAGTAGGAATGTCCACGTTGGCATGACCCGCACGCAATAACAGAAAGGGGATAGCAATAATTTCTGTTGCACCCCGTGCGATACAGCGTGCAACACCGTCAGCAATCGACGGTTCGGCGAGTTCTAGAAAACATGCTTCCTGGATAGGGGCCGCTTTGGTTTCCATTGTTTTCTCAATAAATGCCAAAGCAGCCTGCTGTCCTTTCTTTACGCGGCTGCCGTGGCAAATATATAGGATTGCTTTCATACTAGCGCCTCGTGTAAACGACGTTCTTTACTGGATTCTTCAAACCACTGTAATTCATCACGCAAGCGAACGACTTCACCGATCACGATCATACTGGGATTTTTGACTTCTTCTAGACGTGCCGTTTCTGTCATAGTGGAAAGCGTCGCTGTAACTGTGCGCTGTGTCTCTGTCGTTCCCCAATGAATGAAGGCTACAGGAGTGTCTGGATCTTTACCGTGTTGAATCAGTTGTTTTTGGATATACGGAAGATTGCTGACACCCATGTAAATCGCCAGTGTATCGATCCCTTTTGCGAGAGCCTGCCATTTCTCAGCCTCTTCGGCACCTTCTTTACGATGGCCCGTGACAATTGCAAACGAAGCGCTGTAATCACGATGGGTAACAGGTATTCCTGCATATGCTGGAGCTGCGATTCCGGACGTGATGCCGGGAACCACTTCGAATGGGATGTGGTGCTTTACCACAAACGCTGCTTCTTCACCGCCGCGACCGAATATAAATGGATCGCCGCCTTTCAGACGTACGACTTGTTTGCCTTGCTTCGCATGTTTAACCAATAAGAAATTGATCATATCCTGCTGAACGAAATGATGCTTGGGAAGTTTTCCTACAAAAATTAATTCCGCATCGGGCTTCGCATGAATTAAAATCTCTTGATTGATCAGTCTGTCATAAAGAATTACATCCGCTCGCTGTATAGCTTTCACTGCTTTGACGGTCAATAAATCAGGATCTCCAGGACCCGCTCCGACTAGCCAAACTTTGCCCATTCTAACCACTCCTTAAAGAATCCATTTTTTATCGCGTAAGTAGCCGATTAATTGTTCGACACACTCTTCAATCGAATATTGATCAGTTTCTAATGTAAGTTCAGGTTTTACTGGTACTTCATAAGGTGATGAAATCCCAGTAAATTCCGGAATGACACCCGCACGTGCTTTTTCATATAATCCCTTTGGATCACGTTTCTCACAAGCGTCAAGAGGACAACTGATATACACTTCAACAAATTCATCTTCTTCCACTAAACGCCTGACGCTGTCGCGGTCCTCTTGGAAAGGGGAGATGAATGCGGTAAACACAAGCTGTCCGCTGTCAATGAATAACTTCGAGACTTCCCCAATGCGACGAGTGTTTTCTTTACGTGCTTCATCAGAAAAGCCAAGGTCCTTATTTAAGCCATGACGCACATTATCGCCATCAAGTACATATGTGTTAGCACCAAGATCGTGCAACCGGCGTGCGGCTGCATTGGCGATCGTGGATTTACCTGAACCGGATAGGCCGGTGAAGTAAAGTACTGCGCTATGATGTTTATTTTTTGCCCGTTGTTCTTCTTTTGAAATTAATTGGTCATGCCATACAATGTTCTCTGCCATATCATCATCCCTCACTTTGCCAGTTCTTTTTCTTGTAATCCACTAATCAGTACATCAACCACTTCTTTGCGACTGAATTCCGGTGGAGGCAAGATGCCATTTTTCAACATTTCACGTACTTTAGTTCCCGAAAGGATGACATGGTTTTCACTGGAGTGCGGACAAGTTTTAGGTGTTGCCATATTGCCGCAAATTTTACAGAAGAAACTATGTTCAAAGAACAGTAACGTGATGCCGATTTCTTCCGCTGTAAAGTTTGAGAAAATTTCTTGCGCTTCGTAAGTACCATAATAATCTCCAACACCTGCATGGTCACGGCCGACAATAAAGTGTGTACAACCATAATTTTTACGCACAATAGCATGGAAAATTGCCTCGCGTGGTCCTGCATAACGCATTGCGGCAGGGAAGACAGCCAACTTCACACGATCTTCAGGGTAGTAGTCACGCAGTAATACTTGATAACTCTCCATCCGTACATCAGCGGGAATATCGTCAGACTTTGTTTCACCAACTAGCGGGTTGAGCAATAGTGCGTCTACGATTTCGAGTGCGGTTTTTTGAATATATTCATGCGCACGATGCACAGGATTACGCGTTTGGAATCCGACAACCGTCTTCCAACCATTATTTTCAAATACTTGACGAGTTTCAGAAGGATCAAAATAAAACTCAGCAAAATTTTTCTGTTCTATTCGTCTAATCAGTTTAATCGGTCCGCCAAGATAGATATGGCCACGATCAAGTAATTTCGCTACACCTGGATGTGCACGGTCAGCTGTCTTATACACTTTTTCTGCTTCAGTTTGTTGATCAGGTTTGAAGATATCCGTAATTTCAAGTGTGCCGTATATGTCACCTTGATAGTCGAGTAAAACCGTATCGCCTACGGAATAAGGCGAACTATCTTTTACGGGTAGCGTAATAGGTAAACTCCATATCGTACCGTCCGCAAGACGAATATCATTGACGACAGCGTGATAATCTTCAGAAGTTAAAAATCCAGTTAGCGGGCTGTATGCGCCCGTTGCGATTAATTCCAAATCACTTACTGATGTGGCATCAATTGAGACTATTTTGTGCAATCCCTTAGTGGAGAGAGTGGGATCATATAAATTAACTAACTTACCGCCATGTGGTTGTATTGTTGTCATTTGTAAACACCTATCCTTTTCATTTTAATAAGTCATATAGAAATACTAGGTTTTAAGTTAAAAAAATTTACGTATGCAGTCCACATTCTGTCTTACCACTACCAGTCCAGCGTCCAGAACGCATATCTTCTTCAGTAAATGCTGGTTTTGTACAGTTTGCGCACCCAATACTCGGGTAGCCTTGATCATGAAGTATATTATAGTCCAGTTCATGTGTGTGGGCGAAACGCCAAACATCTTTCCACGTCCAATGAATCAGCGGACACACTTTAATCTTCTTAAAACGGTTATCTACATTTAGATACTCCGTAGATTTTCTCGTTGCAGATTGTTCGCGACGTAATCCTGATATCCAAGCAGTAGAAGGGGCAATCGCTTCTTCCAATGGTTTAATTTTTCGCAAATCACAGCATTGGTTTGGATTGGTTTTCCAAAGATCTATTCCATATTGATCTGACTGTTCTTCAATAGTCAATCCAGGTTGTTGCAAATGGATTTGAAGTTGAGGATAACGCTTCTTCACTTTTTCTATCGTGTCATACGTTTCTTGGAAATGATAATTCGTGTCTAAGAAAACAATTTTGGCATCGGGCTTCACGCGTGAAATCAGTTCAATCAATACAATTCCTTCAATACCAAAGCTACAAGCATAGACTAGCTTTTCTCCGTAGTGATCATAAGCCCATTGCAACACTTCGGAAGCTCCTTTGGTCTCGGAGTCTGCTTTAAACTCTGGTAAGACCGGTGCATCTTTCCACGATTCAAATGTGACCATTTTATCCCCCCGCTAACTGTTATATTATTAACAGTTTAACAGATAATTTAAAATAGTCAATGCAAATTAGAATAGTAGGGATTAAAAATTATTTGCATAATAGTAGAGCCTATTAATTGGTGTAAGGTCCGTTGCATAGTAATTAATAACTGATAATGGATAGTGTTTTTTTAAAAACAGCTTTTCTTAAGGGGGATGAAAGAAGTTTTGTATAGCACTAGCAGTGTAAGTGGAGAGTTCATTATCCTCACTTTGGCGCTAGTAGATAGCTCGTCGCTACGCCGCCGCGACAGGCGTGGCTGGATAGTGGTTCTGCCAAAAAGATTTCTAGTTTCGGTATGTACTTCGCGGCAGTATAATGATTGAATTTAATGCTAGTCACACTTCGTTACAGGCGAAAAATAGCAAAAGACCAATGTCCACTTGGGGCGAAGATCAGCGGTGTCTACCTGCGTCTATTTATCTTTTTACTTTTCATGTAAAAAAGCAATTGGTATACTTAATAGTAGCAAACCATTAAAACTAAAGGAAGAAGTGTGTACTCAATGGGCCGTAAATGGAATAATATTAAAGAAAAGAAAGCGTCTAAAGATGCGAACACAAGTAGAATCTATGCAAAATTTGGCCGTGAAATATATGTGGCAGCAAAATCAGGAGATCCAAGTCCCGAATCGAATCAAGCACTGAAATTCGTACTCGAGCGTGCAAAAACGTACAGCGTACCAAAAGCAATCATCGACCGTGCAATCGAAAAGGCAAAAGGTGGCGGTGAGGAAAACTTTGATGAACTTCGTTACGAAGGATTCGGACCGAATGGCTCAATGGTCATCGTGGACGCGTTGACAAATAACGTCAATCGGACAGTTTCCGAAGTACGTGCGGCATTCGGGAAAAATGGGGGCAATATGGGCGTGAGTGGTTCTGTAGCTTATATGTTTGATCCCGCTGCGATTATCGGTGTGGAAGGCAAAACGGAAGAAGAAGTATTGGAGTTATTGATGGAAGCAGACGTTGATATAAACGATATCGAGGAGGAAGATGGGCAAGTAGTTGTATACGCTGATCCTTCCCATTTCCATGAGGTGCAGGAAGCATTCAGTCAAGCCGGTATTACGGACTTTACTGTAGCAGAGTTGTCCATGATAGCGCAGAATGAAATTTCATTAGATGCAGAAGCGCAGGAACAGTTTGAAAAAATGATTGATGCACTCGATGATTTAGAAGATGTACAACAAGTTCACCATAATGTTGAGTTAACATAAAAAACAGCTGTTCCACAAGGAGCAGCTGTTTCTTCATGTATTACTTTACGGTGACCTTCCATCCATCAGTCGGTTCTTCAGTGGAATCTACACAAGTTGGTAAAAAGACGAAAGACCAGGGCGTTGCCGCGAAAGGTGGAATATCGAGGGACAATGAAAATGTCTCCTCAGCCGCTGTTTCTCCACGTTCATTTACTACACATACTGTAGCTTCACGGATAGATAATAATTCATCGCGATTATTTTGCAAAAATACCGTAGCGACTATTCCTCCATTACGTTTTCTCTTTATCAGTATAGGTGTAGCTGTAAATTCTTCATGTACAGTTCTTTTAGTTTCATATTGATAAATAAAAGCCTGTTTTTGTTGGTCTGATAAAGTAGCTTCCCATGTTTTTTCAAACACAATATGCATAGGATAGACCCCCTTTCTCCTACATCGTTCCCTAGATATTGATATTTAAGTCCCATTATATCACAGAATAATAATAAATATTAATTACGACTTAATTCTCTTGTATAAGATATATATTTCGTAGTATTCGGAATTGCCGCTGATTATTATACATAAAATGAAGTAATTTATCGAATGATGTATACTAGAATAGAAATATAATAAAGGGAGAGAGTCGTATGATACGTGTATTATTCGTTTGTCTCGGGAATATTTGTCGCTCACCTATGGCAGAAGGTGTGTTTCGTAAGATGATTCATGATGAACGATTGGAGAATCACATCGAAGTAGACTCGGCAGGAACAAGCGATTGGCATATCGGGAAAGCTCCACATGAAGGAACGCTGTCCAAACTGGCAGAATTTCAAATTTCAGCAGATGGGATGGCTGGACGTCAGTTAAACATAAAAGATGCAGGGGAATTTGAATATATTATTGGAATGGATGAAGAAAACATCCGAAATATTCATAACATATTTGGTGATCATGACCACCAGCGTGTGCTCCGTTTTTTGGATTTGACTAGTCATCAAAAAGACGTTCCAGATCCGTACTACACGGGTGATTTTCAGGAAACATATGACTTGGTGCTTGAAGGTTGTCAGGCATTATTGGAACTTATAAAAAAAGAGGCATCCATTAAATGAAGATACCTATCCTATATGAAGATAACCATCTCTTAGTCGTGGAAAAGCCGGTCAACGTACCGGTGCAGAATGATGAGAGCGGAGACTTAGACGTATTGACTATATTAAAGCAAGATATTAAAAGACGTTATCAAAAACCGGGAAATGTATATCTTGGCTTAGTACATCGTCTTGATCGTCCAGTTGGCGGTGTGATGGTATTTGCTAAAACATCCAAAGCAGCATCTCGTCTATCTGATCAGCTTCGTCGTGGCGTCATTGAACGGAAATACTTAGCAGTTCTCCGCGGTGTGCCTCGAAAAAAACAATCTACTCTTCAGCACTATTTATACAAGAATCGTCTGAAAAATCAAGTGTATACTGTGAAGCCAAATCATCCAGAAGGGAAAGTAGCTAGTTTGGAATATCAGGTACTTGATAAAAAAATTGATCACAGCTTGGTAAGTGTACGTCTACATACAGGACGTTCACATCAAATTCGAGTACAAATGGCCACAGAAGGCCATCCACTCTATGGTGATCAGAAATACGGAAGTTCATTGAATAGGCGTGGCGAACAGATTGCGTTGTGGGCGCACAAACTAGAATTCGAACATCCGACAACAAAGGAAATGATGCAATTTACCTCGGAAGCGCCACGAGTTTATCCTTGGGAATTATATTCTACTCATGATCAAGTTTATAAAACGTATGGTTAGTGAAGAACGGTCCTTTCTTGACTTACGAATTCGGTACAACTACACTAAATGGAAAAACGTCTGTTGGAGGAATATATGAGTAAGCATTCTTTTATCCCGATTATTGTCGGAACTAACATTAACGCCTATAATATGGCGATTTCATTTCATGAAGAATATGGCATTAAACCTGTAATTGTAGGTAGAGAATCATTGCCTTTCACAAGCTATAGTACGATTACAGATATCCAGGAATTACATCCAGGTTTGCATGATCCTAAAGTATTCGTCCAGTTTTTACGTGAAATTGCTAAAAAGTATCGCACGGCTGATCAGAAATTAGTACTTGTCGGAACAGACGATCTATATGTCCGTTTGATTATTGAGCAACGAGAAGCTTTGCAAGAAGATTTCTTGTTCAATTATATCGATGAAGAAATTATGAATGCCGTCTATATTAAGAAAAATTTCTATGAATTATGCGCGGAGCATGGAATAGATACACCCTCTACATACTTCCATTCATGTGTATCTGATGAACCATTTACAAAAGAAGTACTGTTCCCGGTCATCATCAAGCCTAGCGATGGTGTTCAATACTATCGCCATCCGTTTGAAGGGTTGCAGAAGATCTATAAAGTCGATACATACGAGGAAATCAATCGCATTATCCAAATGGTAAAAGCCAGTGGATACACAGAAGATCTGATTATCCAAGATTTCATTCCAGGCGATGATACGTATATGTGGGATGCTGTATATTACGCTGATCAGCATGGTAAAGCGCAGTTAATCACATTGGCTCAGGTGGTATTACAAGAACGTGCGATGACGGCGATCGGAAACTATACAGCATTGATTACGCGATATGATGAAGAAATTATGACGAAATTGGCTAACTTCCTTGAAGCGATTGGCTATGTCGGTTATGGGAACTTCGATTTGAAATACGATGAACGCGATGGCAAATTTAAGGCGTTTGAAGTGAATATTCGTCAAGGGCGTTCAAGTTATTACATTACGCAATGCGGTGAAAATATGGCGAAGTATTTAGTCGATGACTTAGTATACGGAAAAGAAAAAGCCCTCACATATCTAGATGATCATTTCCTATTCACTGTCGTACCGAAAGCAGTATTAAAAAAGTTTGTCGATAATCCGCCTATGGAAAAAGAGATTCGGTCACTTATCAAAGCAGGAAAGTATGGTAATCCTTTATTCTATAGTAAAGATAAACATATGAAGCGTAAATTGTATTTACTGATGCGCCAAATCAACTATTACAAGAAATATAAAAATGCTGTTGAATAATAAAACATCCCTGCCTACGCGCAGGGATGTTTTACCTCACTTAACTGATTAGCTAAATCGATCAACAAGGTCGTGCATATTCTCCGCTTCTGTATGAAGATCGAGGGAAGCGTGCATAATCGTGCTGATTGCAGCTTTTTGTTCATCGATGGATGCATTGACTTGTTCGGTAGCAGCAGCTGATTCAGTTGCTACAGCTGCAATTTGATCAATTGCTTGAACAACGTGTTGTCGATTTTCATCCATACTATTCATATCATTTTCCATAGTCTTCAACAGCGATGTGATGTTGAGAATGGAATCGGATAGTTGTTCGAAAGCATTTTTAGTTTCCAGAATCGTACCTTCTTGATGACTTGTCAAATCTAATGTGTGTTTCATTTGGTTCTCGGCAGTCGTCGTATCTTTCCGAATATGCACGAGCAGATCGCGAACTCTCGTAGTTGCCTCGTTTGTGTCTTCAGATAAATGACGTACTTCATTGGCTACTACAGCGAATCCTTTTCCATGTTCTCCTGCGCGAGCGGCTTCAATACTAGCGTTTAATGCTAGTAAGTTCGTTTGCTCTGAGATCGAGGAAATCGTTTGGACAATTGCTTGTATTTCATTCATTCTAGATACAAGTTGTGAGAAGTTACCTTGTAAGTCGTTGATGACGATGTTGAAATTCTGAGAGTTTTCTTCCAAAGTCTCTGCTTTTTGCATACCTGAACTTTGTAGAGTGTTCATGCTATGCATTTCCTTCACAACGTTTTCATATTGCTCTGATGCATTGGAAATCAATGTGGATAATTGACTAACTTTTGTAATCGCGATATCTGCTTCTTCGGATTGCACAACTGCTCCTGAAGATACTTCAGAAATAGCGCTATGAATTTCGTCAGCCGATGCAGTCGCTTCTTCCGTGATTGCGCTAAGTGTTTCGGAAGATGTTCTCATACGGTCTGAAGAAAGTCTTGTATGACCGACCATCTCATTCAGATTATTTTTCATTGTATTAACATTTTCAGCTAAATGACCGAGCTCATCACGTGAACGGATCGGAATATCTTCTCCGGATAATTTACCTTGCGCAATTTCAGCCGTAATGTGGCGGATATTCTTAATATAGGATGTTAGACGTCCTGAGAAGATTGAGAATAAAGTAACACCCACTATGACAGAAATAATAACTGATAGTAAGGTATACCATAAAACATTTTTCGCTCCAGCATTAAAGTCTACTAGGTAGGTTCCTGCCACTACAATCCATCCCCAATTTGGATCTTGTAGGCTGTACGTGATTTTTGGCGCTTCAACATTCAGGTTACTTGGCAGCGGCCAGTCATACTGTACATAACCACCTCCGCTTTTAGCTTCTGAGATTACCTCTCGAATAAAGTAACGACCATCTTTTGTTTTGGTTTCATAGAGACTTTCTCCTTCTTTCTGTGGATGTACGAGCAAAGTGCCTTCCTCATCCACAACGTAAAAGTAGAAGTTCTCCCCGTATTTCGCTGGGTTTTCTAAAGATCGAGTACCGTCAGTGGCCATAGGTCCCATAATTTTGTCTTTAGCCCGTTTTTGGGCGTCCTCTAAACTTATTGTACCGTTCTCTACTTGAACATTGAGCTCGTCGATCAAGTCTAGGATCGCATACGTTCCGTTTTGTAATCCCATTTCTCCAACAGACTCAAGTTCCTGCTTTGCTACGAAGTAATTGACAATACCAACAGCTAATAATGGAATTAAAATAACTAGTGCTGCAAGCGCTATCAACTTGTTACGTACTGAACCTTTCAATATGTAATGCCCCCTTTTGCATGTTTGCTATATGAAACCTTTCTACCCTTTTTATAGTATAGGCTATTCTAATTAATAACGGAATAGCTTGTCTCATTTAATAGTAATTTATTACTTAATTTCCAAACTCCGTTGGTAAATGACAGGGAACTACTCTTCGATTCTTGACTTGAAAAATACAGTAGGCTACACTTAATAGAGCTGTGGCTGTGCGGTTCTTTAAGATTTTCAAACGATTAAAACGGAAATTGTACGGAGTCATAGTAATGTAAGGAGTGTTCGAGCAGTGCCGATTTTAGATAAAAGCAATGCGGAAGATGTAAAAAGGTATGAAACGTTTATGAGAAATTCTCCATTTCGTTCAATTACACAAGATCCCAATTGGGCAAATGTGAAAGACGACTGGGGTAATGAGCAAGTATATATAGAACGGGACGGAGAAATTGTAGCCGCTATGTCCTTATTGATACGGAAAGTGCCAGGCGGATTTTCCTTACTATATGCACCACGTGGACCTATTTGCGATTTACATAATCAGAAGTTGGTTGCAGAATTGATTCAAGAGGCAGAGGTGCTTGTAAAAAAACATAAAGCCTTTGCATTAAAAATGGACCCAGAACAACTGTATACAGATGAAATGGACAAGCTATATCGTGATGCGGGTTACATAGTACGCAACGAAGGCGCGGGTAAAGAAGATTTAATACAGCCCCGTTATAATATGATTGTTAAATTGACTGACGAAGATGAAGATTCTTTAATGCTTAAGTTCCGCAGCAGAACGAGAAGTAAAATCCGAAGCTCTGCACGTAAAGGTGTGGAGATTTCCTATTCACGCAGTGATGAATATTTAAAGAAGTTCTTTGAAATTCATGAAGAAATGTCTGTTCGTAATCAGATCTCCATTCGATCATATGATTATTTCGTCAAAATGCGAGAAGCATTCGATGATTTACGCATTTATATAGCAAAGCACGAAGACGACTATTTAGCTGGTGCTATAACTATTAATTATAATGGGAAGTTGTATTACTTATATGCGGGCAGTTCCAACACGAAGCGCAATCTAAATCCAAGTTATCTTATGAACTATGAAATGATGAAGTGGGGATTGGAAATCGGAGCGGAACAGTATGATCTTGGTGGGGTATTCGTACTCGACAGTGAGCAGGATGGCTTATATAATTTTAAAAACAGTTTTTGTCAGGTGGACGGAGTGACAGAATTTATCGGTGAAATCGATAAAGTATACAAACCGTTCATTTATAACCTATTTGTAAAAGTAGTGCCTAAAATTCAGAAGTTGAAAAAGAAGCTTCAAAAAAAATAACCGGTTGAAATCCTCAACTATAGAAAAGAGTGAACCGAATGAATTTTTTAGATGAGCTGAATGAATCTTTACGCACAAAATGGAAATTTAAACAACCTATGCCGATTCAGTCTCAAATGATACCCGAGATGTTGTCTGGTAAAGATATAGTAGCGGAATCACCAACAGGGACAGGTAAAACACTTGCCTATACATTACCTGTGATTCAAATGGTTGATGGGAATCTACCGAAGACACAAGCGTTAATCATCACACCATCACAAGAGCTGTCCATGCAGATCGTCAATGTGATACGCGAGTTGGTGGAAGGTACTCCAGTTACCGTAACACAGCTGATTGGCGGTGCAAACATGCAACGTCAAGTCGAAAGGCTGAAGAAAAAACCGACAATTGTAGTCGGTACACCAGGCAGATTAAATGAACTAGTAAGAGAAAGAAAGCTGAAAATGTATGATATAAAATACTTGGTTATTGATGAAGGAGATCAACTTTTGTCGCGCGAATATCGAGTACTGGTGAAAAGCTTGATTGAAGCAGCGAATCCCGAACGTCAGTTGGCCGTTGTGTCCGCAACAATTACGGATGAAATCGAACTGGTCGCTAAGCAAATGATGAAGGATCCAATTCGTTTACAAGTCAATGCGGATGAGATTCCAAATAGTGGTCAAGTAATTCATTCCTATGTAAAAGTGGATGAACGCAAAAAGACCGATGTACTTCGAGGAATCTCTGCAATATCAGGCGTGCGCGCATTAACATTCATGAATAATGTAGATCAATTGCGCATGAAAGAGCTAAAACTACTTTACAATGATGCACCAATTGCAGTCCTTTACTCTGATATGAAGAAACTAGATCGCCAGAAAACGTTAGAAGACTTCAGAAAAGGTACTATTCGCATACTGATTGCAACAGACTTAGCAGCGCGAGGATTGGACATCGAAGGGTTGACACACGTCATCCATGTCGACGTACCGCACACGGCCGAGCAATACGTGCACAGATCAGGAAGAACGGGCCGTGCAGGAGCAGACGGAGAAGTCCTAACACTCCTATCTTACTCGGAAGAACGCGACTACCGTAAAGTTTCCAAAGGCATCAAAACCGTTCAAAAAGTTTGGTACAACGGACAACTGATCGAAGGAAACTCCAAGACATTGGAAGAAATGAAAAAAGCGGCACCAAAGAAATCAAAGCCGAAAGTTAAGAAAAAGAAATAATAAAACGAAACATCCAAACGATGATATGCAAAGACTGAAGACGGCCCGGGTAGGAGGAGGCTATTCTTCAGTCTTTTCTTTTTACTACTATATCTATTAACCAAAACTTTGTAACATAAAAATGAGTGTGCACGGAACCGTCCGCACACACTCATTTCCACTATCAATCAAGTTGAGTCAAAATTATAGGCTGATCTTTCGTCACGACAATCGTATGCTCAATTTGGGCAACTAATGACTTATCTGGCGTAACAAATGTCCAACCGTCATCCAATTCAATCACATGCTCAGCCGCCTGCGAAACGAATGGCTCCACTGCCAGAACCATACCATCCTTCAATAATGTTTTATCCCAAGGATCATAATAATTCAGAACATGCTGAGGCTCTTCGTGAAGAGACGTACCAATTCCGTGACCGGTTAAATTTTTAATCACATGTAAGCCATGATCTTTCGCCTCGCGCTCCACAGCTTTACCGATTTGATTCAAACTAGAACCTGCTTTCACTTTTAATAACGCGCGGTCCAAAGCTGATTTTGCTACATCGCATAACTTCTGTTTTTGCTCGTCAGGTGTACCTGCCACGAATGAAATACCCGTATCTGCAAAATAGCCGCCAGCTGATCCGGAAACATCTATATTCACAAGATCACCGTCTTGGATCTCGTAGCTTCCTGGAATGCCATGCGCTACTTGATGGTTGACGCTGATACATGTATAGCCAGGGAAGTCATACTGGTCGATAGGAGCAGAAACCGCACCTTTTTCAGCGAACAGACGACCTGCCATATCATCAAGTTCTTTCGTTGTGATGCCAGGTACCGTAGCTTCTTTCAACGTTTCACGGATTTCTGCAACAATTTTACCTATTGCCCGTAACCCCTCTAATTCTTCATCATTTTTTACAATCATGTTCACAAGTCCCTTCTTCCGTACAATTTATTCAATTCTACTATATCATACTTTATTATTGTTTTTTTAATGATTAGCTTGTTCATTCCATTCCTTATTTCAGGACTTTTACACCTTGATAGACATTCCAAATCAAGACGATTACAAACAATAAACTATATAAAGTGATGAATAACACAGGAATGAATCCCCAGAACATCATATTGCTGTTTGCATTTGTCAAGCTATCGGAATTAAAGGAAAAGATCGAAAAGGACATAATAATGAATCCAGCAATTAGTAATACCATAGGAATGATATGTGAAACGAGTGCCTTTTTTGCATGACGGCGAACTTCGAATTCATCCGCAACGAAATAAATGATGATTGGCAGTAGAAGGGGGGCGAAAAAGACACTAAAATAACTAAGTGATGACAATAACTTTGAATTTGACATAGCGTAACCTCCACTCTTTAGCATGATAGTCCACACTCTAACCTATACCCTAGTTTACGGTATAATCACGAAAAAAACACGGCTGCCTAATTGGCACCGTGTTATAATTGTTTGGGCTTTGAAAAACGCTGACCCATAAATAGTAGAAAACCAATTACCGCGGAAAGAAATAAAGCGGCTGTTGAAACAAATAGTTCATCGGTTCCATTTTTTATTGCAATACCGATGAAAGACCAAATGATAATTAAATTAAACATAGAGTCATGGTAGTGATACATAAAATGTAGGGCAATCGCTGTAGTTAGAGTCAAGAACAATACTGTCCATAGTGGATCACTCAAACCCCATCCTGTCCAATCGTGGAATTTGAAAGCATAGTTAGAATTCGCGATGACAGCGATGAAGATCCATGCCATGTAAGCCGAGATCGGAAGTCGTTCGCGATTCGTTCCCTCTATTTTTGCATAACTGAAATACAACACGAGTAAACAAATTAATAAAGCAATTACGCTGACGATGGCCCAATAATAATAACTATAATGCCATAATAATAGCCATGCGATATTTAAAAAACAGCTGACCGAGAACGAGATTGCACGTAAATTGGCGACAGATGAAGAAAGTCTAGCTACTGTTTTGGAAAACATGTATAGCCAACAGACAAGTAACAAATCTAGCACTATCCAAATTGAAAAAACGTACTCTGCAGGCATGAATAGAACCGGTACCCGATTAGCAATTTCCCAAGTAGTCAGTCCGTTAAGTGGGATTAAATTTGCAGCGATATGAGTTCCAATCATGATGAGTAGCGAAAGTACCATCAAAATAATTCTTAGCATGATAAAATCCTCCTGAACAACAGTATACAGAGAATACGGATCAATGGAGTGGGAAAGTATGAATTTTCCTTTACAAATGAGAAAATGTGGCATTCTATTGTCTTGTACATGTAAAAAATCTATAATAAGAACTAATGAATTCAGATAACTAGAACTGATTCTTCAATTCATTCGCACCGATTGGATAAAGTAGAAGATAAGAACAGAATGCTTCGAAAAGGATGAGGACAATGATTTTACTCGAAGGGGAGCAATGCTACCTACGAATACTCACGGAAGATGACGCGTACCAATTCACCCAGCTACTTATTGCCAATAAGGAATACTGGACAGAATTTGAACCAAGACATGATAATACGTACTACACAGTAGCAATGCAGCGAGATAAAATTCGGGAATCTCTTTATCAAATGCGTGACCGACGAGAGTACAACTTCGGAATTTTTGATTCGGAAACAAGTATGATTATTGGCCAAATTTCATTGTATAGTATTAAACGGTTACCGTTTTCCAGTGGTTTTGTGGGGTATTCCATTGATCAGCGGCAAACTGGAAGAGGTATTGGTACTGAAGCAGTCTCACTCATTAATCAATTTGCGTTTGAAAAAGTGAATCTGCATAGGGTGGAAGCTTATGTATCACCTCGTAATGTAGGTTCAGTGAAAGTATTGGAAAAAGCACAATTCCAGCGTGAGGGATTATTGCGTCAATTGCTGTTCATTAATGGTGTGTGGGAAGATCATTATATGTATGCCATTGTGGAAGGGGATTATTGAAAGGGTAAGACCCTTTTGGAGAAGTGGATGATTATATGGAAAAGCCGGCTCTTCGAATAGAAGATGCTGGTTTTTCTTGATTTTTGAGGTTTGATGGCGGTGTGGACGTGTTTCGCTCAACGTTTGGTGTAAGCGCTCATAGTTCATGACTATCCGCTCTATCAAACGGGTAACTGCTCTATCAAACCAGTCAACCGCTCTATGTCACCTGGAAACCGCTCATACCCTCGCCACGAGCGCTCACAGTCGACCCGGAACCGCTCTAAAGCTCCTAAAGTCCACTTCTCCATCAACAAACAAAACCGGCTCTTCACGTAGAAGAGGCCGGTTTTTCTAAAAGCTATTTTACAGAGACAATTCTTGTGCTTTGTAACCATCTTCAATAATATCCAGCTTGCCGTTAGCAGGGTCGATTACAAGACCATGCACATTTACGTCGGTTGGGATGAGAGGGTGGTTGCGGATCGCGTCCACACTCTTTTTCACACTCTCTGTCACATCGCTGAAACCGTGCAACCATTTTTCCATATCGATACCGGAATACTTCAATGTTTTGAACATGTTCGGATCAACACCGCGCTCAATCATGTTTCCTATAATGTGATCCGTGTTGATAGAGCTCATGCCGCAATCATGATGTCCGATCACGTATATTTCATCTGCTTGTAATTCATAAACGGCAACTAATATACTTCGCATCAAACCGCCAAAAGGAGATGTGATAATAGCGCCAGCACTTTTAATGATTTTAGCATCGCCATTTTTTAAGTTCATTGCTTTAGGAAGAAGCTCGATTAATCTGGTATCCATACATGTAAGGATGACAATCCGTTTATTAGGAAATTTCGTAGTGGAAAATTCCTCATACTTTTTTTCCTCAACGAAGCCTTTGTTATAAATCATGATTTCGGATAATGATGTCATTGCTTTAATCTCCTCCGTACTGTTTATAGTATGTAAAAGAAAAGAGTCGCCATTTTAGGCAACTCTAATCATGAAATCCATTTCCATTAAAACTGGAATTGAAGAATTAGTTTCTGCCTTCTGGTTTCGGATCAATAGTAATGGAGTCGTTTGAATCCATTGATCCAGATAAGAAGTGCATCGTAAACAAGGATGCAAGTCCAAGAACAACCATGTAACCGATAACTGTTGTATACATTAAAGCCATTTGAAAGCCCCTCTTTCTGAAATGTATTATGTTCTCTTATCTATTATACATGATTTTCAAGAAAATATTAAGAGCTTCTGTAAACTTCGGATGAAAAGTGACGGATTTTAGAATGCCCAATTACCGTTACGGAAAATAGGCTCTACTGTTCCGTCTTCTAGTATTCCATCAATATCCATCTTTTCAGATCCAATCATGAAGTCGACATGTGTTAAGCTTTGATTCAATCCATTAGCCTGTAGTTGTTCGGATTCCATTTCTTTCCCGCCGTCTAGGCAAAATGCGTAGGCACTTCCAATGGCCAAATGATTCGAAGCGTTTTCATCAAATAATGTATTATAGAATAACACATTCGAATTAGAAATAGGTGAGTCATGCGGAACTAGTGCTACTTCGCCAAGGAAATGTGAGCCTTCATCAGTATCGACAAGTTGTTTCAAAATTTCCTCGCCTTGAGTAGCTGTAACGTTTGTGATTTTGCCATCTTTAAATTGAAGCGTGAAGTCCTCGATAATTGTTCCTGCATAGCTAAGTGGTTTAGTGCTAGTAACAGAACCATTCACTCCAGTTTTCAACGGTGCCGTAAAGACTTCCTCAGTTGGCATATTGGCCATGAACTCATGCCCTGCCTGATTGACACTACCGGCCCCACACCATAAGTGCTTTTCCGGTAATTCTATTGTTAAGTCGGTGCCTGGAGCTGTATAATGAAGTTTACGGTAATGTTTACCATTCAAATAATCTACTTTTTCATGCAAGTTTTCATTGTGCTTTTTCCATGCCTGCACTGGATCTGGCTGATCAGCCCTTACAGCACGTAAAATAGAATCCCATAGAGCGGGTACTTGTTCTTCCGTAGGTAGTTCAGGGAAAATTTTAGCTGCCCATGCTGTCGAAGGTGCAGCAATTACTGTCCAACAGAATTTATCTGCCTGCATAGCTTGGCGGAACTTGCTAAGCGCAGTGCTGGAGGCTTTCTGATTATCGCGAATTCTACTGGATTCGATACCATTTAATAAGTCAGGGTCTTGCGATACGATTGACATGAAAGCAGCGCCTTTTTCAGCTAACTGTTCACGCTCCATCTGTTTCCACGTAGGGAACTCGGAAAACGAATCCGCTGGTGCTTTTTCATAACGGAGACGTGTGACGACATCATCGATCCAGTCTACGAAGACTTGTCGCGCTCCTGCATCATAAGCTTTTTCAACGATCAATCGAACAAATGAAGTATTTTCAGTAGAAGCGCTGATGAATAGATATTGGTCTTGTTGAATATTTACACCCACCTTTACAGCTAAGTCGGCATAATTGGAAAGTTGATTTTGAAATTGATTCATCATGACATCTCCTTTTTACGTAATGTGACAATTCTAACAAGTGAAGTTCACAGTTCGCAACGATAATGCAATCGGGATAGGATGAAATACTCTTAACTCCCTAAGAATAGTCGACAGTTTTCCCTAAACAACATCAGAAATCAACCGAAATAATAAGAAGAATGTAGTATTTGGAGGCTTTATACATGGATTTATCCACAATTGTAGGTTTAGTATTAGGATTTGCAGCTCTCCTCGTCGGGATGACGCTTAAAGGGGTAACGCCCGATGCATTACTTAACCCGGCGGCTATTCTAATCATCATAGCAGGAACGATTGCCGCTGTTGTCATCGCATTCCCGATGAATGAATTAAAAAAGGTACCTAAATTATTTAAAATTATTTTTACTCAGCAAAAGCTTGCATCGGATGCAGAATTAATTCGTCTATTTTCTTCTTGGGCTGATATTGCTCGTCGAGAAGGGTTACTTGCCTTGGAAGCAAAAACAGATGAAATTGATGATCCGTTTTTGAAAAATGGTTTGGGTTTGGCGATTGACGGTCAGAATGCCGATTATATTCGTGATGTATTAAGTGAAGAGGTGGAGGCGATGCAGGAGCGACATTCAGTAGGTGCACTGATCTTCTCGCAAGCCGGTACATATGCTCCTACATTAGGGGTTCTCGGTGCTGTTGTAGGACTGATTGCCGCACTAAAAGACATGAATAATATCGATGCGTTAGGCCACGCGATTTCTGCTGCATTTATTGCGACATTGCTTGGGATTTTTACGGGATACGTCTTATGGCATCCGTTCTCCAATAAACTTGTACGAAAATCAAAAGAAGAAGTCCGTCAGAGGACAATGGTGATTGAAGGAATTCTTTCCGTATTGGAAGGGGAAGCACCGCGTGTCATCGAACAAAAATTGGCATCTTATCTTTCTGTAGAAGACCGGAAGAAGCTAGCTATTGATGGTAGCGAAGGAGCTGGTAAAGTTGGCGAAGAAGCGTAAGAAAAAGAAGCATGAAATTGAACATATTAATGAGTCCTGGCTATTACCTTACGCCGATCTTTTGACATTATTACTAGCATTATTCATCGTATTATTTGCTACGAGTTCAGTAGATGAGGGACGATTTGCAGAAGTCTCTAAAGTATTCAGCGAAATATTTGAAAGTGGTAGCGGAATCATGAGTGAGAGCGCGCCAACCACTACCCCTGTTCCACACGACTCAGTAGGTGAGCTTGATGAGAACTCCTCATATATGGAAGATCAGCAATCCTTGGGAGAAACGCAAGATGATTTGGACGAGTATATTGCTGTGAATGAATTAGAGACCCAGTTTGAGACTGAAATGACAAGTGAAGGCTTATTGCTCACAATTCGTGACAGTGTGCTGTTTAAATCGGGAGAAGCAAAAATTACTCCAGAGTATAAAAGACTGGCGAATGATATCTCTCGGTTGCTAACACTGGATAGGCCTCGCCAGGTGGTCATCACAGGTCATACAGACAACATTCCTATCAACAATGCAGAGTATTCATCCAACTGGGAGTTAAGCGTTATGCGTGCAGTAGAGTTTCTTAAAATCATTGTGGCAGACAATGAAGTCGACCCGAATCTTTTCAGTGCGAAAGGATACGGAGAGTATAAGCCAATTGTTCCGAACAATACGATAGAAAATCGCAGTAAAAACCGAAGAGTGGAAGTACTCATTCAGCCACTGGTCTTAAAAGATGGCACACCCGTCACACCGCAATAAAAAAGCGACTCCAAGTGGAGTCGCTTTTTTACTTGCGCAAAGAACCGAGTTCGGCCGCAATTGCTTGCATTTCATTCGGTGTGATGTTGTCGCGTTTCATGACCGTCTTGTACATATAGTACAAATCTTCATACTGCTCTGTACTGAAGTTTTCGGGCTTCATCGCATCCACATTTACCATGCGTAGTTTTTCTTTAATCTGTTCGATCATGTATGAGACATTCTCAGGTGATTTTGAAGACAAATCCATATTCTTACCGCCTTTCCTCTAATGAAAACAATCATTTCATGAAAGCGGTAAGCTGTCAACCGCACTGAGAAGTGTTACTTACGGGATGCTTCACGTTCTTCGTCAATTTTCTTCTTGAAACGTCGTGTCTCCATAATGACAACACCAGACAAACCGAGCAATCCAATTAAGTTTGGAATCGCCATTAAGCCATTTAATACATCTGCTAAAATCCATACAAGGTCAAGTGATGCAGTCGCCCCTACAAATATGAATGCTACGAATATTATTCGATAAGCAAGGACTGCAGCGCGATTAGGGATGAGATATTGGAAGCACTTCTCTCCATAATAACTCCAACCTAAAATGGTAGATGTAGCAAAGAACACAAGTCCTATTGATACTAAGATCGGCCCGATACCACCAAGGAATGAGCCAAACGCTTCTGCTGTCAAAGAACCAGCATCAATTGATTTATCTTGCCATTTATTACTCATAACAATTGTGACACCTGTAATTGAACAAATGACTAACGTATCGAATAATACTTGTGTCATTGAAACAAGAGCCTGACGTCCAGGCATATCTGTACGTGCAGCAGCAGCTGCGATTGGCGCTGAACCGAGACCTGCTTCATTAGAGAAGAGTCCTCGCGCGACACCGAATCGGATTACGGTACCGATTGCACCACCGGCAATTGCTTGGCCTGTGAATGCGTCTGTGAAAATCAGACCGAATGCTGCTGGAACTTGTTCAATGTTCAATACCATAACAATCGCACCAGCAAAGAAATAGAATAGTGCCATGATCGGTACGAAAAATGCCGTCACACGACCGATTGATTTGATACCTCCAAGAATAACAAGTGCACCGAATAGTACCAATGCAATTCCAGTAATATAGTGTGGCACATCAAAAGTGCTTTTCATTACGTCTGCTACTGCTTTAGATTGTGTTCCGTTCCCAATTCCGAACGCGGCCAATGCACCGAATATCGCAAATAGTACGCCGAGCCATTTTTGCTTTAGACCATGTTCCAGATAGTACATCGGTCCACCAGCCATCAAGCCATTGGAATCTTTAACGCGGTACTTAACAGCCAAGATTGCCTCACTGTACTTT
Organism: Sporosarcina sp. P16b; assembly: GCF_002743065.1. Taxonomy (NCBI): domain Bacteria; kingdom Bacillati; phylum Bacillota; class Bacilli; order Caryophanales; family Caryophanaceae; genus Sporosarcina; species Sporosarcina sp. P16b. Next base: position 21,263 of record NZ_PDYO01000007.1, on the reverse strand, counting down.
GTTGCCATACCGAAGAACCCTGCAAGCCACATCCAGAAAATCGCCCCTGGTCCACCTGCTACAACAGCAGATGCAACGCCGACGATATTACCGACACCGACTGTGGCGGCCATCGCAGTCATTAGAGCCTGGAACTGTGAAATGTCACCATCTGCTTTCTTATCATGCTTCCTTGAAAAAACTTGCTTCAGTGAATAAGGCAGTAATCTTAATTGAATAAATGTTAAACGTAGTGTTAAATAAATTCCGGTACCAATTAATAAAATGAGCAGTGGCGGTCCCCATATTAAATCGGACGCAGTAGTCAAGAAATTCTCGATCTTTTCCATTTCATCCCCCCAATTTCTCTATGATGTTAGTATCCGTTCCCAAGATTGCGAGAACCAACCCCTTTCAGTAGATTCTGTTATTTACATGTTATTGTTAATAATCTAAAAAATAGAACGTTTCGTCAAGCTTTTTTTGAATAAAGTGTAACAAAGATTGTTTGGCAAGTTGCAATATGGGTATAATGAAGTGAGACGTAAACGTGAATAAGGAGGCGAAAAATGTATGAGTTCGAGTAAATTTGGAAGATATGTTTTAGGCGGGGCATTACTTGGAGCTGCAGTGAGCATGCTGGACCGTGCAACACGGCAGCATACAGTGACGACAGCCAGAACATCATATGAAAAAGTATTATATTACAAAGAAAATCCGGATATTGTAAAAAGTGAGTTCCAACAGAAGAAAGAAAAAATGCAAACTCTTGTTGATCAAGTGAAAGGTGATGTAAATTACATCAAATCCCAGGTCGATGAAATCAAGACGCTGACTCCGCAAGTGAAAGAAATGTTTGCGGATACAAAGGAAGCAATTACTGATTCTAAATCAGAGTACGAGCAAATCATCGTGGATAATTCTACAGCTGCATCTTCTGTTTCAACAGAAGGGGATGCTTCATTGCCTCCGATGATCCAAAAAAAAAACGTGATACCACTAGAGAAAAAATAACAATACAATCAGTAAATGAAAGGGGGACACATCAGTTGGATAGACAAAAAAGTGCCCCTTCTTCAAATGCTGAAAACGGAGACGAGTCTCAAACTGAAAAAGTGAAAGAATTCATCAAAGATATAAAAGACGGGGAAGAAGAGGATTTCGATCCGACAACTACGAGCGGATTTTTCAAACAATTGATTATCCGAATGAAAGAATTGGATATTTCAGCGGCTGGTTCGCAGTTAGCTTTCTTTTTCCTATTGTCTTTATTCCCTCTATTAATCTTTCTTTTTACACTACTGCCTTACTTACAGTTAGACCAAAACCAAATCTTCTTATTTATTCGAGAGTATGCGCCAGAAGGGACAGCTTCACTAATTGAAGGAACACTTTCTGAAGTACTGGATAATAAAAGTGGAGGATTACTATCAATCGGAATTTTGGCTACAATCTGGTCTGCGTCTAAAGGCATGGGTGCAGTAACAAAAGGTTTAAATGAAGCATATGAAGTTGAAGACGATAGAAACTTTTTCGTTTCAAGAGGATTGTCGATTGTGTTTACGATTATGTTAGTTATGACTGTAATCGTGGCGTTAGTGTTACCGATATTCGGTCAACCAATCGGGCATTTGATCTTCACATTCTTAGGGTTGGAAGAGACGTTCCTGACCGTATGGAATTTGGTACGATTCCTCATTCCGCCATTTCTGATTTTTGCGGTATTCTCATTACTATATTGGCTAGTACCAAGTGTAAAGTTGCATTTTAAAGGGATACTTCCTGGAGCTATTTTTGCGACAATAGGATGGATCGTTACATCACTAGGCTTCTCGTTCTATATTAGTAATTTTGGAAGCTACACTAATACGTATGGTAGTATCGCCGGGATTATCGTATTAATCATGTGGTTATACTTATCAGCTATCATTTTATTGCTGGGAGGTACAATCAATTCAGTCGTGAAAAATCGTCAAGAGTATAAACAACAAACCAGATAAATAAAAAGTGAAGAAAGGGACTTCCTTTCTTCACTTTTTATTTTACTCTATTTTATTAAGCATCCGTAATCCATTTAAGATAACCAAGATCGTACTTCCTTCGTGTCCAATGACACCAAGAGGCAGATCCACTACTTGCATGAAGTTAGCGATGATGAGGATTGAAATGACAGCTATCGAGAAGAAGACATTCTGTTTAACGATTCGTTGCATTTTTCTCGAAAGCTTTATGGCATATGATAGGCGATTCAAGTCGTTTTGCATGAGAACAACATCGGCTGTCTCCAATGCTACATCTGTTCCTTCACCCATCGCAATGCCCGAAGTAGCGGTAGCCAGTGCAGGAGCGTCATTAATGCCGTCTCCTACCATACCGACTGTACCGTATTCTTTCAATAAATACTTAAGCTGAACGACTTTCTCTTCGGGTAGACATTCTGCTACGTACGTATCGACACCTACTTCATCCGCAATTGCATGGGCGGTCTTTTCATTATCGCCAGTTAACATAACTGTACGAAGTCCTAGAGATTGCAGAGATTTAATCGCAGAAATGGCTTCTTTTCGTAATGTATCTTGTAAAGCAGCTAACGCTACAATTCCTTGTTCGTCTCTCATGAAAATGACAGTTTTACCTTCATTCGCAAGCGATACCGCCACATTGTCTTGAAACTCTTCCACTAACTCTACTCCAACAAATTTTGGATTACCGATTAGAATATTGCCATGATCGGTCTCGGCTTTAATACCAAATCCGGGAATGTCTTCAATATGGAGGTTGCGTTCAGGTTCTACACCATGCTCTGTCGCGTAATTGATAATGGCTTTTGCCAACGGGTGATTGGAGAGTGACTCCGCGCCTGCGAATAAAGCAAGCGTCTCTTTTATATCAGCACCTTCTCTAACGATGAAATCCATCACAATCGGTTTTCCATTCGTCAAGGTACCTGTTTTATCAAAAGCGAATGCTTGCAATGTACTTAAGTGTTCTAAATGAACGCCACCTTTAAATAACACACCTTTTCTAGCGCCATTGGAAACAGCCGCTAGCGTAGCAGGCATAATGGAAGCCATCAACGCACAAGGGGAAGCGACGACTAGCAAAACAATTGCACGGTAGAACGTTGTAGTCCAGTCCCAGTTAAACAAGAAGTGGGGTAAGAACATCATAATCACAACAGCCGCCAGCACAATCTTTACATAAGACCCTTCAAAACGTTCGATAAATTGTTGAGAAGGAGACTTTTCGCTTTGCGCGTTTTGTACCATCGTGATAATTTTTTGAAATAACGTCTCGGAACTAGGTTTCGTCATGGTCATGCGAATTGCACCGCTGATATTCACGGTTCCTGCAAATAACTCATCGTTTTCTTGCTTTGTCACCGGAATAGATTCCCCATTGATAGCTGACATATCAATCGAAGTGATTCCGCTTAATACTTTGCCATCGACCGGAATGCGTTCACCTGGTTTAACGAGCAAAACAGAGCCAATCGATAAAGAGTCAGTAGATACTTTTTTCTCACTGCCGTCTTCAAGGATCAACCACGCTTCCTCAGGCTGCAATTCCATCAACGAAGATATTTCATTATGGCTTTTATTAAGAGTATAAGTTTCTAGTGCTCCGCTAATTGCAAAGATAAAAATTAGAATTGCACCTTCAGCCCAGTATCCGATAATTCCTGAACCAATGGCTGCAAAAATCATCAGCATCTCAACGTTCAGTTCCTTATTTTTTATTGTTTCTTCAATACCTTCCTTGGCTTTGGCGTAACCACCAATCAGAAACGCTATGATATACAGCGAGACAGAAAAGGATTCTATGCCATTTTTCCCCAAAGTCCATGCGGTAAGAATGATAATCCCAGATAATATAGCTGCGATTAATTCTAGACGTGCAGACCAGTCAATCGTTTGTTCAGGTTGTTCTTTTGCAAGTGTTGTCATGTATTCTCCTCCTAATTGATAATGAATTTCAATTTCATAGCTCATATTAAAGCAGTAAAGTCGATTCTACAGTAGTAGAATCGACTTTTTGGGCATCTAAATAGAATAAATATGAAGTTGTAATAGTTATTATCTACAGTATATCATTTCTGAATAAGAAGTGTTACTTATTTGGCTAATTCAAGCAAAAATATTGGATGGAGTTGATAAATGAAGGGAAGTAGACCGGGAGTGTACGAAGGAATTGAAGCAAAACAATTAGTGTAGACTTCTAACTAAGTTAAGTTCAAGCAACAATTAAATTTGCGTTCGAAATCAGGCGCGATAAAAGATCTTGAAGTACACTCTCCAACTTAAGAACGTGTCAAAAGTGAACGCGGGCCCTCCCGAACGTGTCCGCCTGGAACGCAGCGCAACAGTGCATCCTCTCTCCGACAACTATTCAGGCAAATCAATTCATTCAAAAAAGCAGCGAATGAGAATTCTCATTCGCTGCTTGCTTATTAGTTGAATACTTTTTCTTTAAACTGAGAGAGCTTTTCGAGTGATGACTTGTCGATATCAGCATGCAGGCTGTTACCATGTGAGTCCATCGTTACGACTGCAGTGAAGTCCTCTACGCGTAAATGCCATAACGCTTCAGGAATACCGAACTCCAGCAAATCGACGCCTTCTACCTCTTTAATACAGTCAGCATAATACTGTGCCGCACCGCCGATACCGTTCAAGTATACACCGCCGTGCTCTTTAAGAGCTGCAAGTGTTTTAGGTCCCATGCCGCCTTTGCCGATCACTGCGCGGATACCGAACTTCTTCATGATATCGCCTTGGTACGGTTCTTCACGCATAGAAGTTGTTGGGCCGGCTGCTTTGATCTCATACTTGCCTTCATCGTTCTTTAAAACAACGGGTCCACAGTGATAGATGACTTGTCCATTCAAATCAACTGGCGCGTCGTTGTCCATTAAGTGCTTATGGATCGCATCGCGGCCTGTGTACATCCGGCCTGAAATTTTTACAACGTCGCCAACATGAAGATCACGTACGTCTTCTTCTGAAATAGGTGCTTGCAAGTGTACAATACGTGCAGTGGATTTTGCTTCTTCAGCTGGTTGTTCGAATGCAATTTTCTCGCCTTCATTATAGTGCCAGTCCATGATTTCGCCAGTTTCTGCATTAATATTCACTGCCATACGACGATATGCCCAGCAGTTATATGCTACAGATACATAGAAGCTCGCAGGAAGACGGTGCATAACACCGATTTTACATCCTAGTAATGTTGCTTCTCCGCCGAAGCCCATTGTCCCAATTCCAAGGAGATTGGCTTTTTCTAAGACGTAGTCTTCCAATTGTGCAAGTTCAGGAACTGGATTAACGTCTGTTACATCGCGGAATAGTTGTTCTTTCGCCAGATCATATCCAGATGAACGATCGCCACCGATTCCAACACCGATAAACCCAGCTGAACAACCTTGTCCTTGTGCCTGGTAAACCGAGTGAAGGATACATTTACGAATACCGTCCAAGTCGCGTCCTGCACGGCCAAGACCTTCTAATTCAGTAGGGAGGCTGTATTGAATGTTTTTGTTTTCACATCCGCCACCCTTTAATATTAACTTTACTTCTATATAGTCTTCTTCCCATTGTTCAAACTTTACAACGGGCAGCCCGATACCTAAGTTATTGCCACTATTATCGCCAGTCAATGAATCTACAGCATTCGGACGCAACTTTCCTTTTTCCGTAGCTAGCTCCAAAGCGCGTACAATTGCAGCTTTAATTTCCAATTGGTTTACCCCGATTGGTGTTTTAATCTTAAATGTAGGAAGGCCAGTATCCTGACAAATTGGAGATAGTTTATCATCTGCCATATTGATATTATTTGCAATCGTATCCAAACTCATTGCAGCGCTTGTTCCTTTGTTCTCTTTTTCCTTTGCGGAAAGAATTGCGCGTCGGACATCTTTTGGCAAGTTTGTAGACGTTTCGCAAACTAATTCATATATACTCTTTTCAATTGTCTCTATGTACATCTCAAAATCCCCCGTTAGTATACGTTATTTTTTCGAATTATCCATCTGTTCTTCTAATTCATCGAGTAACATGATCAGGCGATCTATGTCCTGCAGGTCTGTGTGTTCAGGTTCAATTGCTTCTAATGTTTCAATGAATTGATTGAATCGATTTTTCAGTTCGACGACTTGTTCATTATTTTGTGATTTGTCCATACGCACACCTCTTTCTATCATTGATATCGTATACGAAAACACCATGTTTTTCAATCTGATTTTGTTATACTAGTCGTAAACTATAAAAAAAGAAAATAATAATATTTTTCATTAAAACACTTTACAATTAACTGAATAGTTGTTATAGTAAGTTTAATCAAAAGAAAAGGAGGTCGTAGTTATAGAGACGAATCGAATCCTAGACACATAACAAAGAAGGAGGGGATCCGTAACAATCCAACATTGGTGATCACGTTGGATAACTACGAATGTGAACATGCAAACTGAAGATGTAGAAAATAATTAGAGACCTTATCTGTTGGTAGTGAACATACAGATAAGGTCTCTTATTTATTGTGTAATGGTATTTCCTTTCTCATATTCCTCCACTAACTGATCCAGTGAATGGAATTCATAGCCTTGCTTCTTGGCATCACGGATGAAATCGGGGAGTGCCTCTGCATTATCAGCTGCTACGGTATGCATTAGAATGACAGCACCTGGGTGTAATTGGTTCATCAATTCATTATAAGCATACGCTTTTCCTTTTCGTTGATCTCGATGCCAGTCAATGAATGCAACAGACCAGAAAATATGTCTATATCCGAGATCATTTCCTTTTTGCAGTACCTTCGCATTAAATGTCCCCTCCGGTGGTCTCGTATAGATTGTCCTCTTTAGACCAGTAGTTGCATATACAATTTCATCTAGTCTCTTCCACTCATCTTCCATCTGTTGTTCGGTTATATTCGCCATGTTCGGGTGATCATATGAATGATTTCCGATACCATGGCCATCTGTCACCATACGTTTCACTAAATCACTGGCACTTTTCACATAATGTCCAGTCAAGAAAAATGTGGCGGGCGCTTTCTCCTTTTTCAGCGTGTCTAAAATGCTTTCAGTGTAGCCGTTCTCATATCCGTTATCAAATGTTAGATAGACGACTTTTTTATCTCCTTTCCCTTTGTAAATTGCGCCATAATCATCAAGCAATTTATCTAGTTCTGCTCCGGCAGAAGGGGGAACACCTTCAGTAGCTTTCTTGAAACCCCAATGAAAAGCATCAGCTTGAACAGTAAAGGGATTCATCACCACGCCAACAATTAGCAAACAAGATGCCAGTAAAATTCCTGACAAATGATGAGTCATTAAGCGTCACTCCTTTTTATTAAGCATGTGCCAATACGCTTTTTGTATGTAATGAAAAAAATGTTTGTCAAAACGTGAGAACGTTTTAACAAACATTTGAAATCATTTTAATAAGTCTTCAAGCGCCGGTCGTAATGAAGGATAAGTAAATGTAAAACCATTAGCCAATAACTTTTTTGGTAGTACATGCTGACCTTGCAAAACGACGATACTCTTTTCTCCCAAGGCCACTTTCATTGCAAAACTTGGAACCGGAAACCAATGTGGACGGTGCAATACTTTTCCGATTGTTTTACCAAAAGCATTCATATGCATTGGACTCGGTGCGACTACATTAACAGGACCTTCTACGTCATCATTCTCAAGTGAGAAGAGGATTGCACTGGCTACGTCTTCAACGTGTACCCACGAGAACCATTGATTGCCTGAACCTATTTTACCACCTGCGAATAATTGATAAGGCAGTTTAATGAGTGGAAGTGCTCCGCCTTCTTTACCGAGCACTATGCCGAAGCGGGTACATACAGTTCGTACACCCATTTCATTTGCCTGTCCTGCAAGATTTTCCCAATCGGATACGGTTTTGGCTAAAAAATCATCGCCGATTGCAGAGGAATCTTCGGTATATTCAGCAGTAAGTGATGTAGGATAAATGCCGATTGCACTTGCGTTCACTAGGACGCGAGGTTTCTTTGGAAGTCTTCTTATAATCCGCAAAACTTCTTGTGTAGCTGTTATTCTGCTATCGTAGATTTGCTTTTTTCGTTCTTTGGACCAGCGACTATCATCTATGGACACGCCTGCTAAATTGACGAAAGCATCAACCTGCCCGACTTCATTTTCAGGTGAAGTATGATCGGTTAACCATTGTACATATTGAATTCCATTTTGCTTCGATGAGGGTTTACGCGTTAAAATGACTACTTCATGCCCGTTATCCTTCAATTTCTCAGTCAGAATGCTGCCAATGAATCCAGTACCACCTGCAATAACCACTTTCATAAAGTTTTCCCTCCATTCTTTTGAAAATTAATACACTATTGCTGACCACCACTCCTAGAAGCGGTATACTAAGATAAAGTAGGTGATGGAAACGTGCCGCTTATTACCAAAATATCACAACAAAAACGAGATAGCGAACGTTATAATATTTTTCTTGATGATCAATATGCATTTAGTGTCCATGAAACAGTCCTAGTGAAATTTGAACTCACGAAAGGAATGGAATTGGATGATTGGTCAACGGAAGAGATTGTGTATTCCGACCAGATCGAAAAGGCATTTAATCGTGCATTGCATTTTTTATCATTCCGAATGCGGAGTGAAATGGAAGTTAAAAAGAAATTGCTTGAAAAAGACTATGGGGAAGCGGTTGTTCTGGAAGCTATCGTGAAATTAAAACGACTGGGCTTTTTGAATGATGAAGCATTTTCGGAAGCTCTTGTACGTACAGAAAAAAATAGTACGTTAAAAGGTCCGAGAGCTATTCAGCAATCCCTCTATAAAAAAGGTATACCCAAAGAACTGCAAACTCAAGCATTGGAGGAATATACAATGGAAGATCAAATGGCTAATGCTATGAAGCTGGCTGAAAAGACGATGCGATCGAATAGTTCACAGCCACCAGCACAAGTTAAGCAAAAAATACAAAATACATTAGCTAGAAAAGGTTTTTCTTATCAGCAAATTTCGGAAGTTCTCAGCAGTGTAACGATCGAACGTGATGAAGATGAATGGTCCGATATCACGTCTACATTTGGCGAGAAGGCGTGGAGGCGGTACCAAAGCAAATACTCAGGATCCGATCTTAGACAGCGCGTGAAACAATCTATGTATCAAAAGGGCATTCCACTTAGTCAAATCGATCAATTTATTGAACAGAAAAGGAATGAAGAAGATGAGTACTGAAAAACATTATAGTGATATGAATGAAAACGAACTGCGCAGCGAAATCGCCAATCTAATGGAAAAAGCACGTAAGGCAGAACAGATGGGGATGATCAGTGAATATGCAGTTCACCAAAGAAAGGCAGTTCTTGTGCAATCCTATCTTGTAGATCCAGCTAGCATCAAGCCAGGCGAGATGTACCGCATTGAAGGGGACGATGGAGTCTTCTTTCAAGTAGATTACCTCAAAGGATTGTTCGCTTGGGGCTATCGCTTAGGTGGCGAGAGAGCGGAAGAAGCATTGCCCCTTGCTATGTTGAAAGATATAAAAAGTGGAAAATAAACAAAAAAGAGCGCTCGTGCAATACTGCACGAACGTTCTTTAGTTGTTTGGAGCGAAATTAAGCTTTTTACGCAACTTTTCTTCAGAGAATATCCATCCTGTATAGGAATTGACTACTTCCAAGTCTTCATTCACATGGGCGACTGCGACGAATGGGTAGTAACCCTTACTTCGATAACGCAAATCAATCAAACGAACTTCGTAAATATGGCCTTCTTCCGAAATCGACCAACGATATAGTGGGGAGAATGAAGTGAAAGCCTGCATGTTCGGATCTTCCAATGCCACTTCAACTACGGGTGACATCGGCATCACTTCACGCTCGAATCGTTCGTAGATTGTAATGGAACGTCCGTATGCTCGTCCTACAAAATGATCAACGTCAGTCGTGGCAGCTATTCGCCACTGAAAGAAGTTCATCGTGGGTGCAGTAAATATATGCGTTGCGTTTGGAATCGTCTTCTTCACTGCATTCTTCACTGCGCTCTTAACTGCGAAGCGCAATAGGTAATAGAAGAAGATGACGATATATAATAGTGACATCGTGAAGACTGGGGGTGCGCCGAACACCCATGCCAGGATCGCAATGACATGGAGTCCGAAAATAATTGGATCAAATGTATTAATGACGCCTATGGCCACCCACTTTTGAGAAAATGGGCGAAGGGCTTGTGTACCATATGAGTTAAAGATATCCACAAATACATGTGTGAATACCGCTAAAAATGTCCAAGCCCAGACGTGAAAGAAAATGGCGCCAGGAACGAAGATAGTCAATAATATGGAAATCAGCAACGGCCATAGCATTACAGCTGGAACCGAATGCGTAATACCGCGGTGATTACGTAAATAGACAGCGTTGTTTCGAAGTTTCAACACCGTATCGATATCGGGAATTAGTGAACCGATCATAATACCCGCAAAAACGGCGCCCATTGTGGCAGGTTCAGTTGCTACGACTGAATCAGCAAGAGCCAATCCACTGATCGCAACACCCATAGCAATATGTGTACCCGTATCCAAATCATCACTCCTTTATTGGAAGAGTTGTATACTATCTATAATTATATACCCTTTATTATCATAACTAAAAGTATTTACACGAAGAAGCGAGGTCCATATGCAAATTATTGAACAAAAGAAGGCATTCCAAGATGCGTTATTAAATTGGTATGAAGCTGAAAAACGGGACTTACCCTGGAGAAGGACGGACAATCCATACTATATTTGGATTTCGGAAGTTATGTTACAACAGACACGAGTAGATACTGTAATACCGTATTATGAGCGTTTTATTGAAAAGTTTCCTACGATGCAAGATCTTTCAGCTGCACCTGAAGAAGATATCTTGAAAATGTGGGAAGGACTAGGGTATTACTCCAGAGTACGTAATTTGCAGTCGGGTGTGAGGGAAGTTGTTGAAACATATGGTGGTAAAGTCCCTAATAACCGAAAGGAAATTTCTACTTTAAAAGGTGTGGGACCCTATACGGCAGGTGCTATCTTAAGTATTGCATATGGCGTACCTGAACATGCAGTAGACGGGAATGTTATGCGGGTATTGTCGAGAATTTTATTAATTGAGGAAGATATCGCTTTGCCGCGTAATAAAAAGTTATTTGAACAAGCTGTGATGCAATTAATTTCGGAAGAGAATCCATCTTCCTTCAACCAAGCGCTTATGGAACTGGGTGCCACAATTTGTACGCCGAATCCACATTGTTTATTATGCCCCGTTAGGGAATTTTGTATCGCCTTTGAAGAAGGAAAACAACGGCAATTGCCAATTAAGATAAAAAAACAAAAAATGAAGCATGTTACGATGGCGGCTTTCGCGATTCAAAATGAAGAGGGCAAATGGCTGTTGCAAAAACGTCCAAGTACCGGACTGCTTGCTAGCCTTTGGGAATTTCCGATGATCGAACTTCAAGATACTTCTGCAGTGGAAACATTTGAAAAAGAGAATGGATTGAAATTAACTCATATTCAAGAGTTACCGCATGTCCTTCACGTATTTTCCCATATCACATGGAATATTCATGTGTATCGTGCACAATTGGAAGCTCCACAAGCAGAAGGCGATTTGCAGTTCTTCACTAAAGAGGAAGTGGAAGCATTGCCAAAGCCAAAACCTGTCCTGAAAATTATCGAATTGCTGGAATGGTAAAAACTTTAGAACCTACCGTGAATAAAATCCTGACTTATAGGACATCATAGTGAGTACGGAGGTGAATAAAACATGCCAAACCAATCAAATCGAAATTCACAGCAAAACCCATCTATGACAGATGCGAACCAAGTGAAGAAACAAAATGCGCAATCATCGATGAATGAAGAGTTCGCTTCCGAGACGGACGTTAATCAAGTTCGTCAGCAAAACGCGCAGTCCGCAATGAACATGCAGTCTTCTTCACAAGCGATGCAGTCCTCTATGAACGAGGAGTTCGGATCTGAAACAGATGTCAATGAAGTGAAACAACAAATCAACAAAGCAGAAGCAAACAAACAAAAAGCTTCAGGAGCGCGTGCGAACCAGTATAAAGGTTCAAACTAAGCGTTAGACATCGACGACCGGTAGAAAAGGCTGTTATAAGCCATTTCTACCGGTTTTCTTGTGTGAAAAAACATGCCGTGGTCCTACTGGATTCAATCAAATACGAAATAGATGGTTGAATCGTTTTAAATTTTGGAAAGCTGTTGGTATAATAGACAAATAGCAAGAGCGGTAAGGCTCAAAGGTGGTATAAAAATGGCGATTCCAAAAGAAGGAGAAACGGTACAGATACACAGCTACAAACATAACGGCAAAATTCATCGTGTCTGGCAAGAGACACTCGTATTAAAAGGCACACGCAATATTATTATCGGTGGCAATGAACGTACGCTCGTGACAGAGTCTGATGGTCGTACTTGGCTAACACGTGAGCCATCAATTTGCTATTTCCATGCAGAAAACTGGTTTAACATCATTTGTATGCTACGTGAAGATGGTGTCTACTATTATGTCAACATGAGTTCGCCATTCGTTTACGATGAAAAGTACTTGAAGTATATCGATTATGACTTGGATGTAAAAGTGTTTCCTGATATGAGCTATTTGATTCTCGATGAAGACGAATATGCGGATCATAAGCGTCAAATGCATTATCCGGAAGTTATCGATTTAATCTTGCAGGATAACTTAAAGAAGCTTCTTGGCTGGATCAAACAAAGGAAAGGTCCCTTTGCTCCTGATTTCATTGATGTCTGGACTTCACGTTATGAATTTTATAAGCAAATTCAAGAAGAACAAAGCTAGACCTGCTTGCATTCGTGCAAGTCAGGTTTTTTTAGTAGGGGGAATAGAATGGGCGAGAGTATTAAACGTTATCTTCAATTCGTAAAGCCTTATAACTGGCAAATTGTCTTCACCGTTCTCATTGGTATTGTGAAGTTTGCTATTCCATTGTTTTTACCATTATTAATTAAAATTGTGATTGATGATATTATCGGTTCGCCGACATTAAGTGATTCTGATAAAACGAAGCAATTATTTTATTGGCTCGGTGGCACGATCATTGTGTTTTTCTTGATCCGTCCACCTGTGGAATATTATCGTCAATACTATGCGCAATTAGTGAGTAATAAAATTTTGTTTGATATCCGCAAATCGCTTTACGGTCATTTGCAAAAGCTTGGACTTCGTTTCTATTCCAATACACGTGCAGGTGAAGTAATTTCGCGAGTTATAAATGACGTAGAACAGACAAAAAACTTCGTCATGATTGGTTTGATGAATGTCTGGCTTGATTTGGCTACCATTGTTATTGCAATTGCCATCATGTTGACTCTGGATGTGGAGCTGACACTCGTTACATTGCTCGCATTTCCGTTTTATGCGTTTAGCGTCAAGCATTTCTTCGGTAAATTGCGTCAACTAACACGCAAACGGTCCCAAGCACTTGCCGATGTACAAAGTTATTTACATGAGCGTGTGGCGGGCGTCAGTATTATTAAAAGTTTTGCAATCGAAGACAAAGAGCAGGAACGTTTTGATGAAGTAAACAATAAATTTCTTGACCGGGCAATTGAACATACACGCTGGAATGCCAAAGCATTTGCAGTTGTCAATACGATTACCGATGTGGCTCCTTTACTCGTTGTTGGCTATGCTGGTTATCAAGTAATCAATGGTTCTTTAACAGTTGGAACGATGGTTGCTTTTATTGCTTTCATAGAAAGACTCTACTCACCGTTACGTCGTCTTGTAAACTCATCTACTTCCTTGACGCAATCATTTGCTTCAATGGACAGAGTACTGGACTTAATGAATGAAAAGTATGACGTGGTCGATAAAAAGGATGCGAAAGTTTTACCATCGATTGCTGGGAAGATTGAGTTTGATCGTGTCAGCTTTGCATATGAGGAAGATGAAGTACTGACAAATATTAGTTTGAACATCCGCCCTGGCGAAACGGCTGCACTTGTTGGGATGAGTGGTGGAGGAAAATCAACTATTATCAGTTTGATTCCGCGGTTTTATGATGTTACATCGGGCGCTATTCGCATCGACGGTCATGATATTCGTGACGTAAAAGTTAAATCGCTTCGTAATCAGATCGGTATGGTACTTCAAGATTCAATTCTATTTAGCGATTCTGTCAAAAGTAATATTTTGATGGGGAAACCGGATGCGACAGATGAAGAAGTCATTGCTGCAGCGAAAGCCGCAAATGCGCATGACTTTATTGAAACACTGAGTGATGGATATGATACAAGGGTAGGAGAGCGTGGCGTGAAGTTGTCTGGTGGACAGAAGCAACGTATCTCCATTGCCCGCGTTTTCCTTAAGAACCCGGCATTGCTCATCTTGGATGAAGCAACATCGGCTTTGGATTTGGAAAGCGAAGCGCTCATACAGGATTCTTTGGAACGCTTGGCCCACAATCGCACAACGCTAATCGTCGCACATCGCTTATCTACCATTACGCATGCGGATTGTATTTATGTGATAGATCATGGGGACTTGAAAGAATCTGGTACTCATTCGGAGTTGATGAAACTAAACGGCACGTACGCTGGTTTGTTCAATCGCCAAGAATTTGGGGGATAATAGGGTCGATGCGAGAGAAATAGGGTGAGTCTGTAACGGCAATACGAACTGTTTGGCAAATGAACTTCGGCTATGTATGTAAATTATTTATACAAACAAAAACGGTGGAGGACTATACAAGTCCACCACCGTTTTATTAATAAAATTCATCTTCTAGAATATTTTCTTCATCTTCATATCGTGTTTGATAAGAAGTGATCAAGGTATCCAGATGCTCCAGCTGTTCCTCGTAATTCAGGATAGCAGATAGGACATGAAGTAAGTGATAGGAAGAGAATTCCTCTTCCTCATTAGTAATCGCAATTTCCTTCACGAAAATATTCATCACTTCTTGTCGTTGAATAAACTCACTATGGGTTTCTTCGTCGTCGAAATCCGCCTTTAACTTACCGACAAATTTCAGATGAAGCTGTTCATGATAGACGAGTAATGATTCCAGACGCTCCTGAATCATCATACGGAAGTGCTCGGGGAGATTGATGAGTTCATTTTCAAACTTATGCAGCCTCTTTAGCACGTCATAACTACTCCTAGTTGTACCGATCAATTGGCGATAGACAACAAGCCGTCTCGCTTTTGCGGCAGAAGTTTTTTTGAAGTAGCTGCGCTCTTCTTTAAATAATAAGTACAGCTGATCAATTTGTATTAGGCGTTCCTTTAACTTACTCAATGATTTCTTCATAGCTGTGTGTTCCGAAGCCTGACGACCAGCTAGACGCGTCCAACGAATAATTTCATCTTGTGCTTGATGAATCGCCTGAAATAGTTTTGTTTCATATTTTGGTGGCATAAATACTAGATTCACGAGGAATGCCGCTAGTACACCTACCAAAATTGTACCTACACGTAGGAGAGCAAATGTTAAGAAGGCGTCGTCTTTAACCTCCATCACTGCAATCATCGTGACGAGTGCAAGTGACATAGACTTTTCAAGTCCGAGTTTCAACATAATCGTCATGACGATGACAGCTGCCAAACCGACGATGATTAATTGTGGTCCGAAAATAAGTGTGAATAAGACTGCTATAGTGGCACCGATTAAATTACCTTGCAACTGTTCTACTATTGTTAAGTAAGATCTGTAAATAGAGGGTTGGATTGCGAAAATAGCTGCAATACCTGCGAACACTGCTGTAGGTAATTCTAGTAAATTTGCGAGAAACAGAGCAAACACAATCGCAATACCCGTCTTAAAGACGCGGGCACCAAGTTTCATTGGGTAATTCCTTTCCTAAAAGCTTTTTTATGCTAACTTTACAATATACGCATAAAACGGTCAATTGTTCTATTTCAAAGTGCTTTAAATGCACGTTCTACTGCTTCAAGTGTTTCGTTTATATCTGACTCGGTATGAGCAGAAGTTAAGAACCATGCCTCATACTTTGATGGTGCTAAGTTGATGCCGTTTTTCAGCATCTCTTTAAAGAAACGGCCGAAGATTTCTCCGTCTGTCGCTTCAGCTTGCTTGTAGTTTTCCACTTTGACGTCTGTGAAAAACAATGTAAGTGCCCCTCCTAGACGATTGGTCGTCAATTGGACACGGTGTTTTTTAGCCAACTTTAGTATGCCATCTTCAAGTAAACCGCCTAAGCGATCCATCTCATCATAGATACCTGGTTCTTGAAGTACTTCAAGACACGCAATTCCTGAAAGCATAGATGCAGGATTTCCCGCCATTGTTCCGGCTTGATAGGCAGGGCCGAGTGGAGCGACTTGTTCCATAACTTCTTTTTTACCGCCATAAGCACCGATCGGCAAGCCGCCACCAATAATTTTTCCGAATGCTGTTAAATCCGGTTGAAGTCCGAGTAACGTTTGTGCCGCACCATAATGAAAACGGAACGCTGTAATGACTTCATCATAGATAGTCAAAACACCATGCTCTTTTGCCAGATCATGAACGAGTTCCAAGAAACCTTCATTTGGCTCGACAATACCAAAGTTCCCGACAATCGGTTCGATTAGAATACAAGCAAGTTCATCACCCCATTGTTCCATCGCTGCTTTATAGCTTTCGGGATCATTAAACGGAATGGTAATGACCTCTTCCGCGATAGAAGAAGGTACGCCTGCAGAATCTGGTGTGCCTAATGTGGCAGGACCTGATCCGGCAGCTACTAATACAAGATCCGAATGGCCGTGATAGCAACCCGCAAACTTCATAATCTTTGTACGTCCAGTATATGCCCTTGCTACACGAATTGTTGTCATGACAGCCTCAGTACCTGAATTCACGAAGCGGACTTTGTCCATTCCTGGAATAGCCTCTTTTAACATTTTGGCAAATTGTACTTCGTGGCGTGTAGGTGTGCCGTACAGTACGCCTGTTTCCGCTGCCTTCGTAATTGCTTTGGTTATGTGAGGGTGCGCATGTCCTGTAATGATCGGACCGTATGCCCCCAAGTAGTCAATATAACGATTGCCGTCTACATCATAGATATAAGCGCCTTCTGCACGTTCCATGACAGTAGGTGCACCTCCGCCAACGGCTCCATAAGCACGGGCAGGGCTGTTGACGCCACCCACAATATGTTCACATGCTTCAGCATAAATTGCTTCTGAATTCTTTCGGTTCATTAGTTAATTCCTCCAAATCAATTATACGTTATCCATTTTAGCATTAATCCAAGTGAAGTCTCTACCTTCAGAGTGAAGTATAGGTAAATTGTAAAATTCAAATACTTCCGATACGATAAGTAGGGAGAGATCGAAGTACGCTATTCGTCTATATATTAAAGGAGGATTCACAATGGAAAAATTAGAGGGAAAACAAGCACCAGCATTTTCGTTAGCAAATGAAAATGGTGAAATAGTTTCATTAGATCAATTTAAAGGAAAGAAATACGTAGTGTTATACTTTTATCCAAAAGACTCAACACCTGGCTGTACGACAGAGGCTTGTGATTTTCGTGATGCGCAAGCGGATTTTGAAGGGTTAAATGCTGTAGTGCTAGGTGTCAGTCCTGACCATGCGGCTTCCCATCAAAAGTTTATCGCGAAGCACGGCTTGCCATTTTCTTTATTAGTAGATGAAGATCATATAGTGGCTGAACAGTATGGTGTGTGGAAGCTAAAAAAGAACTTCGGTAAAGAGTATATGGGAATAGAGCGATCTACATTCTTAATTGATCCAACGGGTACGGTAGTGAAAGAATGGCGGAAGGTTCGTGTGAAAGGTCATGTAGCAGATGCACTTGCGACTTTGGAGCAACTGACGAACTAGGAGGTAGATAATATGAAGATATTATTCACATTTAAGATTAAAACCTCATTTAAAGAGCAATTGATAGAAAAATATCCGAATGTCGAATTTTTGCATACAACAAATATTGATGAAGCTTCATTGGAAGAGATAGATGTAATCGTGACAGATGGTGGGGATTTGAGATCAGAACATGTCGAAAAAGCTCCTAAATTGAAATGGGTCATGGTTGCGGCTGTAGGAGTCGATACATTGCCGAGAGAAGCGCTTCAGGCGCGAGATGTTCTAGTTACTAATTCCCATGGGGTTCATAAAATGCCGTTAGCCGAATCTGTACTGGCACATTTACTATCCCTTGAAAGGGGATTGCCAGATATCTATAAAAGAGAGACGGAGAAAAAATGGGCGTTAGACTCTTTGCCTGGTGAAATGAATCACTCCACGGCTTTAATAGTAGGAACAGGAGCAATAGGAGGAGAAATCGGAAGGCTTCTACAGGCATTTCATGTACATACAATTGGATGTAACCGTACAGGTCATGCAAGTCCTTATATGAATGAAACGATTTCTTTAGATGAAATTATGGAAAAACTACCTCACGTCGATTATGTGATTTCTATATTGCCAAGCACTCCTCAAACGCGATGGATTTATCAACCGGAACATTTCCGTGCCATGAAAGAGACGGCTGTTTTTATGAATGTGGGCAGGGGCGACGCAGTAAAAGAGCAGTATGTGTTGGATGCGTTAAAACAAAATGAAATCCGTCATGCGGTGCTTGATGTCTTTGAAACAGAGCCGTTACCTAAGGAAAGTCCATTTTGGGAGTTGCCGAACTGTACGGTATCCCCTCATATGTCCAGTCTGTCAGATCAATATATTAAACGATCTTTAGACATTATGGATACGAATCTTGAGAAATGGGTAGTGGGAGATCAAGATCTCATCAATCAAGTGGATTTGTCGAGAGGCTATTAATGTAGCATTACCGGCAGAATAGTTGACAATACACCCCACAGTTGAGTAAACTAATTATAATGATTATAAAGAAGTAATCCTTATGAAGTGAGGTGCATTACGATGCCTGGAGTGTTCTTAAAAGATGCATTAGTAACATTGAAAGAAAGTGGTGTGAGAATTACTCCGCAACGACATGCGATTCTCGAGTATTTAATCACATCCCATTCACATCCAACTGCTGATGAAATCTATAAAGCGCTAGAAGAAGATTTTCCTAATATGAGTGTGGCTACAGTTTATAACAACTTACGTGTATTCCAAAACTCTGGATTAGTAAAAGAGTTGACTTATGGAGATGCATCGAGTCGTTTTGATTTTGTGACACATGATCATTACCATATTATTTGTGACGATTGTGGAAAAATCGTAGATTTCCATCATCCTGGTCTAGAAGAAGTAGAACGTCTTGCAGCGCATGTAACCGGGTTCCAAGTAAATTCACATCGACTGGAAGTATACGGAACTTGTCCTGACTGTGCAGCGACGCAACAAAATCAAGCAAAATAAAAGAGTGTAGCCCACTGGGGTTACACTCTTTTATTTAGTATTATTTTTCTTGCTTCACTTTTTTATTATACGCGATGTCGAATTCTTTACCTTCAAGGTTTGGATCAAGTGTTAATGGCTCGCGGCAATGTCCACACATATCAACCCGTCCGAGTACTTTCGTATGCTTACCGCAATTCGGACATTGTACTCGTATAGCCCGTGTCGATAAAGTACCAATCCAAGCGTACACTACTGTACTACCGATAATGGCAAGCATTCCCAAGAACATAAAGATCAGCATGACAATTTCATTGGAACGGAAAAAGATTCCGATGTACATAATGACAACGCCAATGAAAATAAGTGCCAAGGCAAACGAACGAATGCGATTTATTTTATTTTTGTAAGGCTTCATTTCAAGTTTCCTCCTAACGCTATCCTCACCTAATATATCATATTATTATTTAATTGCAGTATAAACTCCCTTTTAAATAAAGGACTTTATGTGAAAATCGTCGAATTAGAGTATTCGTGACGGTATATAGAAAACTGGGAGGCGAGAAAGTGGAGCAAATGCTACGGCCGGTGTATCAAGAAAGAGCAAGTTTACCTGAGACATTAAGCGTGCTTCTCATTGGTAATCAAAGAGAAGACGACCCGATCACTGATACCTTTGATGAAATCTTATTTATTATTACCTCAAATAATGAGATACCCATTCAGACAAAACATTATACAGATGGCAGACGTAAGGCCGCTATGCACATCATTAGTGAACGACAATTAACGCATTGGTTGCTTGTAGGGACGAACAAGAAAATCATCGATTGGCTTATCCTTGGAAAAGTATTTTATGACCGTGATGAATATGCGGAACGACTGAAAGAACGTTTATCAGAAGAGCCGTTGTTTGGTCGGGGTATTAAAATGGGAATAGAAATGGCTAAAATGATTCGCGCTTATAATGAAGGGAAAATTCATTTCGAAAGAAAACAATATATGGATTCCTATCTATACGCGATCAATACTTTGCATCACCTAGCTAGGTTCGTTGCTGTTAAACGTAATGTCCTACCTGAAAACACTGTCTGGGCACAGATGAAGAAAATAGATCCAGCTGTTTTTAAGTTATATGAAGAACTGATTGGCAGTGTAGAGGAATTAGGGAAGCGTTTGGATTTGGTATTCTTGGCAAGTGAGTTCTTCATCCATAACTACACGAATGAAGCAGCTGTGCATTTGTTGACGATTATGAGTGAAAAGGAATCATGGACTGTTCAGCAATTACATGAACAGGATGAGCTAGCGTTGTATTCTTCGGATTTAGAATTCTTTATCGAGTATTTAGTGGACAAGCGTCTAATAGAAATTACACAAGTAGCATCTAAAAATGACTTGCTATTCCATAGAGAGTACCGTATTATAAGAGCTCGGTAGCAGTCATAGAGCGATTCTATGATCGCTCTACAATTTTTATTGAAATAGTTGTTGACTTATTCTTTGATAACATGTTATTATAGTAAATGTCGCTTGGGGCAAACGTTCTAACGGCGCACACAAAACATTCGAAAAAAGAATTTTAAAAAAGACTTGACGAATGAATGCAAGATGAGCTATATTAGAGAAGTTGCTTTTACAAGAAGCACAAAACACGAACCTTGAAAACTGAACAGCAAAACGTTAACGAAATACAGTTTGTGCACCTAACGGTGACACAAACAAAATGAGTATCTTAATTGATGCCAGCAAATGAAACTCGAGCTAATCGATTTTTCGTTTTACTGATTGACAAGATGTAGTGAAGTACTAGGAGATGAAGGAGAGAAGGAGGGAGCGTACTCAGGTACGTGACCGACTGATCGACTGAAATCGACGACGTAATTCGCTGCAGATTGTCTGTCAGTCTTATGGAGAGTTTGAT
>NZ_PDYO01000006.1:0-193037 GCF_002743065.1 Sporosarcina sp. P16b | reverse complement strand
ATCGATTAGCTCGAGTTTCATTTGCTGGCATCAATTAAGATACTCATTTTGTTTGTGTCACCGTTAGGTGCACAAACTGTATTTCGTTAACGTTTTGCTGTTCAGTTTTCAAGGTTCATGTCGCAGTCGCTTTCTTGACTGTTCTATTACTATATCAGACACAATTTAAACTGTCAACAACTATAAACAACCTTTTTCAATTTCTTTTTACTTTCTTTTAGATTCTATGCATTAACGCTTTCAAAATGAAGCTTAATAAATAGTGAAAACCGCTCCCCTATTGAATCAGGAAGCGGTTCGTTATTATTTAATATAGATGAAATACAATATGAAGATTACAAATAACCCGTACATAATTGGATGAATTTCTTTTCTTCTACCGCTAACTAACATCGTAATAGGATAGAAAACGAAACCGATTGCGATACCTGTCGCTATACTGTACGTCAACGGCATGGCGATGATCGTAAAGAATGCTGGAACAGCGATTTCGAAACGTGTCCATTGTATGTTTCCTAAGGTCGACACCATCAATACCCCAACGATAATTAATGCCGGAGCTGTAACTGCCGGTGTGATGACTAATAGTAAAGGGGAGAAGAACAATGCTAGTAAGAACAACAAGGCGGTTACAATAGAAGCAAAGCCTGTTTTGGCACCCGCCGCAACACCTGCAGTGGATTCAATATAAGATGTAGTAGTGGATGTACCCATTACTGCCCCTGTTACTGTCGCCAAGGAATCCGCAAGCAACGCTTTACCTGCGCGTGGAAGGCGATCTTCCTTCATTAAACCCGCTTGAGTAGCAACTGCAACTAGTGTTCCGGCTGTATCGAAGAAATCTACGAATAGAAATGTGATAACGATGACGAGAAATTGTGTGGTCATCAATGAACCTGGATCGTTAATGATCGCATCAAATGCCGCACCAAAAGTAGGAGCAACTGACGGAATTTTATCTACTACCTTATGTGGTATGTCTATTAGACTGACTGCCATACCTAAAACTGTGGTCATGATCATCCCATAGAAAATAGCACCTTTGATTTTCCTAGCCATCATAATAATCGTGACAACTAATCCAAAGATCGTTAGTAATGTAGGACCCACTGTTAAATCACCTAAGCCTACTAACGTATTTGCATCCGCTACAATAATCTTGGCATTTTGCAGTCCTAAGAATGTAATGAACAAACCAATCCCTGCACCTACAGCAAATTTCAGCTGGGCTGGTATTGCATTAATGATGATTTCTCGTAATCCTGTCAATGAAAGAACTATAAAGATTAATCCAGAGAATAATACCCCAGTTAATCCTGTTTGCCATGGTATACCGTAGGTTAGCACTACTGTGAAAGCGAAAAATGCATTTAATCCCATGCCTGGCGCTAGACCAATCGGATATCTAGCTATCAGACCCATAAATAATGTTCCAACAGCCGCCGCGAGCGCAGTAGCAACAAATACAGCGCCTTTATCCATACGCATAGAATCAGGCAAATCAGGTACAACGTCCAAAGATAACATAATGGGATTTACCGCTAAAATATATGCCATGGCTAAAAAAGTAGTTATTCCACCGATGATTTCGCGACGATAATTGGTGCCAAGCTTGTCGAACTCAAAGTATTTTTTCATTGTGACCTTCCTTACTCTCATTATGTAAAAAGAGGCACGCGAAAAAAATCGCATGCCTCTCTTCTAATTCAATAGAAAAAACATTTCTATTTTGAATCGTAGTCGAAACATTTACGGTGTTTCGGTAGAGACTTCTAGGCCTTATTCCCAGCGTTATACGATCATATTCTGTTGTTTGTCTTATTCCCACTCAATTGTGCCAGGTGGTTTAGCTGTAATATCATATACAACACGATTGACCTGATCCACTTCAGTTGTAATTCGCGTACTGATTTTTTCTAGTACATCAAAAGGTATACGAGCCCAGTCTGCTGTCATGCCATCTACTGAATGAACCGCTCTGATACCGATCGCATAGTCGTAAGAACGTTGTTCATTACGCACACCTACACTGCGGATATTCGGTAATACTGCGAAATATTGCCAGATTGAACGATCAAGTCCGGCTTTTGCGATTTCTTCACGTAAAATATAATCTGCATCGCGAACGATTTCAAGCTTATCTTCCGTTATTTCACCAAGTACACGAACTCCAAGGCCCGGGCCAGGGAACGGTTGGCGGTTAACGATTTCTTCTGGCAACCCAAGCTCTGCTCCAACTGCACGTACTTCATCTTTAAATAATGCACGTAATGGTTCAATTAATTCGAAGTCCATATCTTCAGGCAAACCACCCACATTATGGTGTGATTTGATCGTTGCAGAAGTTGCAGTTCCACTTTCGATGATGTCTGCATAAATCGTACCTTGTGCTAAGTATTTGATACCGTCTAGTTTAGCGGATTCTTCATCAAACACGTAAATAAATTCATTACCAATAATCTTACGCTTTTGCTCAGGGTCTGTAACGCCTTCTAACTTGTTCAAGAAGCGTTCACGTGCATCTACTTTAATGAAGTGCATGCTGAACTGTTCGCTGAAAGTTTTAACTACACTTTCAACTTCGCCTTTACGTAGCAATCCGTGATCAACAAAAATACATGTTAACTGATCCCCTATTGCACGGTCGATCAGAGCGGCGACTACTGATGAATCAACTCCACCACTTAGCGCGCAAAGTACTTTACGATCCCCGACCACTGAACGAATTTTCTCTATTTCGATTTCAATGAAACGATCCATCGTCCAGTCGCCTGAGGCTTTACAAATTTCAAAAACAAAGTTACGCAAGAAGTCTTTCCCGTTTTCGGAACGATAATCTTCCGGATGGAATTGAATTGCATAGATTTGTTGTTCTTCATTTGAAATCGCTGCAATATTACCACTAGAGTCTTTTGCTGATGCAGTAAACCCTTCAGGTAATTCTGCAATGTCAGCGCTGTGGCTTACCCAGACATTTTGTTTTTCAGTCTGACCAGCAAACAATGCAGAAGCCGTATCCACGGTCAACGTCTCTTCTTTGCCTTCTTCACTTGTATTCTTTTCTACCTTACCGCCTAAATGATCGATAATTACTTGAGCTCCATAACTGATGCCCAATACAGGAATACCTAATTCGAATATTGACGGATCAATATCATACGCATTCTCGTCGCCAGCAGATGCTAGACCACCAGAAAGTACGATACCGACTGGATTCATTTTTTTAATTTCTTCAATTGTCGTTGTATGTGCGTGTAACTCACTATACACACCAAATTCGCGAATTGTACGCGTGAAGAGCTGATTATACTTACTGCCGTAATCGAGAACTACAATTTTTTCTTGTCCAGCTAACACAGGAGCATTTGACAACTAATCCACCTCTTCCAATTTTTTAATACCGTTTCATGCCTCAACTACAAAAGACGCGTTAGAAAGTCAACTTTCCACGCGTCTTTTCCATCAAAGAATCTAGGTACTGCTATTCAATGATAGCTGACGTTCGTTAGTGCAAGAAATGTCGAGGATATTCCAAGCATCATCCGATCTATATTTTACGCATATTTCGCTAAAAAATCAACAAATTGTGCTAATAATTAAATCTTCCCATACTTCATTCAACTTATCCCACTCTTGCGATTGCCAATCGTTACCGTATACCCCGATTTCATACGCACGGGTCAATACAGCCATTCGATCGCCGCCGTACCGCTCATCCACAAGTATTGCATAGTTGGATAGTGTCATTGCGGTATCCTTTGGCAAACCGGTACGCGCTAGTTGTTGTAATAACTGTGTAAATTGCTGTTCGAATTTCACGCGACCGTTCGGCAGTTTCTTCAATTGTTTTATACGCCATTTCGGTAACCAATTACTTCTTTTACTATATATAACGACACTCGCTCCTATTATCAACACGAATAGCGCTACATAAATCCACCATTGACTAAACAACCATGCAAGCTTTTGTTTGAATACGTCAAACGATGTCGAACCTCTTGTTTTCTTTGGAAGCTCTTTCTGTTGCTCCACTTCTGGTTTCACCGTTTTATTAATTTCCTCTTCTTCAGGACTTTCATTTGGAATATCAAATTCGATCTCTGTCGGCTGTGTAAAACCTAGCGTCGGCTCAAACGGCATCCATCCAATTTCAGGTATATATGCTTCTACCCAAGAATGAGCTTCATCATTCGTCACGCGATAGATATTTTCGCCTGAGGCTTTAAACGCCATTTCCCCGGGTGCAAAACCTTTCACCCAGCGCGTTGGTATATCCACAGACCTGAGCATGACCGCCATAGAAGTGGAGAAATTATCACAGTAACCCTTTTTTGTGTCAAATAGAAACTGGTCCACATAGTCCTGTTCTTCGTCAGGTATTGGAACGTTTTGTGTCTCGTAAACAAAACCGTTCTTTTTGAAGTATTGCTCTACCGCTTTCACTTTGTCATAGACGGCCGTTTCATTCTCTGTAATCGATAACGCTAGCTCCCTCACGCGTTCCGGTAATTCGTCCGGAAGTTGCACATAGCTATTCAAATCCTCCGGAACGGTCTCATAGTTCACCATCTCTGCTTTCTGCAAATCTGACATGATGTATGTAGGTTCAACAAATTCTATTTCATACTGTTCAATCTTTTCCTGCAGACCCATTAGCAAGTATAGTCGGTTCGCTGCCATCTCATGCATAAGGTCCAAACCTTCAGGTGAGGAAATCTTCGTCGTGCCATAGGGAGTGGCAAGAAACGGCAATGGTTCAGCGAAATCCAATAAAGCACGCGACACTTCCTCACCTACAAGAGGTTCCCATAAATCTTCACCTGTATCCAGTAGCTCTTTCAATGATTCTTGGTCCTGTATCCAGCCCTTCGAAGTGTAAGTGTCCTTCGTTTCGATTCGCCAGTATTGACGTTGTTCCACGGAAGCTTCAAACACTAACTGATTGTCTTGGACGAATGCTCCACCTAGTTGCGAATCATTAGGGTCATAACCCGCCCTGGCTTGTCCTTTATCAGACCCCTTGTCTTCCACTCCGCTCAAAGACAATAAGAACGGTACGGGATCAGGCCATGCTGGAGGATATACGGGTGCATTTCTGGAAAGCAATCCGACAGATATGACAATCAGTACCACCGGCAATGAAAGCAAAAGTAATCTTTTAGGACGAAGTGACAATCCCTTTTCACTGGATAGTTTAATTAATGTGAGAGTACCTACGATTACTAAACCCACCATCATAATTCTCACAATAGACGTAGTAGCATCATATGGAGTGAACGTATCCAACAGCGCAACAAATACTATGGTAAAACCAAAGAACATCATCATACTACTTCGCACTTCAATCCAGTGGCGAAGCAAATAGGCAATCATCCAAACTAATGTAAACAACAATACCGTACGAAATAAATTCGATAATTCACCCAGATCACCTTTGAATAGCAACAAGACATTCTGTTGGACATCTTGCCAAATGTAGCCTGTCGTTTCTATTGAAATCCATAGTTGGTCAAAATACATATAATGAATAGCCCATACTACATAAAGTATTTGAATCGCTCCACTGATCCACCAGGGTAATCGAAGTAAAGCCAATGCAAAAAAGAGCACCAGATAGATGATAAATAAAGAAGGATGGCCGAAATCTGTCAGTTCCATAATGGGGATAAACCACTCCCACAGTAAAACGACACTAAGTGCATATAAAAACACTAGCACTTTCCAATTCAATATCGGTTTCTTCATGAAGACACCGCCTTTTTCAACACCGATGAATAGTCAGATGGATACATCAGATTCACAGTAATACCGAGTAATTTCACTTGATCAATAATAGGCTCGAGGGATTTTACATGCGTATCGTCCGGCAACATTACAAAGCAAACTATTGTGGATGCATCACGAGTATACGTTAATACACGGTGGATGAAATCCATGCGAAGATTACCTGTAATAAGCAACATCGCATCCCGAGATGGCGCTTTCTCTATCGGCAACCTTACCTGTTGTAAATCTTTCGGCTGGATTTTAGCAAGGTGTACTAACGCTTGCCTAGTATGATCTGCGGAATGTATAGACGGAAATATTTTCGGTTGGTCACTTGCCGTGATCATGGTCAGCTTGGCATGATTCTGCCTAGCAGATACAATAATTGACGCAGCAAACTCCACTGCCTCTTCAAATGTTTCCGACATTCCACAATCCAGCAATACCGTATGTTGCTCCGATCGCTGTTCATCAAACTCCTTTGTCATAAGTTTCGAAGTGCGAGCAAATGACTTCCAATGAATCCAAGACATCCGGTCCCCCGACGCATATTCCCTGATGCTAGATGGTGTGGTTGCATCTTTCGCCAGCATGTAAGCGGAACGTTGCTGTCCGTCGCTCGTTCCATTGGATGCCGATTCATAAACCATAGCTGTGACGCTAGGATAGACCAAAAAATGGTCTTGAACAACAAATACTTTTCTTTTACGAATCCAATTAAAAAAGTCTACTACTTCTACTTCTACTGTCGGCAATGTGTATTCACCACGTTGAACATTCTGTAACAAATAGCTGTGCTCATATGTTCTTCGAAAACCTAGTAGTGTGATTTTCCGTTCAATCTTTTCGCGCTTGCCATGCACTCGTTTATCCATCAGAACTACGTACAACAAAGGGAAGGGAAGATTCCTTTTAAGAACCACACGAATAGATACCCGTCCATTTCTTGTTACATGTCGGTCTTCGATATATCGTTCCACGGTTAGATCTCGTAACGGATATAAGTAGAGTAGCGCGGAATATATCACAAACGGAATCAATGTATAGAGGATGAACCAGCTAACGAAGCCCCCTTGAAATTTTGCAAAGACGTAGGCGGCTATACCAATAGATAAGACATTCACGAAACGTCCGAACGATCGCAATTCAATCATAAAGTAGCAGACCTGCGCATAACTGGAACCGGCAAATGTTTGAGGATATAGCTAACAATTTCCTCAGCATCGATTCCTTCGTATTTCGCTTCGGGATGTAGAATCATCCGATGTGGAAATGCAAACGACGCTAAGTATTGTACATCGTCAGGCAAAACAAACGTGCGTCCTTTTATGAATGCATATGCCTGACAAGCTTTCATTAATGCCATCGAACCGCGTGGACTTACGCCTAACGAAACGGATTCGTGTTGGCGAGTTGCATCTGCACAATCCACAATATACGAAACAATCGTATCGTCTACAGTCACTTCGCGTACATGCCGCTGTAGCTCCAGTAATTCCTCCACTGTTAGAATGGCATCAATTTGCTCAATTGGCGTTTGCTGTTCCGCTCTTTTCAATAATTCTATCTCTTGCTGTTTTGTCGGATAACCCATTTTCAACTTAAAGATAAAACGATCAAGCTGTGCTTCCGGTAAAGGATATGTCCCTTCATATTCAATAGGATTTTGTGTCGCCATTACGAAAAACGGTTTCGGTAATTGTATAGTCGTTCCATCTACCGTAATCGACGCCTCCTCCATACCTTCCAATAAAGCAGCCTGTGTTTTGGGTGATGTTCGGTTGATTTCATCAGCCAATACGATATTCCCAATCAAAGGACCCGGACGAAATTCGAATTGCATCGTCTGTGGATTATAGATAGATACGCCTGAAACATCAGAAGGTAATAAATCTGGCGTGAATTGGATCCGTTTAAACTTTGCGCCAATTGAAGTGGCTAGTGCTCTGACTAACATCGTCTTGCCAACGCCTGGTACATCTTCTAGTAACACATGACCGCCAGCTAATAACGCTGTCATACTTAACTCCGCTATATCACGTTTTCCCACAATAACTTTTTCGATATTGTGTAATACTCGTTCGATCCATTGTGAATGCATAGTTGTTCTCTCCCGTCACGAACTGAATCCGTCTTGTTGTATGAAACTATCATACCTGAAACGAATAATGCCGACAAACAGAAAAACTGCCGACCCTTTATCTTATAAGAGGTCGGCAGTTTTCATTTCCAAAATTCATCAAATACCGTGATAGGCAAATGCCGTTTATGGGCTGATTTCAAATAATGTCCTTCAATTTGCTTTCGTGCTTTGTTCGATACTTCTTTTCCTTCAAGATAGTCATCGATTTCATCATATGTTACACCTAATGCTACTTCATCCGGAATAGCGGGTTTATTGCCCTCTAAATCAGCTGTAGGGATTTTATTGTATAAGTGTGGTGGACAGTCTAGTGCTTCTAACAATTGTTTTCCTTGGCGTTTATTCAGACGGTAAATCGGCATAAGATCCGCTGCACCATCACCAAACTTTGTGTAGAAGCCAGTGATTGCTTCAGCTGCGTGATCTGAACCTAGAACGACCGACTGATGGACAGCCGCTACAGAATATTGCACTTTCATACGTTCGCGCGCCTTTTCATTTCCTTTATCAAAGTCAGAGATATAAAGACCCGCCTTGGTCAGAGCCCGTTCACTGGCATCGACCGCTTCTTTAATATCTACTGAATAGACGACCGATGGACTAATAAAACGCAATGCATCCTGACAATCGTCTTCGTCAAACTGCACGCCATACGGTAAACGGAGTGCATAAAAGCGGTATTTTTCTTGCGCTAATTCTTCGTTAAGTTCATCAATCGCCATCTGCGCTAGTTTGCCAACTAATGTAGAGTCTTGACCACCAGAAATACCTAATGTGAATCCTTGTAAAAATGTGTTCTTTTTCAAATATGCTTTCATAAAGTCAATGGAAGTCCGGATCTCTTGCTGCGGGTCGATTTCCGGCTTCGCACGTAATGCTTGGATAATTTCTTGCTGCAATGTCAACGCTCCCACTTCCTTTTCATCGTTTTGTATAGCTCTCGACCATTTCATGTACTTCTTCAATATTACGTCGCTTATTATCCCAACACTTTTGACTAAGGTCGACAGGATACTCTTCTGGATTCAAAGAACGTTTATATTCTTCCCATAGTAAGGAAAGATTTTGTTGTGCAAATTCACGAATTTTATAAACTGGTGGATTTTTATAAATGATTATTCCATCGCGAATAACTTGCTCGTGTAAGTTTACCGCTTCAAAATTCGTCACAAACTTCGAAATAAATGTATGCACGGGGTGGAACATTTTGATACGTTCTTCTGTTGTCGGATCTTCGTCATGCATCGTAATGTAGTCACCTTCCGCTTTGCCATTTTCAAGGTCAATGATTCGATAGAGTTTTTTGCGGCCAGGTGTTGTCACTTTTTCTATGTTTGCCGAGATTTTAATCGTATCTTGCATTTCCCCGTCATCGCTTTCTATGGAGACAATTTTATAGACTGCCCCAAGCGCTGGTTGATCATATGCCGTAATCAGTTTGGTTCCAATGCCCCAAATATCGACTTGGGCTCCTTGGGCTTTCAAGTTTAAAATTGTATACTCATCCAAATCATTGGATACTACGATTTTCGCCTCTGTGAAACCGGCTTCATCTAACATACGGCGAGTTTCTTTTGACAAGAATGCAATATCTCCGCTGTCCAGTCGTACGCCGATGAAATTAATGCTGTCTCCAAGTTCTTTTGCCACTTTAATGGCTGTCGGAACGCCAATCTTTAACGTATTATACGTATCCACTAAGAACACGCAATCGCGATGACGTTGTGCGTATACTTTGAATGCCGTGTACTCATCTTTATAAGCTTGGACAAATGAATGTGCATGCGTTCCCGAAACAGCTAGTCCGAAACGTTTTCCTGCGCGTACGTTGCTCGTAGATTCCACGCCACCAATAACCGCTGCACGCGCGCCCCAAACTGCGGCATCCATTTCATGCGCACGTCGGCTCCCAAACTCCATCACCACATCATCTTTCACTACTTGCTTGATCCGGCTAGCTTTTGTGCTGATCAACGTTTGGTAGTTAATAATATTTAGCAATGCTGTTTCGATCAATTGCGCTTCAATCAAATTCGCCTCAATCCGGATAATGGGTTCATTCGCAAAAACGATTTCTCCTTCTTTCATGGAGTACACGTCCCCGGTAAAACGGACGCCTTTCAAATAGTTGAGGAAGTCATCAGCAAATCCAAGCTCTTCTCGTAAATAAGCTAAATCGCTTTCAGTGAATGAAAACTCTTCAAGATACTTCAGTACATGTTCAAGACCTGCAAATATCGCATACCCGTTACCGAATGGAATTTTTCTAAAATATACTTCGAATACTGCTTTCCGTTCATGAATGCCGTCCGCCCAATACGATTCGGCCATATTGATTTGATATAGGTCTGTGTGTAACGCTAAACTGTCGTCTTTGTATGATGAAGTCATATTCGTCTCCTTCTCCCGCTGCAATAATATTGTCATTATACACTATTTTCCCTATTTCTCAGCAAAGTAATCATTAACTGGTGAATTGACTTCAGAAATATAAGTTTTTAAAATTAGCAAAGAAAAGACAGAAGTCAGACTCCCTTAAATTCGGAGTTTACCTTCTGTCCCACGTAATTATTTCTAGTGATATTTAGTTCTGTTTTAGCTTCCCAATTTCTCATTGAAAGGAGTCGTCACTTCATTTTTCAGCAATCCTCTATAACCATATATGTTGCTTTGACAGGACCATGTACACCGATGACGAGATTCATTTCAATGTCCGCGGAGTTGCTTGGACCTGTGATGAAGTTAATACAGGATGGGACTTGCTCGCCATTGTTTAGTTTTTCTCGAATCATATCTGATGCCTGGGTAATTCTTGGGACTAGCGTGCTTTTAGGGATTAAGGCAATATAATGCGTTGGAAGCAAGCTGACTGAACGACCTTTGTCCGCACTACTGAATAGTACAACGGTGCCGGATTCTGCAAGGGTCATGTCGCTGAATGTGATGCCGATATTTGCTTGTTCAGCCAATTCGATGTTCTTTTCTCCAAGTGAAGGATCCCAGCTATTGACTTCAATCTGTTCTGAAGGCCACTTTGTTTCTAACAGGTCCGATAATCCATATTCCCCAAAACGTCCGTCTTTCCATAGAGATAGTGGTCCGCCACCATAAGCTTTTACCACTTCGTCTAGCGCAACTGGCAATGATTCTTTTGTCGTTTCGACGATATCTGTATGAATTTGCTCACATTGCACACGTAATACTCCGAGCAATTCATCTAGTGAAGCGTCTGCTAACACTGTACGCTGTGGCTGATGTTTCCAGATCGGTTTTTCTACTTTCATTTTGGGTTCGCGCCCTAATTGTGTCGCGATCGTCGCTAGAAAAGCATCACGGTTTTGAATTGTTCCTCCCATGCTTATTTGCCCCCTTTCTGATCATAGAACCAGTCACGGAAACGCGTATTTCCGACAGCTGGGAACTCCCGTAAATCGGTCCAGTCCTTCAGCGGACCCGGACCTTTTGATATCCGGTCATTTTTCGTCAAAGGTTTCATCGCGGTAGATGCTACCTTTGAGCCCATAGAATACAACGGATTCGATGCAGCACCAATCCCGAATGCTTTCATTGCCAGTCTTTCGGAAATAGGTGATCGACCTTCTTCTTCCACAATGATGCGTCGATGTGTGTGAAGTAGTTCGTGAAGAGGGATTTTCACCGGACAAGCATCCGTGCACGCTCCGCATAGTGTGGAAGCAAACGGCAGCTCCTTGAAATCGTCGTAACCCCCAAGCAATGGCGATAGCACAGCACCTATTGGACCCGAATAGATTGAGCCGTAGGAGTGCCCACCGATATGACGATAAACAGGACATACGTTGACGCAAGCAGCACATCGGATACATTGCAACACGGATTGAAATTCTGTCCCTAAAATTTCGGATCGTCCATTATCGACGATAACTAAATGGAATTCTTCTGGACCATCCACATCCCCTTCATCTCTAGGGCCAGTTAACGCTGTGACATAACTCGTCAACTTTTGTCCCACTGCACTTCGTGTCAATAAGCTGACCAATACTTCGAATTCTTCAAAAGAAGGTACTACCCGCTCCATGCCCATTACCGTAATTTGAGTTTTCGGCAATGCAGAGACAAGTCGTGCATTCCCTTCATTCGTCACAAGACTAATGGAGCCGGTTTCAGCAATCGCAAAGTTGCAGCCTGTAATACCTATGTCTGCATCCAAGAATTCCTGGCGTAGCTTTTCACGTGCATGCAAAGCCAGTTCTTCCGGTTTAGAAGTCTTATGATAATCCAACTTCTCCTCAAAAACCTCGCGAATTTGTTCCCTATTTTTATGAAGGGCAGGTGCTACGATATGAGACGGCGGATCATGATCATCTACTTGAAGGATATACTCTCCTAGGTCTGTCTCTATGACTTCACATCCGGCTTCTTCCAGTACAGCATTCAGATTAATTTCTTCCGTTACCATCGATTTAGACTTCACAACTTTTTT
This sequence comes from Sporosarcina sp. P16b, assembly GCF_002743065.1. Lineage (NCBI taxonomy): Bacteria > Bacillati > Bacillota > Bacilli > Caryophanales > Caryophanaceae > Sporosarcina > Sporosarcina sp. P16b. Next base: position 180,666 of record NZ_PDYO01000006.1, on the reverse strand, counting down.
ACCATCTTTTTTCTTAATGACATCCCGGACATAATCACTCGCTTCTTCAGCAGTCTTCGCAAAAAATACGTGACCGCCACGTTCTGCTACATTTTCACTTAGCTGATGTAAATAGAAGTCCAGGTTTTCAAGGACATGCTGACGAATTTCTTCTCCATGTGAACGCCATTCTTCCCAACTACCCAGCTCCTCTGCAGCGTCTAGTCGTCTACCATGCAAACGCTCCTGAGCACTGGCCACTGCTTGTCTCATAAAATCGTCTGAAATATTTTCCTTTGTTCGATCGGTAAAGTTTTTCTTGCTGAATTTCATAGCCATTACTATCACCTCACTTTTATTTACTCATTACTATTTAACACTTGCGCGATGTGCATGACACGGATTGGTTTACCCACTCGTTCTGCACGTCCTCCAATATTCATCAGACAACCACAGTCCGCCCCGATTAAATAATCTGCTTCAGTCACTATGGCACTATTGACCTTTTCATCTACCATCTGTTCAGAGATATCCCCCATCTTTACGGAGAATGTACCGCCAAAGCCGCAGCAATTATGAGCATTGGGTAAAGGGATCATTTCGAGTCCTTCCACTTGATTCAATAACTTTTTCGGTTCTTCGCTAGCGCCTAGTAATCTCGTCATATGACAAGACGTATGATACGTCGCTTTTCCTGTCAATTTCGCTCCTACATTTTCTACTTGCAGCACATTCACGAGAAATTGTGTGAACTCATACGTTTTATCTGCCAACTCTTGAGCCCTCGGTAACCAATTCGGATCATCTTTGAATACGTCAGGATATAGTTTAAACATCGTGGCACAAGATCCGGATGGAGTAACTACATACTCTGCATTTTCAAATGTCTTAATCATATTTTTCATCGCTGATTTTGAATTTTCTACATAGCCACTGTTATAAGCAGGTTGTCCGCAACATACTTGTCCTTTTGGAAACGACAATTCACAGCCTTGTCTTTCGAGCACTTCTACCATATCTTTACCAGCGTCTGCATAGAACATGTCCACTAGGCATGTGATAAACAAGCTAACTTTCATAGTCATTCACCTCTTCAAGATAGATTTCATAAGGTCAACAGGTCATCAGATGACTTTAAGTTATTTCCTAGCATACTATAAAGCTTATTGATTTAACAGATATTTATGACAAATAATTTAAAAATCACCCGTAACAAGACGGGTGATTTCATATTTTGATTGACTTCAAATAATTAGACAATACATTTTCTACGTTGACCAAATGTCCTTGCATATGAATTGCTGCGAGATCGGGCTGCTGTTTTTTAATCGCTAGAAAAATCGCTTCATGCTCTTCATATAATCGATCAACAGTCGCTGTTTCCGTATACAAGCAGATTCTCCGAGTTTCCCTCATGGATTCTCCTATGAGGCTTGCCACGTGGTTCATTAGTGTAACGAGCAACGTGTTGCCCGTAGCTTCTGCAATCGCAAAGTGGAAGTCAAGATCCGCTTTTTCTCCAAGAAGAATATCACCTGCATGTTCTTTCATACTGCGCAAAGCCTTTTCCATTTTCGCCAAGTCTTCATCTGATCGATTTAGCGCCGCGTTGGTAACTGCTCCTACCTCTAGTATTTTCCGCACGCCTAGTAAATGATCGACGTCTTGCTGATTCATCAAAATAGCGCTTTGCAATGGAAATGCCAAGTCTTCAGATGAAAATTCATTGACGTACGTCCCTTCACCTTGCCGCATTTCAATGAGCCCCAATGCACGCAATGATGTCAATGCTTCCCGAATGGCTGATCTTCCGACACTGAAGCTTTCTGCCAATTGCTGGACGGAATCCAGTTTATCTCCCGGCTTAAGCTCGCCGCTCCGAATCATTTCCAGTAAAGCATCTGCTACTTCCTCATATATTTTCTTAGGCTTGATTCGCTTATAGTTCATGATCTCTCACTCCTGTCTGCTGTATTCATTATAATCCAAAAATACACCCTGTGCTAAATTCGAATAAGTTATTCACTATCAGAAAACACAAAATTCTTCTTGTCTTTTAATTTGGCAGTCTATATAATCAGAAAAAGAAGTCATTAGGTCATCAGATGACCTAATGAGTAGTAGTTAAATGAAAACGTTTCCAAAAAAATGATACTGGAGGTTATTTATTTGAATTTACTTGTACTGTCTCTTATTGCTTTACTGCCCATTATTACTATTTTCGTATTTTTGGTCTTATTGAATTGGCCCGCAAGTAGGGCTATGCCTATTGCACTCGTCGTTACTGCTTTGATAGCTATATTCATTTGGGGAACGAAGACAAATATCGTGGCAGGTGCTGCGTTCAATGGATTAATTACCGCTTTAGAGGTTATATTCATTGTCTTTGGCGCCGTACTCTTGCTCAATACAATAAAAGAAAGCGGAGCAATCCACACAATTCGTAGCGGTTTCACTTCCATTTCACCAGACCGTCGTATCCAAGCGATTATTATCGCCTTTTTATTTGGTTCCTTCATCGAAGGTGCATCAGGATTTGGGACACCAGCTGCAGTTGCGGCACCCCTGTTAGTCGCAGTCGGTTTTCCTGCACTTGCTGCTGTTATGGTGTCATTAGTAATTCAAAGTACAGCCGTATCGTTTGGAGCGATCGGAACCCCTATTCAGATTGGTGTCAGTACAGGCCTTTCCGATCAGCCCGCTGTGATGGCAGCACTTGAAAAAGTAGGCATGAGTTTTCCCGAGTTTCTACTGCAAATTACTACGAATACTGTACTAATTCACGGGGTAATTGGTTCTTTGATTCCGTTATTTCTGGCTGCCCTGCTGACACGCTTCTTCAGCCCTGCCAAGTCCTTCCGTGAAGGAATGAAAGTGTGGAAGTTTGCGTTGTTTGCAGGTCTAGCATTCACTATTCCTTACTTCATTATCGGAATTACATTAGGTCCAGAATTCCCCTCCTTGCTGGGTGCACTCATTTCATTAATCATTGTGATCCCCGCTGCTAGAAAAGGTTTATTCATGCCAAAAGTAGAAGATACTTTCGATTTCCCACCGCGCACACAGTGGGAGGAAGATTGGTTCGGCAAGCTGAATCACGAAGTGCCCAAACCGCTGGATGAAAGCCGTAGAATTTCGATGTTGAAGGCATGGATGCCATATTTAGTGCTAGCAGGTTTGCTTGTACTTTCAAGAACACTTGAACCCTTCACTGCTTTACTTAAACATTCCGCTGTCACACTCAAATTTGAGAATATATTCGGTTCGGGTATCACAACGGCAACTACACCATTATTCCTGCCCGGTTTCTTCTTTATTGTTGCTTCATTGTTCGGTTATTTATTGTATCGTATGAAACCTTCTGAGTACGTACTTGCTTGGAAGAATTCATTCCACACAGCTGTTACTGCAGGAGTTGCATTAATATTTGCTGTACCAATGATTAAAATATTTTTGAATACTTCATTGGCAGCCGGAAAAGTGGCTGCAGATAGCGCATCTTTGGTCGGTGAAAACATGCCGCTAATTTTAGCTGAAAGCGTTTCCGTCGTAAGCGGAGAGTTTTGGCCAATTGTTGCACCAATTGTCGGTGCGCTCGGCGCATTCATTGCCGGCAGTAACACCTTTAGCAACATGATGTTTTCACTGTTCCAATTTGGCGCAGCAGGTAATATCGGTCTTGATACTGCTCAAGCAGGCATTGTTGTAGCGATGCAGGCAGTCGGCGGCGCTGCCGGAAACATGATTTGCGTGCATAACGTCGTGGCTGCTTCGGCTACAGTCGGTCTGATAGGCAAGGAAGGGCTACTCATACGACGCGTCCTCTTCCCTCTAAGTTATTATCTATTGACTGCAGGTTTCTTGGGAATGGCAATTATTCATGGAATCTTCAATATCTGGCTACTCATTGCAATCATCATTGTTGTTGGTTTTATAATGAAGATGTCCACAGATAAACGTAAGTTGTCTGCAAATATCTTGCGACAGCCATCATAAATAGCAACAATAAAAAAGAGCCTTATGGCTCTTTTTTCATACTGTTATTCATTTATCTTCGTGTGAGTACTTTCAAGCAAAATCAGCTTCGCTTTTTGGTTTCTCCCGTCACGATAGCCTGACAAACTGCCATCTTTCGCAATAACACGGTGACAAGGCACCACAACCATCACAGGATTCTTGCCTATTGCAGATGCTACAGCACGAACAGATGAAGATTTCCCAATCTGTTCCGCAATTTCTGAATAAGTCATAGTTTCACCATACGGTATTCGTTGCAGTGCTTCCCATACTTGCAGTTGAAACGATGTTCCTTTTAAATCAAGTGGTATCACTGAAAAATCTTTCGTTGTACCCGATAAGTACTCCTTCATCTTGCTTATATAGACTCCGAGCTTTGTTTCATCTTCTATTAAGTCAACTGTATCAAACCGGTACGACCAGTCCTTCATACGTTCTACACTATCTTCAGCTAGTCCGGCATAGCACAGTCCCTGTTTTGTAGCAGCTATTGTTACAATCCATTCATTAAAATCAAAATTTGTCCAATAAATCAGTTACGCCACTCCCCTTTCATCCGAACAACTTCAAGCCTACAGCACCGAAAATAATGAGCGATAAAAAGAAGAGACGTTTGATGCTAGCAGATTCTTTGAATATCAAAATCCCCATCAATACGGCTCCTGCCGCTCCTAACCCTGTCCATACCGCATACGCTGTACTCATCTGTATTTCGCGCATAGCAAGAGACAGGAAAACAAAACCAAAACCAAAAATCCCCACAATGAGTAACAGTCTTTTAATTGAACGCTTCTGTAAATAATAATTAATACTCACCACACCGAAAATCTCACCGAGACTGGCAATAACCAAATACACCCAAGCCACTGTCAGCCACCTCCTTCTGTATCGGCTTTTTCATCTGTTGTCAGCTTAATGCCCACTACCCCAATGACGATGAATCCGATGAAGGTCAGCGTAACCCACGTAAAACCTGCTTGAAAGAAGAATATATCCACTAATAGGATTGCAGCGGCACCAGAGCCGGTAAATACAGCGTATACCGTGCCGGCAGGTAATCTTTCACATGCTTTTATAATGAAATAAAAACTCAATACAATCGCCATAACCGTTCCGGTCCATTGCATTACAGTTTCAGAATAACGAAGACCGACTACCCAGAAGATCTCTATAACAGCCGCCAATGCGACATAGCCCCAAGCCAAAATGAAAATCTCCTTTCCATTATGAATAGTATCTATCAGTATAACAAATCTTTTACTGAAACAAAAAAATCAATAACTGATGTTAAAAGGAAACTTGCATCTAGTATATCTGCATGATAGAATAAATCCGTCAACAGTTTTTCCTATATTATGAATATTCTTATCGAGAGAGACGGAGGGATAGGCCCAGCGATGTCTCAGCAACCAGCCATAGGCACGGTGCTAATTCCAAGGGTGACAACCACCTTGAAGATGAGAATACTGTATACACTTGTATGTTCGAGGGCCTATTCGAAAAGAAGAGGTTCTTTTTTATTTTGCCGGGGGGGATGGATATTCATGACAAACAACGGATTAGAAACTAGATTAGTACAACTTGGAAACCACAGTGATGAGAAAACCGGAGCAGTCAATACACCGATATACTTGTCAACAGCATACCACCATGAAGGTCTAGGCAAGTCCACGGGATATGATTACACACGAACAAAAAACCCTACGCGTTCTATCCTAGAGGATGGAATTGCAAACCTAGAATCAGGTGACCAAGGATTTGCATGCAGTTCTGGAATGGCAGCCATTCAACTTATTTTATCTTTATTTAAAACAGGTTCGGAACTATTGGCGCCTGAAGACTTATATGGCGGTACCTATCGCCTGTTTAATCAATATGAAGAAACGTATAATATTAAGACGCGTTACTTATCGTTCGATGATGTTTCAGAAGTCGAGCAAGCGATTACTGATCGTACAAAAGCGATCTTCTTGGAAACGCCTACAAATCCATTAATGCAAAACATAGCCATCAGTACGTATGCGGAATTGGCTAAAAAACATGATTTATTGCTAATTGTCGACAATACGTTTTTAACACCTTATTTCCAGCGGCCAATTGAGGAAGGCGCAGATATTGTCATTCATAGCGCAACGAAATATATCGGTGGACATAATGATGTGCTTGCAGGTCTAGTCGTGGCAAAAGGTGAGGATTTATGCGAACGTCTATTTACCAATCATAATGCGATTGGAGCTACATTGTCTCCTCTTGATTCATGGCTTGTCGTACGCGGTCTAAAAACTTTGCATTTACGCATGAAACAGCATGATGCAAATGCGAAAATGATGGTCTCTTATTTAGAACAAGAACCTCTTATTGCCGACGTGCTCTACGCTGGAATCGGTGGTATGTTATCATTCCGAGTACAAAATAGTGAGTGGGTCGGGCCATTCCTTGAAAATATGAACTTAATTTCATTCGCCGAGAGTTTGGGCGGTGTGGAAAGCTTCATTACGTATCCGACTACACAGACGCATATGGATATCCCATTAGAAGAACGTAATCGTCGTGGAGTAGACGACCGTTTGCTCCGTTTCTCAGTGGGAGTAGAAGATGTAGAAGATTTGATTGCGGATGTAAAACAAGCCCTTTATGCTGCAAAAGAAGTAGTAGAAGGCGTAAAAGTTCAATAATAGTAAACAATACAACTCGAACAGTCAATTTAACTATGACAGTTCGAGTTATTTTAATTCATTTATAGCAAGACACGACCGATTGAATCTATACAAAAAAGCATCCAATTATATTGAATGCTTTTCTTTATTAATGAGCTTGATGCCATTTTTTCTTTTCACTCGCATAGACGACCGCTGCCGGTGCTGCGATAAACGTAAGCGCCGCCATTCCGGCGAACATACCCGCCAGTTCTTTACTTCCAAAGGAAAATCCAGTTGCTGCACCTAATACAATTCCTGCTAATACCGCCAACGCAACAATCTTATACATGTTAGACCCCCGACCTTTCATTTGTAAGACGCGATCGTCTCTCTGATTTATTCGTTGCTTTTATCATACTCTCATTGAGAACCTTTTTCAAGTACAATTGAGAATCTTTTTCAATGTTTGTTAACATGTACTATTATCGTATGTTGTAAGCAGTAGTTTAATGTGCAAGAAACAAAAAAACGTCAAGGCTTTTACACCTTGACGTTCAAATTTTTTTATTCTTCTAGTAGTTTTAATGATTCACGATTAAAGGCTGGAAGATCATCAGGTGTACGGCTTGTTACAAGTTGATTCTGACAGACTACGACTTCTTTGTCAGCGTATTTTGCACCCGCATACTCCATGTCTACGCGAATGGACGTATATCCCGTTGCATCGCGTCCTTCAAGTGATTTTGCTGTTATGAGCAATTGTGGACCATGACAAATTGCAAATACAGGTTTTTTTGCATCCATAAATTCTTTGACAAACTTTACGAAACGATCATCTGCACGTAAAATATCCGGTGAAAATCCACCTGGAATAAACAATGCGTCATAATCTGACGATTTGACGTCAGCAATTGCTCTATCAATTTTCACTTTAGTATTTTCTTTCATACCCGTTACTTCTGATCCTGCTTCCGCACCGATCACTTCTACTTCATGTCCAGCTTCTTTATAAGCAGCAGCTGGTTTCAAGTATTCCGAGTCCTCGAACATATCTCCAAGTACTGTTGCAATTTTAGCCATAATGCTTACCACTCCTTATATGATGTTCTATAAATACTATTCCACATTATAAAGAGACTAAACATTATCACCCGAGATCTAGTTCCCCTTCAGCCGCCAAGTGAGTTATCATATTACTAGTTAATAAATATCTTTGTAGCTGAGTAGAGTCCTCCCCTACTCGTATAATTATGTCTACATGGGGGCACATATATAGTACAGAGCTGTATGTAGGGATGACTTCTTAAAAACGAATGAACAGGTTTTTTAACCGTAAATACTAAATAAAGGGGATGAATGTTGTTGGGGGTACACCAATACTTTAAAAGCTTATCTGATTTAGAACAAATTATTCGTTGTCCTGGAAAGTTCAAATTTCAAGAGCATTCTGTCGCTAGCCATTCATTTAAAGTGACAAAAATTGCCCAGTTTCTTGGGACTGTCGAAGAGGAATCTGGACAGAATGTGGATTGGAAAAGCCTATATGAAAAAGCATTAAACCATGATTACGCAGAACTATTCACAGGGGATATTAAGACACCTGTAAAATACGCTTCGAAAGAATTGAAGAAGCTATTCGGTGAAGTGGAAGAGGAAATGACAAGAAAGTTTATTGAAAAAGAATTTCCTACTGAATTTCAAGCTATATATTTGGAACGATTGAAAGAAGGTAAGGATAAAACATTGGAGGGACGTATCTTATCCGTTGCTGATAAAATTGATTTGCTGTACGAATCATTTGGTGAGATCCAAAAGGATAATCCAGAGCCATTGTTTATAGAAATTTACGAAGAAGCATTAAGGACAATACTGATGTTTCAAGACATGAACTGTGTAGAATACTTTTTAAAACATATACTTACAGATATGCTCAGTGAACGATTTACTGAACATAATGAGTTAACTGACATTACAATGCGAATAATAGAGGAACAGGAAGAGTAAAAGATATTTACAACCGAAGAAGTTAGAATTAGAGCATTTAAACTGAGTACATCGCTTCTACATCAATCAATAAATTAAGCGTTTCAGTTCAGAAGAACTTAGTTTTTTCTCCTCCTGGCCATGGAGAATGAAAATCTGATGTTCTGCCCTATTAATCTGAATGAGCATTTCTATGACACTTTTAATCAAAATGCTCATTCTTTGATCGGGGCCTCCAGATTGCCCCCGCTTATTGCGGATGATAATGCGTGACCTTAAAAGCGAGTGTTACCACATGTAAGACATACTTGAGATAGGCGTAATATATTTCGCACTCACTCCCTTTTTCAACACAACCAGCAAGAACTTTAGTGCCGCCACTTTTATAATAGCAACGCAAAGTCGTTTCTCTAAAAGAATATCCCTATAATAACTAATATGGCGATAATAATACCACCGACTTGCCCGATTACTGCAGATGAAATGATAGGTTTCTTTTGAAATATATCAATGAGCTCAATATCCTCACGAAGTTGTTTTACCTCTTTACGAAGTTCATCCACTTCCTGATTCAACGTACTGATTTCCTCTGTCTGTCTTGTAACTAGCTGTTGCTTTTCTGAGTTGTTTTCATGCTGTTCCATACATGATCACTCCTTGTCTTTTCATTTCTATACGTTGTATCATACGTTTTAGTTTCAAAAAACAGAAGAACTTTCCATTGCTTTTCCGCTATTCCGGGTGTAAGATAAATCTACAAGCTGTATTGTTCGTATGACATTAAGTTTTAACCTTTAAGCTGTAAAAGGGAGTTTATTACGAAACGGAAATGGCATGCTGGATTCCTTTTTAGCAATCCAGACGTACAGGAACGTTTTCCGCAAACACCCACTTTGAGGAGTGGTGGTTTAAAACTTTCTATGACTAAGTACGGCAAACACGGCTTACATAAACAGAGAAAAACACCTTCATAAAAATGGAAGGTGTTTTATCTTTATATAAGAAATTAAGCTACATTGCGACAAGCTTCCGCACAGTTGCGGCATGCTTCAGCACACTGCTTGCAGTGATCATGATCGTGTTTACCACATTCTTCTGCACACCGCACACATACTTCCGCACATAGCTGCAAGATTTTATCTGTAAACGGACTCTGTCGAGTAATCGCCTGGATCGTATATGAACAAATATCTGCACACTCTCGATCAAGTCGAATACAATCGGCCATCATACGAACGTCTTCTTTTTTTAGACATGCATCGAAACAATGATTACACGTCTTTACACAATCCTCTAATATAGCCAATACATCGTCATATTTTGGGTTCATTAAATCGCCTCCAAAAGTATTTTGTTTCTTATTCTCCCCTTTTATTTTAATCTCAAACCAACTTCACTGTTTCCTTATTCATTGAAAGCATTTTCATTTTTCAGCTATAATACATAGTAATTAACAAAATAGAAAAAGATGAGGTGTTTGTATTGAAACTATTTAAATGGACAGGTCCACTAGAAGAAGCAGGTAACTTACCAGAAGAAGCCCGTGCGTCATTAATGAATAATGATGAAGAAGTGCTTGTACTTCAAGAAGCAGAAACGACCACTCTTGACCATGCCGTCGAATACGATGTTTTGGATCAAAGCGGAGATTTACCATCTGGTCGTTTCGCTGTATTAAACAATATTCCTGTAACTGAAGAAGGTAGAGAGACTTTTGAACAGCGCTTTAATAACCGCGCACGTCTAATAGAAGCGGAACCAGGTTTCATAGCGATCCGTGTATTGCGACCCGTACACTCTGGCACCTATGTGATTTTGACTATGTGGGAAGACGAACAATCCTTTAAAAATTGGCAAGAGTCTCAGGCTTACGGTAAAGCGCATGCGAAACGCGGTACAGAAGATGGTGTTGATCAGCGTCCTAATATTTTCTCAGGACCTTCATTTGTTACAACATATAAAAAGTAAGTATAAATAAGCGATATCTGCAAAGACTACTCTTGAAGTGAAAATAATAATGAGGAGAGTGTTTTTGTGGGTATTTTAGATGGTAATCCAAAAGATCAACCTATGCATTACGGTGAAATCACTGCTATCTGGGCGTTTATGGGTGCAAATAACGGTCTGATCAGTGGCTATGAGGCTTTCGTCAATCACGCAGAAGATGAGGATCTTATTCGTCTACTTGAAGAAGCAATTAAGATGATGAAGGCTGAAAATAAAGAGTTCGGTAAAGTACTGAAAGCAAATGGCATCACACCGCCACCTGCACTTCCGGAAAGACCGAAAGCAAATGCTGAAGATATTCCTGCAGGCGCACGCTTTATGGACCCTGAAATCAGCGGCGCTATTTCTATTAATGTTGGACAAGGACTCGTTTCTTGTAGTATGGCTATGGGTCAATGTCTACGTGAAGACGTTGCAGCCATGTTTGCAAAGTGTCATATGGAGAAAGTTGCATTTGGTGCCAAGTTGCTGAGCTTGAATAAATCAAAAGGTTGGATTATCCCTCCGCCATTGCATTTAAACTGATTATCACATAACTTCACCGAGCGTGTATATGCTCGATGAAGTTTTTTTCTTATTATGAATAGGTTCTGTGGTTGTGCTCATTCTAACTATGGGAAAAATCATTTCATCATAAGGAAGGATGAGTATACACATGAAGAATCGTAAGCCTAAGAGAAAACAACAAGAACAACCTGTACAGTATCAGCGACTCCAGCGGCTAGATAGTACGGAGTTTGGTGAGGAGTTTACCTTCGATCAGAAACGCCGGCAACCCGCTAACCTAGAAAACCAAGAGAGACGTAATCATAGAAGGTAAAAAGACCTTCATAAAACCTAGTAGAACAACGTCATCCCATACTGTGATGACGTTGTTCTACTAATTATTCTATTGTTCCTGTTCCTTGTAGTTTGACTTCCACAGTAACTTTAAATTCTATATCGGGGTATGCTTTTTGCCACGCAGTAAATAGATCTTCTGTATACAACCGTGTAGTACGGTAATGTAAACCAAAGCCAAATGGGTCTAGATTCTCCTCTTGCATTTTAATTAGAAAGTGCAGGATTTTTTGTTTCACTTCTTTTGAGGCCAATTGATTATACTCATCCAACTTGGCAATAGATAAATCTTTATTGGATTCACCTATAATTCCTTTCATCACAATATGCATATCTATCGCACGTGGCGCTCCGCTTCCTTCCCTCGGTACAAATTGATAGGTCATTTTACTTTGGCTAATATTCAATAATAACTCGAGGCTTCCTTTTTTGACTAGATAGGTAAGTCCTGTTGAATTTTTCAATAATGAATTGAAGTATTTCGTTTCAATAGTTGACAAAACAGTGGGATCTTCTCTCCCATCAACTACTACAGAATGATTTACTATTAATTCATCACCTTTTTCATTCGTCTCAATTAATGGTAGAACAGGATTAATACCATCTGCGAGTATATCTCTTCGCAATTGAAACAAAAAAGTCGTCACGACATACGGACTATCATTCGCTGTTGCTCCAAAAAAGTTGATTAAAGCAACTGATGCTGGCGCTTCAGTTTTGGGCTCGACTTTTAGAATAGTTTCGGCAGAAGGTCTGGCCCCTGCAACATATGAGATTAATTGGATATCACCGCGTCGAATAAAATAATCCATAAAAGTTTGCATATCATTTCTCAGAAGTTTTTCATGAACAATAATTGTTTTCATATGACCAAGTTCTAACACCTTGTCTATATGTGTCTCCAGCATACGAATCGCTTCGCCTATTGAATGTCCTTCACGTGAAAGGTACGCAAAACTCGGCTTAGCGGAATCTTTAATAGCGCCAAAGGGCAAAGCCACCTTCACTGTTACTTTATATCCATTTTCTACATTTTCCGCAGGATCAATCCCAATCGCAGACACAAAAAGGCGTTTATCTATATCTTTAAAAGCACAGCCATATTGTATTAACATACCACTGATGCATAAAACCACCAGAATCCATTTACCTAATGAGAGGAATTTCAAGCCTTCGCCCTCCTATTCACTACAAGCATAAGAACCATCAGACCAATTAATATAATGGGTATCGAATTAAAGTAATACTTACTATAGAGAAATAGATCGTATTCGGTTACTTTTAATGTTGTATAGATTGCAATGGACCAGAATACTACAACCACTATTCCAAGGCTGATTTTTTCACGCAACTTTATTTTCAATTGTTCTATACCAAACGCACTCTGAAATAATTTACAAGCGACATGCCAATGAATTGTAATATTTAAAAAGGCAATCGCTAACAATAGTAGCAAAAAGATAAATATTACGCGCTCAATTACCCCGAACTTCATTCGAATAGAGTCACTAGTCAGAATCCATGGGTACAGGATACTTTCCACTTGATCAAATCCTAAAACGCCAATTGGTATAAAGTAAGTAGTGAAAATCGCAAATGCTCCCAAAATAAATATCATTAGTGCTTGTTTAATACCGAAAGTCATTTTTTTCTTTAGGAGCGAGTTGAAAATTATGATATCAAAAGCTCCAACGAATAAATACGTCATCGTAGAAAACACTGTATAATCCGGTGGGTTATCGATAAAAGTCATCGCAATCGCCACATGATCCCAACTGACCTGTTCAGAAAAATAGAGTTTGACTACGTAATATGCAGCAACAGGAAACGACAAAACAAACACCAATTCAAGTGTAAATAATATATTTCGACTTTGCATGATTACTCCAAAAGTAATCACCGGTATGAACATCGCAATTATTAAATAAACAGACATTTCAGGTGTTATAAATCGTAAAAGAATATCTATATATGTAATCAGTGTCTGCATACCTGAAACATACCAAACAATTCCCAGGATAAATAATGTAGGAATTGCTATCCACTTCGATAAATATAGCGATAAAATTTGTGGTAAACTCTTCCCTGGAAATGCTTTAAAGAAAGTGATTAATACCCAGTTGATAAATACCCCAAAAAACAGTGCGATGATCATCGTGACAATCGCCCCTTCTTCACTTTTCCCGAATAAGATTCTCGGACTGGAAGCAATAAGATTGGCAATCATGTTGGATATGAGTAAAAAATAGACAAACCTGCTCATGAATCATCCGCCTCTAATTCTTCTCGTCTATTCTTCCAAAACATTCGTAAATACGGCTCTCCGAAACTGTCTTTGTTTACCAAATACAACAACAGCCCAAGCATTCCAAGCATCATACCTGCAATACCAAACAACGTCGTATATACCAATAGTAAAAAACGGCAGACTCGAACAGCATAATTCATTTCACTGATTGGGATAACAAATGTGGAAATCGCTACAAGTGAGACGACGATAACCATGATGTTCGAAGTCAATGCAGCTTCTACTGCCGCGGTTCCAAGAATTAATCCTCCAACTGTTGTAGCCGTAGCGCTTATGCTATTGGGCAACCGCATACTAGCTTCTGTCAGTAGTTCGATAAATATCAACATGAAAAACACTTCAATAAATGATGGGTACGGAACACCAATCCTGCTCGCTGCCACTGTTAGCGCAAGTTCAGATCTGAGGACTTCCGGTGTATACGATGTGACGCCAACATATATAGCTGGCAGCATTATACATGTAAACAATCCCGCATATCGAAGAAATCGTATAAGCGTTACTACCCAAAAGGAATAATATGCATCTTCCATCGATAGCATAAAATCAAAGAATGTTGTAGGAGCAATAATTGCGTGAGGGCTTCCATCTACTAAGATAATGACTTTTCCACCCGCCACATTATGAAGAATCCGATCCGGTCGCTCAGTCAGAAGGCTCGTTGGAAACAAGCTGTATTTTTTATTGTTCAAGTAATATTGTAAATCTCCACTTGCTTGAACTAGTTCTACATCCAAGGTCAGAATACGTTTTCTAATTTTCTTTAGCAGTTGAAGATTTACTTTTTCTCCATCGTAAATTAATGCAATATCCCGATTCGAAACATCTTCTAATTGGATCGGTTCAACAGTCAAGGATGGCTTGTGATAACGTTGCCGCATTAGATTAATATTCGTCTCTATACTCTCACTGAGTCCGAGTTGAGGACCGTGAATTGTAGGTTCCATAATGGCTTCTTGCACTGCATTGGCAGCTACCACTTTTAACTCAAGTAACGTTATTTGCTTGTCAATCATGACAAAAACATTACCCTTCGTAATTTCTATAAGAACCTCTTCATCTCCAGTTGGCATCTTGGTTTCATAAGGTAATGAAAAAATATACTCCGCAAAATTCTGATCTGCTGACATCTCATAGAAAGGTTTTACTACAATTTCTTGTAGTTGCATAATATCCACTACACTTTTCAAATATAGCAAATGCACGATTCGATCTTTACTTTTCAAGGTTTTTTTCACTATATCCGAAGTGGGTTCCAATCGTTTAGCCAAACGGGTAAAGTATGCAGGTGGTTCTGTATGACTGGTTGTTTCATCCATACTCATCACTTCTTTCTCATCGAACAAGTTAGTTGTTAGTTTGTCCAATGAATGGAAGTTTATTCATAAGAGAGGAGGAATACTCCTCCACAATTAAATTTTCAAATAGTGTTTTATTAGATGCCAAATGGGTTATGGTATACAGAGGATTACATTTTTTGAAGCTATGAAAGGAGGATTCCCTATGAACTTAGCAGCAATTGGAGTACCTGGCTTAATCATTATTTTAGTAATTATATTAATTTTGTTTGGCCCCCGAAAATTACCTGAAATTGGTTCGGCAGTAGGAAAAACATTATCTGAATTCAAAAAATCGGCAAAAGACATCATGGATGACGATGATGAGCCTAAGAAGATAGAAGTGCAACAAGTTGATGCTAAAGATCAAGTGAAGTAATATTCTATACGTGAAAAAGCCAACCACTAATGTGATTGGCTTTTTCATGTATGATTCTATGCAGATTAAGGTACAATCAGATACAGCATGAAAGACAATATTTGCTGATTTATCCTATTCACTTCATTTCGGTACGTGCTTGCTTAATACTGGAAGAGTTTGTATTAGTAAAAGTTTCATTAAGTATCTCACTGTACCTCCAACATCTTCAATTAGAGTTGCCATCAAGCCATACGGGTTATCGAGAGTCATGGCGAATGTTGATATGTACAGAATCTACTAACTCCCAAAATTGGGATGTTGCTTTAGAAACTTGTTCATTCTTTGTCTTAACCATGACTGGTTCAACACGAAAATCAAATTGCTTTAATTCATAAATCTTCAATTGGTCCATTGGCACCGCATATGCTACACGTGGAATAATAGAAAATCCTAAACCTTTACTAACCATTGCGATAACAGTTGTCAGATCTTTGCTTTCCATTACAATATTAGGAGTAGTATGCGCTTCTTCAAAAGTTTTTAGGATCTTTTCATAGTAAGAGTGTCCTTCCATGGCAGCAAGCATAATAAAAGGATGCTTGGCGAGATCTTGAAACGTAACGCCCTCAGACGAAAAAACATTTCCCCAGCTACGCGGACTTACCACCACGTATTCCTGTTGTTTTAACTCTAATACATCACAATGTGCACTATTTTCTAGTCGTAATAACAAAGCCACTTCAATTTCTTTATGATCCAGCTTCTTTAACAATTCCTCGGAACTTCCTTTTTCAATGCTGATTTTGATATCCGGAAACTGTTTACGATATATACTGATGTAGTCGACAAGCAAATTCAAGCAGGCAGACGAAACTCCAATACGTAATGTGCCTGCACTGCCACTTTCAATTTCCTCAATTTCTTTCTTAACATCTTCCATGCTACGCAATAACCTTTTTGCATATTGGTACAGGATGTGCCCTGTTTCTGTCAGCTCCCATTTTTGTCGATAGCGGTGAATCAACGTTGTGCCAAGCTCAGTCTCCAGCCTTTTTAATTGTTGACTGAGTGGCGGTTGAGCAATGTGTAGTATGAGCGCTGCTTTCGAAATACTTTCTTGGTCTACAATCTCCTTAAAATAATGCAACTGTTTAATATCCATGATTCCCACTCCGTTATAAACTATTTAATATGTCGTCTTTAATTATTATATATTATTTATATCTCTCTTTACGTGATAAAATTAATTGAATCACATATCGAAAGCAGAGGTTTTCATCCAGATGAATAATATTTCCAAACGACTTACCCTATATGTAATAGGTTTATTTTTATTATCTCTGGGCGTTAGTTTCTCTATCCAGGCTAACCTTGGAGTTTCTCCTGTTTCATCACTAGCTTACGCGATCTCCCTTACGTCGGATTTGACAATCGGGATCACGACAATACTTGCAAACATCTTATTCATTTTCGCGCAGATTCTATTGAATAAAAAACGTATCGGATTACGTGAATTTGTTGTTCAGTTAATTATTGTATTTCTATTTGGTCTGTTCATGGATGTTACATTAGCCATTGTGCAGATACTTCCTACACCTGACACATTAGTAGGTAAATATCTATTCCTTTTCATAAGTTTATATATTATATCTGCTGGATTGTTAGCCTATTTTTCAGCAGGATTGCCTTTAATGCCTTATGATGCAATAACCTATGTTGTAAGTGAACGTTTTAATATGAAATTTGGCAAAGCGAAAATATCCAGTGATTTACTAAACGTCGCACTTGCGGGTATCATTTGCTTAGTATTTCTTCAATCGCTAGGAGCCATTGGGATTGGAACCATTCTAGCCGCATACTTTATCGGGAAAATCCTTGGCAAGATGATGTCGCGATTCCAGCCATTACTGCAGAGCTGGGTGTATAAAAGTAAAGAGGATGTAACGATAGAAGAAAAAGAAGGAGTTGAACCTATTCAACAACAATTTCCATAAACAAGAGGAGATGTTAAAAGTCGTAATGAATACGGCTTTAACATCTCCTTTTCCTATCATTGAATGCTATTATCTATACTTACTGTTAGCCCAATCATTCTCCATGACAGATTTAGTTCTTATACACCAATTTAAACGTTTCACAAACTACTGGTATTTCATGATGGAAATCTTGATTAACTTCTTTTAATTCATTCGTGAAAAACTTTTCATGAACTTCTTGCCAATAACGCAATGAACGATCCCCTTCACCCTCCAAATTCGCATGTTCTTCCGTCACTTCATTGAAAGGCACTACTTTTACTGCTATATTTTCTACGACTGCGACCGCTATTCCATTGCCATCCAGAATAATATTGTGAAGACCTACCATTGGTAACGGTTCATTTTCTAATTCATAGAGCGTGTAGTTAGAAGAAGTCGCCGTTTTAGTTCCCTCTATTACCAATGAAGCAAGTTCATCCGCCATTTGTTTTGAATTACCAAATGACCAAGCTACGTACTGTTCAGGCGCATCGGGATGTGTACTTTTGAATTCTTCCCATACCCGCTCAATTGACTCTTTACTAATATATTCTTTCCACGCAGTAATTCCGCCTTCCAATACCGTAACATCGTAATCTCTACTAGAAAGGATGTTAGCACATTTAGTTGCAGAATTTCCTGTTGTACACGTAATAATCATTTCTCTATTCTTCGATAACTGTGGGAGCACATTCTCCACTTCATCATCTAACATAAAGATTTCCGTTTTCGGCACGTTTATATCCTCCACCGTGTTAGCTTCGATATGGAATTGATTATATTTATCCTCAGCACGTACATCTACTAGTACAAGTGCTTGTTCAGTTTGTATCTTCCTGAATAATTCCTCTGCAGTAATCATTTTAACCATAAACTAATCCAACCCCTAACTCTACTTATGATACTTCTCATTATAGCTGTAATTAACTATTGTTTGTTATGGCAAGACGTTTTACATAGATGAATATATTTTTGGACAATAAAAAGATAGGTATCCTCCAAGAAAAGTAATTAGAGAACGTCCTATCTATTAGTAGTATGGAACACTAAGTTACATATTATACATGATTTTAAAAAATACTCAGTCAAACCGGGTTGACTGAGTATTTTTATGCATTCACTTGTACAGGATCATGCCATGGATAGTTATTCGTTAAAACTGAAGCTAAGTCTTTGCTTTGCTGTTTACGCATTCTACGGATCTCTGCGCGCTGTGGTGCAGTTTCATGTAAATATTTTTCTTCTTCGGTTTCTGGAATGACACGCGGAACAGTCAATGGCTTTTTATTCTCATCCAATGCAACAAATGTTAACAATGAGGTGGCTGCAATTTTACAATTACCAGTTGCCAAATCTTCCGCAATCACTTTCACGAAAATCTCCATGGAAGATTTTCCAGTCCAAGTCACATATGACTCAAAGCAGACTGAATCGGAAGGACGGATTGGATACAGAAAGTCTACGGAATCCATAGATGCCGTCACACAGTCTGCTCTGCTGTGTCGAGCTGCTGAAATCGATGCAATTTGATCAATATCGCTCATTAAACGTCCACCAAACAATGTATTATGGTTGTTTACATCGTTTGGAAATACTCTGCTCGTTCGTACGACCCTTGATTCCCGACACTGCTTTTCTAGTTTCATTGTAAATATGGCCTCCTCCAAGATGTGAACCAAATTACTCTATAAGTAATTTGAAAAGTTAAACAATTCTTTTTTTGTATATCATCTTAATATACTCTTCGTTCACAGAACTGTCAAGAATGTTTTTTCACACTTTTTGAATTACCTCTTCATACTTTCATGCAGCAACGGAATATCTTTTTCCTCTAGCAATCCTAAACTGATCAAGCCTTTCATAATACCATCTTCTGAACAAGATGCGGTCACGTGATCCGCTACTTCTTTTAATTCGGGTATAGCATTTTCCATTGCTACCCCAATACCTACTGTCTCGATCATTTGCATATCATTGGCACCATCTCCAAATGCATAACTGTTTTCAATAGGGATATCCATATGTTCAAGCATTGTTTGTATACCGATGGCCTTAGAAGCCCCTTCAGGCAACATATCTACGGAGTTTTCATCCCACCTAATAAAGGAATAATCCTTGAATAACTCCATATACTTTTCAGTTTCCTTTGGAGTAGAGTAAATTTGCACTTGATTCACAACAGAATGAGAATATACGTTAGGATCTACAGGTGGGTACGGTATTTTTAAACGTGCAGTTCCTTCCTGAACAAGAGGATGTTCTTCGACGTTCGACACGAACGATTCAAACGTGGAGTATGTCAATCCATGTCCTTGTTTATGCGCAAGTTCGGTAAGTTGTTGTATAACTTCTGGCTTCATAGGATTCGAGTAAATTACTTCCCCTTCCAGTACCACATGCTGCCCGTTCATGGAAACATATGAATCAAACGAAAGTTCTTCTAGCAACCATTTGAACATAAGTGGAGCTCTACCAGTACAAATTACAGTGTATATGCCTTTGTCGCGTAGTGCATAAAGAGATTGTTTCGTCGATTCTAAAATTGTTTTGTCATGGTTCATTAATGTTCCATCTAAATCAAAAAACACTATTTTTTTATCTTGATTCACTTTGTAAACCCCTTTCATTTCTCGTTGTCTATCTCGTAGTTTATCAATTACTGATCACATATGCCTTGAAGTTGCTCGGAAGTTCAACATACATGTGCTAAAGCTAAAAAAATGCATTTAATATTTTCATAATAGCCGGTTATTCTTTTTCTACAGTATATTTATTTAGAAGTATTAGATGGAGGTTATGGGCATTTACTTACTGGATGGCCCGAAGCAGCTTTATCACCAATGCGTCAACTGTCTATGTTGAGCAGGATTCACGATTTAGTTAGTGAAGACTCACAGTTTATAATTGCAACACATTCCCCAATTCTACTATCCTTTCCTGGTGCAATAATCCTCGAATTCACAGATGAAGGTGTGCAAGAAACACCTCTGGAAGAAACAAGTCACTACCAAATCATGAAGCAGTTTTTTGATGATAAGGAGCGTATGTTACATTATTTGCTAAAATAAATGAATTGGATGAAAAAACGATTATTTCCGAGGAAATAATCGTTTTTTGTCATTCCTTATTTTCTTTTTTTACTTGTTCTCTCGCTTCCTTCTTTATTTCTTCTACTTGTTCTTCAGCTTTTTTTGCTGCATCGTTAGCTAATTTCGCTGAACTCTTATCCTTATCATCTTTAGGTGTATCTGCATAACTCTTTGTCATTTTCCACACTCCTGTCTGATTAAGTAACTTTATTATTCCCCAGATTCATGAAATAAAAACACACGTTTTTAATTACCTGTTTTTTCATGATACAATAAGGGTAGAATTTAGGAAAGGTGGACTACTTGTGTCTAAGAAATTGGCTATCTATTTGTCCATGCTTGTCATCGGCTTCACATTTTTATTTTTAGCGGTCTTTCTCGATTTACCCGAAAAATTAAAGTGGCTGTTTTTAGCGATCGCAATTATATTAAATGTTACATGTGCTATAGCCGCTATGAGAATTGGATTGAAAGAAATGAAACCCACTAAAAAGTAAATATTTTTTTGCAGAAAGAAGTGCTACCTATGAAGCGTTCTGCTAGTTTCCGAAATAGATGTACTTACTCTCACACTAGCTCATTTAGTTAAATGGGCAAAGAAAAAGAGTAAAGATAAGAACCCATTTACGAATAGAATAGAATTCCAATGCCCAGTATTAAACGGTGTTGGACAGGTCCGCAGTTATGCACCAAAAACTCCGCCATTTTTAGAGCAACCTGCATTGATCAACACCTATCTCGTACAACATGATATAGATCAACATAAATTTCAAGTGAAGATGCGAAATCGTCTATTCGCCGGATTCATCGCGGTTGAATCTGGTTTTATATTACTTATTTCTTTTTGGAAATATCGTCACTTAGGAAAATAAAAATCAGGGGCTCAGTAGCCTCTGATTTTTTTATTTACCCTATTTCCGTGATCATCCGTTGTTGGATATAACTCTTTAGCCCTTCGACCGAATATACATCCCGCTTTGGAATGATATATGCGCTTACCGTACTCGTATATATGTAGAAATAATCCGTGTCTTCTATCAGTTGTTTCACGCCAGCCCATTGTACGTTTGTTTCACCAACAGCTGTCTGATCTATTATACCTGTTTTATTCATCTTCATAGAGTGTTCTCCAACAAGCCCTTCATTCTTACCGCCCCTAAGCATCTTGCTCACTTGCCGTGTAATATGAAAGTAAAAATACTTTGGATAAAAGATCACCCACAGAATAGCCGTTACTCCAAATGTAGCAAATAATGGACCTTTCGCCATATCTGTAAAAACAGATAAAAAATATGCAAACAGTAAAAATATTAGCGGCGATATATACCGCTGCCATTGCAATGAATTTTTACCGACTTTAGAAGTTTTCACATGATACAAATTAAAGGCTACCACATCTTGTTCCGTTAAATCATACTGGATTTCCATTTATTCCTCCCGCAAGGTGTGCTGTATCATTTAACAGCAAGCAACTTTTCTCTTCTATATTTATTATAGTCAATGAAGTATTATCGATCTTGACTGTATATGTTTCATCTTCCATTAAAGCCACAATGATCCGTTTGATAAAACTACCATGACTCACAACGATCAGACGTTGATTTCGATTCTTCTCGATCTGTTCATTCACAAATTCAAGACCTCGCGCTACAACACTTTCCGCCGTTTCAAACTGTAAATCTAATTCCCTCCACTGTGGTCCCCACTTCTGCTGTCGCTCTGATTCCGTCGTTCCTTCAATCAACCCGCCACTACGCTCACGCAGTCGATCATCTTCCACGACTTCAATACCCGACTGCCTAGCAAGTAAATCTGCTGTCTGTCTAGCGCGTGTCATAGGGCTAGTAAAAATGACGTCCCATTCCTCATTTGCCAAGCGCAATGCCAACTTTTTTGCAGTCTCTATGCCTTCTTCATCCAACGGTATATTTGAACTTCCTTGTGCACGCCCTTCTTTATTCCAAGCAGTCACACCATGCCGTACAAAACCAATAATGGTCAAATCAATCCCCCCTAAATAGTAGGTCTGAAAGATGGCGTTCTTTTGATCCAGATATAATTCAACACTACACCAAGTAATAATACAAATGCTCCAAAATAGAACGGATAATCTACATCGACATCAAATAATGCTCCACCGATGATTGGACCAAATACATTTCCAATACTCGTAAACATCGAGTTCATACCACCGACAAATCCCTGTTCATTTCCCGCAATTTTTGACAAATAAGAGGTTGCTGCTGGTCGTATCAAATCAAACCCTACAAAGATAATCATTGTAACGGCCAGTACGGAAAAATAACTTTGAACGAACGTTGTCAGAAAAACTAAAACGGACGAAAAAACTAAACAGAATAAGATTAGACGTTTCTCCCCTATCGTTCTCGCAAGCTTGTCGAATAATACGACTTGTGCAACTGCTCCGACTAACCCGCCTCCTGTAATGATGATCGCAATGTCTTTGGGTGTGAATCCAAACTTATGATCAACGAACAAGCTGAAAATCGATTCAAATGAAGCTAAACCAAAAGATAAAATCAATATAATAATAAAGACAATGAAATAATGACGCGCAAAGATCCGCTTTAATCCCGGTTTAGTTGCGTCCTCCGCTACCGATTCTCGATAACGTTCCGGTTCACGCAATGCAATAAAGGAAAAGATCGCTGCAAACAGAGCGAGTCCCCCCGCAAAGAAGAAAGGAACCCGAGTACCATATATCGCTAGAAATCCGCCAATCCCTGGACCTAATATAAATCCCGTAGATATGGCAGCGGACATAAAGCCTAATGCCTTTGAACGAGTTTCCATTGTTGTAATATCTGCAATAAAGGCAGTAACAGCTGGCATAATGAAAGCCGCACTAATCCCGCCTAGAATCCTGGATGCAAATAATACCGGCAAGGTCTGTCCAATCCCGAACAAGAATTCGGAAGAACTAAAAATGATTAACCCAACGACAATCATTTTTTTTCGACCAACTGTATCTACCCATCTTCCTGAAAAAGGTGAAACAAGCAGTTGGGCCATCGCAAAAGTCGCGAACATATAGCCAACCACTGTACCCGATATATGTAATTCATTCATTAAACTTGGCATAACTGGTATAACTAATCCAATTCCCAAAAATGCTATTAGTAAATTGGTCAGTAGCAGACCTAACGTGATGGTTTCCTTTTTCATCTACTCTCTCCTACGCTCATTCTAAGTTGATATTGGAATATCATAGCAACCACAGAATAAAGTTACAAGAAGAAAAGATTCGGAATTTTAGTGATTTCACCACTTTATTTTCAAGAACTGCTGAACGAGTTGTTGTCGTGCATTTTCATGTAATGGCCAGCTTTCTATCTCAGTCACAATTTGATCACGTGTTCCAAAACCTTTAACGAATCCATTCAATCTTGCCGCAAATGTAGAATGGATCAGCGACTCTGCAGAAGGATATAATGAATGTAACTGCTCCAATACATTCGGATAACGCTTCAAATAATATTTCTGATGGCGGTTCTCAGCTAATGTAAAATGGCCTAATGGGGTGATTTCCGTTTCAATTGGTTCTCCAAGCTTTATCTCCATTTCCCTCTTGACTAAACCGATTATCTGTTTTTGTTGCAGGTTGTGATAGCGCAATGATGAAACATATTGTTGCCCTTTGTATTGATCACGGTTTGGATAATGATTACGCCAAAAATGTAGAAGTATTTCCTCGTAAGAAATACTCGTCGGGTCATAATCAATTTCTATCGTTTCAGTATGATCTTCCATCGTCTGGTATGTTGGCGCTGGCGTAGTTCCGCCTGTGTATCCTACACGTGTTCTAATGACACCTGGCAAGCTGCCAAAGCGCGCTTCAGGTCCCCAAAAACATCCCATTCCAAATGTCGCGGTGTTCAACACTCTGTTCTTCGTTAGCTCTTCATCTATTTCAGTAGTGGTTATCATGGCGATCCCCCCTTTATGTTCATTGTACTATACTCGTTATTATTTCATAAAAAACAGAGTCCATTTTTAGAAGGACTCTGTATGAAACGTATTATATTTTTTTACACTTTCCCCACTCATCTTCTAGCATACCGTATACGATTAAATCATGATAATGGTCATATAAAAACTCGCCGTCACGAATGACTCCCTCTTTCTTAAATCCTAATCGCTCAGGAACTGCCCGACTTCTTTTATTCTCCGTACCACATCGAATTTCTACACGGTGTAGGTCATATTCTTCAAATGCATAATCTACCAGCGCAGACACCACCGCTGTCATTATACCTATTCCTTGATAATCTTGAGCTAGCCAATAACCAATACTCGTTTGCCTATTTGTATAGTTAACTGAATGGAATCCTGCAAAACCTGCCAGAGCTCCTTTATATAGTATCCCTGCCTGGAATCCATCTTCTTCAGCGAATTGTCGTAGCCACGCATTTATGATTGAACCATACTGATTCACATCCGTCATGGAATCAACCCACGGCAACCACTCACGTAAGTACTCCCTTGATCCATCTACAAGAGCGAATAATGCTTCTGCGTCTTTCTGTCCTACCAGTTTCAATGAAATATCCTCTGTCACTTGATGTACAAACATAGCATAGCTCCTTTAATAGCCGTCAATCTATTCCGTGAACATTCACTATACCCTGGCTTTACAGCTGTCGGAAAAACCACCGGAGCTTTTTAGCATAATTAGAAGAGGGTTAGTATATGATATCTTATTTTTCATGAGTATTTTTAATACCTAATTACGTCGCTCTATTCATCACGAATATCTAATCCCAACATGGCAGCAAATTGAATCGCCTGCATAGAGGACACGACACAACCATCCAAATCTTTTATAGATACTGTCATGCTCTCGAATTCTGAAGTGTTGATCTCCACTCCTTTTAGAGGTGTCTCATCAAAGCTTGCAGCATCCAGATTACACTCTATAAAGTATGTCTTTTTTAGTTTGCAATCGAAGAAGTCCGCATCTTTCACTTGGCAGGTATCGAACCACACGCTTTCCCATCTTGAATGGACAAATGCAGAGAGATTGCATATACACTCCTCAAATAACACATCCGTGAATCGGGCATTTGTAAAGTTAACACCCAACATTTTGCAATTATGAAAACTCACACGGTGAATACTAATACCCGTCAAGTCTGCATTGGAGAAATCACAGTTTTCAAATCGAACATCTGTAGCAAATAGCTCTGGTAAAATTGCTCCTTGAAAGCTGGAATTCCTAATGAGCATACTTGTTAATTGCGCACGTTCAATTGTTTGCCCATCTATTCGCGAATCGACAATACTTGTGTTATGCAAGAATGGATCCTCTTCGTGAAGCAGGTCTTGTAACTGTCCCGACGTTAAATGCTCGGGTATTTTAGGTTGATTTATTTTCATAAGTAGATCTCCTCCTCAAGCTTTTATAAAAGATTTCTCGTGTTACGAGTGGTACTATAATTAGAAGGGGTGACCATTATGGAAATTAATGATCAAGCACGTAAGGAGCTTTTTGCGCACGTAGAAGACTTGTCAGATGAAGTGATTAATCGAAAACCAGCTGAAAACAGATGGTCTATTAAACAAATTATACAACATCTGTACTTAATGGAAGGTAGCGTGGCTAAAATCATTCAGACTAAGCTTTCTAACGACGATCAGAACATTACCACGGTGAAGCCGATTCAACTTACTGTGGATCGTTCTAAAAAAGTCGATGCGCCTGATTTCGTGACACCAACTTCAGATTTTTCTACTCTCCATGACTTGAAAAGCAAGCTTTCTGCTACTCATTCGGCTTTACATGATATAGCTGAAAACGCAACAGAAGATCAATTAGCAGTAAAGTCCTATCCCCATCCTGTTTTTGGTGAAATGAGTCTTACGCAGTGGATTCCATTTGTCGGCTATCATGAACTGCGCCATATTGAACAGATTAGAGAAGTAAAAGAACAACTCGGTATCTGATAAAGACCTCTGCCATAACGTTGCGTTATGGTAGAGGTCTTTTCTCTATCGCTGAATATAGTAAATTGCTTGCTGAATACTTGAAAAGGTTTTTAATATTTGCTGAGGATCTTTAGCTGACGCTAATTTTTGTGCGAGATCTGGCGAGATGCCTGTAATATAAAGTTGACATCCCATAAGCTTTAATACTTGTTGGATTTCTAGCAACCGATCAATCGAAGTTCCTTGTTGCCAATATAAACCCGTTATATCAATCATTACATGATCTACTTCATTTAAGTGAACGTAGTCACTAAGCTTCGTAATTAATAAATTAAAACGTTCTTCAGTCATTTCACCAATTAATGAAACAGCCGCTAGATTATCGTAAATTCTCATGATGGGTAACATGAGTTGTTCTATTTCATGATCCTTTGTATGTAGCTCTTCTATTTGTCTGTATTGTACAGAAACGTCTGTCTGTGTACCAATACAATATGGTACCCCATCAATAACGGTTGGACGAAGACTGAGTCGATTCCAAAATAACGTACCGTCTTTTTTATAGTTTTTCAATACGATTGTAAGAGGTGTTCTTTCTGAAACCGCTT
This sequence comes from Sporosarcina sp. P16b, assembly GCF_002743065.1. Classification (NCBI taxonomy): domain Bacteria; kingdom Bacillati; phylum Bacillota; class Bacilli; order Caryophanales; family Caryophanaceae; genus Sporosarcina; species Sporosarcina sp. P16b. The sequence goes on along the minus strand of NZ_PDYO01000006.1, from coordinate 153,534 downwards.
TTCTAATTTTCGAGACTGTACTAGGATCTGTATCCTTACCTTGAAGAAATCTACAATTACGCCCAAGTACTTCTTCTTGAGTATACCCTGTCATCGTTTCGAATGTTTTGTTAGCAAAAATTATTGGATTATCATCTTTCGAATCATCCGTTACCAAAGCTCCAACTCTACTACCATTAATGATCGCTTCCATCAATTGACTTTGAACCGCCGCCGTTAATTTCTTTATTTTAAACACATCCTATCAATTCATATGTTATTTATTATTTTAATAGTAGCATATTACTTCATAAAACATACAAATCATCTGAATCATCGTTGGCTTTACTATGATAAAAAGAAACATCCCTCTGATACTTGCAAATCAGAGGGATGTTGTTTTATACATGTGTAGCTTGCATCTCAGCAAGTTCTTTCTCTGAACATAATACAAAATGTTCAGGAGCCACTTCACGAAATTCCACTTTTTCGTCAGGTCCATATTGATGGTCCTTCGGGTTATACGGGTGGCGCACACGGGAACGTTCATAAATTGGGTCCGGTAGTGGAATCGCTGACAGCAAAGATTTTGTGTAAGCATGCATTGGATTTCGATATAATTCATCCGCTGGAGCCATCTCCACCAGTTTGCCAAAGTACATCACGCCAATACGATCGGAAATGTATTTAACCATCGATAGATCATGAGCAATAAATAAATATGTCAGCCCTTTTTCTACCTGCAATTCTTTCAACAAGTTGACGACTTGCGCTTGGATTGAAACGTCTAGTGCAGATATCGGTTCATCCGCAATGATAAATTCAGGCTCCACGGCTAATGCACGTGCAATTCCGATACGCTGACGCTGACCGCCTGAGAACTCATGCGGATAACGCTCAGCATGTTCACGGTTTAAGCCAACAATCTCAAGCAAATCAATTACCCGTTGCTTTCTATCCGTTTTACCTTTTACTAAACCATGTATATCTAGTCCTTCTGCAATAATATCCAAAACTTTCATCCGAGGATTCAAAGAAGCATATGGATCTTGGAAAATCATTTGCATCTTTCTATTCAGTTCGTGATTTTCCTTTTTACTTTTTGGTGCGTGTACATCTACACCATTATAGAGAACTTGACCCGCTGTCGCATCATATAATCGGATCATTGTACGCCCTGTTGTGGATTTACCGCAACCTGACTCCCCTACTAAACCAAATGTTTCTCCACGTTTTATAGTGAAACTAATATCATCTATCGCACGGACTTCAGTAGATTTCCCTGCATTAAAAAATTGTTTAAGGTTACGTACTTCAATTAAATTGTCTGACATCACACAGTACCTCCCGTCTGATCAACATAGTACCGGCTACCTTTAAATGTTTTCATACGCTCAATAATAAGGGCAGGCGGTTCAACCTGTGGTGCCTGAGAATGCAATAACCATGTCGCTGCGTAATGTGTATCGCTCACTTTGAAGAAGGGAGGCTGACGCTCCATGTCGATCTTCATTGCATATTCACTTCGCAACGCAAATGCATCACCTTTTGGAGGATTTAATAAATCAGGAGGTGTGCCGGGAATCGCATACAGCTTTTGATCTTCTAAATCCATAGACGGCATTGAACTTAGTAAGCCCCATGTATAAGGATGTTGTGGATTATAGAAGATTTCATCCACTGTACCGATTTCAACGATTCGACCACCATACATAACAGCTACTCGATCGGCAACGTTTGCTACTACACCAAGGTCATGCGTGATAAATATGATAGAAGTATCCGTCTTCTTCTGAATGTCTTTCATCAGCTCGAGAATCTGCGCTTGAATCGTGACATCCAGTGCTGTTGTCGGCTCATCTGCAATCAATACTTTCGGATTGCATGCAAGCGCAATCGCAATAACGATTCGCTGACGCTGTCCACCAGAAAATTGGTGAGGGTACATCTTGTACCGATTTTCCGCATTCGGTATACCGACCAGATTCAATAATTCAATCGTCTGTTTACGTGCAGCTGATTTATTTAGCTTCTGATGTTTTAAGATCGGCTCCATGATTTGTCTTCCAATGGTCATAGTTGGATTTAATGAAGTCATTGGATCCTGGAAAATCATCGATATATCTTTTCCACGAATCTTTTGCATATTTTTTTCAGGAATTTTCGTTAAATCTCTTCCTTCAAATAGAATTTCACCATTCTTATATTCAGCACTTGATTCAGGAAGAAGCCGCATGATTGATTTCGTCGTAACAGATTTACCTGATCCCGACTCACCTACGATAGCGAGCGTTTCCCCTTTATGTAAATCAAAGTTAACGCCACGAATCGCTTTCACTTCACCAGCAAATGTGTGGAAGGAAAGCTCGAGGTCTTTTACTTCTAATATTTTTGTCAACTTGCTCTCCTCCTCTTAATCTTTCATTTTAGGATCTAGTGCATCGCGCAGTCCGTCACCTATCAAGTTAAATGCAATCATAAGAACACTAATGACAATGGCCGGGAACAATAATACGTATGGCTGATTCTCCATCACTTTGTATCCGTCGTTGATCAATGTACCTAATGAAGCTGCTGGTGGCTGGAGTCCGATTCCGATGAAGCTCAAGAATGCTTCAAAGAAAATCGCATTTGGAATCGTGAACATCGTATTGATGATGATGATCCCTAGCATGTTCGGCAGTAAGTGTTTCGTAATAATTTTTCCATCTTTGGCGCCTAGCGTACGTGATGCCAATACGAATTCCTGTGATTTATATTTCAATGTCTGAGCACGGACAATACGTGACATTCCTATCCAACCCGTTATGGTGATCGCGACAATGATGGCGGTTATTCCAGGGTCCATAATCATAATCATCAAAATAACGACAATTAATGTAGGAATTCCAATCAAGATCTCGACAACGCGTTGCATGATATCATCTGTACGTCCACCGAAGTATCCAGAAATCCCTCCGTATGCGACACCTATAACCATATCAATCGCCGCGGCTACGAATGCGATGAATAGTGAAACACGAGTACCTTCCCATAGTCTCGTAAACAAGTCACGACCGAGTCCATCTGTACCAAACCAATAATATTCATCAACTTTTTTCATTTCGTATAAATTGACAGTCTTCCCTGCTAGCTTACCATCCCCATCAAAAAATCCTGTTGCTTCAATACCCGGAATTTTAGGTGGTAAGTTTGCATGGCGTAGGTTTTGCGAATCACCCGCATGTCCATTTAAATAAGGACCTATTAGTGCCATGAGTAAAACTAATAAAAGAACGACCATACTGACAATAGCTGCCTTATTTTTACGGAGACCCAACCATGCATCTTGCCAGAAACTCAAACTCGGTTTCTCTATCCGTTCGGAATGATGCGCGTCGATGGTCACTCGCTCAAAATCTTCTGGCGTTAATTTTTCTTCTTCATTTTCATTGCGCATTATCCCTTACCTCCAGACACGCGGATACGTGGATCGATAACCCCGTATAAAATATCCACAATAAAAATAACTACAATAAGGAAAGCCGAGAATAATAATGTCGTACCCATGATCGTAGCGTGATCATTCGTCATGATAGACGATACGAACTGTTCACCTATTCCTGGAATAGCAAAAATTTGTTCTACAACAAGTGAACCCGTCACCAAACCAGCTGCCAATGGCCCGAGAACTGTAATCAAAGGAATTAATGCGTTTCGGAATGCGTGTTTGAAAGCAATTTCGAAACCATTGGCACCTTTCGCTTTAGCCAACATAATATAATCTGAATTCAGTACTTCTATCATCTCAGTCCGTATAAAGCGCGCGGATAGGGCAAGTGGCCCCATAGCGAGTGCAAGCGATGGCAGGACACTAGATTTCCAACCGTCATTCCACAATCCGACCGGTAATAGATGCCACTCTGAAGCAATCCAATATTGTAGCAATGACGCAAATACAAAGGACGGAATGGAAATACCGAGTATCGCAAAAAAGGTGCTTCCGTAATCCCAAAATGTATTATGCTTCAATGCGGCAAGCATACCTAGCAGGATTCCAACTATAGTCCCGAAGACCATCGCTTGCGCTCCCAAGATTAAAGAAGGTTTCAATCTTGTAGCCAATAAATCGTTGACACTCTTCCCTTTAAATACAAACGACGTACCCAAATCACCTTTTGCTAAATTTTTCATATAGATTGCATACTGCACAGGCTTAGGCTTATCGATTCCATACTTCTTTTCAACAATTGCTTTTTGTGTATCATTCAACTTGTTGTAAGAAGCGATCGGTGAACCTGGCAATGTCTGCATAAGGAAAAAAGAGGCCGTTGCAATTAAAAACAGCGTTATGAACATATATACGATGCGTTTTCCAATATACTTAACCACGGTACGTTACACCTCCAAAAGAGTATCTTACTTATTATGCAAGTAACCACTTGACATTTTTCGACAATAAATTAAATATTGAAACTATTTACCGTTACTAAAAAGAGAGTATATAGATATCTACCCCATATACTCTCCTCTATTAAACTCAAATCGTTACTACATTACAATTATTTACCTGAAATGTATGCCCACTTATAGCTATAGTCTGCTCCAAATGGATGATCCACTAAGCCCTTAAAGTAAGGTTTATGCAAGAAAATCAAACCACGTTGATAAATTGGTGCAATCGCAGCGTCTTCATCAAGTAGAATTTTCTCAGCTTTTGCGAATGCTTCATAACGCTCTTCTGGTTTAAGAGCCAATTCGCCTTTTGAATCTTCAATCAATTTATCGTACTCAGGATTAGAGTAAGACATTAAGTTGTTTGTACCATCTGTTACGAATAAATCCATGAATGAAATCGGATCTTGGAAGTCTGGTCCCCAACCTGATACTTGAATATCATAGTCTTGATTACCATCTAAATCCAAACGTACAGAGAATGGTACTTCTTTCAAAGAAATTTTTAGACCTTCCAGGTTACCTTCCAGTTGAGACTTGAAATACTCGTCCATTTTCTTGGAAGCTTCTGTATCTCCGCCAAGAATTTCAAGATCAAGAGATTCAACGCCTAGTTCTTCAAGGCCTTTTTTCCAGTAATCTTGTGCTTCTTCCACATTGTACTCCAAGTGGTCACCGCTCAACTCACGGAAGTCTTTTTCATTTTCATCAAATGCAAAGTTCGTTGGTACTAAGAAGTTTGCTGCTAATGAACCGTTAGCTAGTACTACATCTGCCATGTCTTCCTTTTCGAAAGCTTTAGCAATAGCTTTACGGATATTCACATTAGCAAGTGGTGTTTCTTTACCATCCCGCTCTTGATTAAACTTGAAATAGAATACAGACGTTTCTGGTTGAACCACGGCTTCTTCATCATCGCGATATTGCTGAGCGAGATCACCAGACATTTCTGCCCGATCCAATTTTCCATCCTGGTAAAGTTTTACTGCAGTTGCAGGGTCTTTTACTACGTTTACATGAATTTCATCAAGCTTTACGTTTTCTGCATCCCAGTAGTGTTCGTTCTTAACATAAGTCCAGCTATCGCCAGTTCCATCCCATTTAGTTAAAACGAATGGTCCATTTGAAAGAAGGTTATCAGAGTTTGTTGCAAATGCATCCTCTTTAGAAGCAACGAATTCTTCTTTAAGGGGATAGAAAGTTCCGAATGACATAAGTGACAAGAAATATGGTACTGGACGCTCCAGTGTTACTTCAAACGTCTTTTCATCCACAGCTTTAACTCCAAGCTCAGACACTTCCATTTTTTCTTCAGAGATTGCTGTCGCATTTTTCACTACGCCAGACATCATGAATGGTCCATAAGGTGAACCAGTTGCGGGATCAATTGCACGCTGCCAAGCATAAACGAAATCGTTTGCTGTTACAGGTGTTTCATCAGCCCACATTGCATCGCGAAGTTTGAATGTATATGTCAATCCATCTTCACTTACCTTTGCTTCTTCAGCAGCCATTGCAGGTTCTGCAATATTATCTTGGTTTAAACGATATAAACCTTCATTGATATTGTTTAATACATTGAAGCCTACTTGATCTTCTACGATTGAAGAATCAACAGAAGGAATAGCTGCGCGTTCTGACAAGTAAAGAACCTGTTCTGCATCCGGCTCTCCATCTTCGTCTTTGGCATGCTTTTTTTCTTCAGTTGCTGCATCTTTGTCCTTGTCGTCTCCGTCTGCTGCTGGCTTCTCTTCGTTTTTCGAACCGCCACATGCAGCTAAGAACATACTTAAGACTAATGTTAGTGCCATTAATATAAGCCACTTACTTCTCTTCAAATTGTTGACCTCCCCTTTGATGTTTTTGTAGTCCTAGCTTTTTCATTATACAAGAAAAATGTATAGATGTAAACGCTAACAACACTATTGTCGTAATTTTGAACCATTATGGAAGATTCTACACATTTTAATATATATCTAGTATGATAGAAAGTAGTTACTCACTCTATAAATGAAAAGAAGGATTCCATATGAAACGTAATATTATTGTATTTCTACTATCTCAATTAGTAATTGTTATTTCCGTTTATTCAGTATACGATAAAATTTCGCTACTCGGCTATATTAATGTCTCCTTTTTCGTCAGTGGGTTTCTGCTATTTATCGGTGCATTGGTATTCATTATCCGTACAGGCTCTTTTGACTTTTTCATGAAGAGTACACGAAAGGTCTTTGCTTTGAAAGGCCAGAGGGAAGCGCTAGATTCGATGCGGGCCCCATCTGAGACGATATCAATGAGTCCGGCATGGTTTTTCACCGCTGGTATCCCAACTTTTCTTTTGATGATTGTTGCGCTTCTGGTATACTATTTATAATTTTTAATCCTGACAGAACACCTTAGGTCTATTATTTTCCACATTAAAAGAGCCCTTCCTTAAGGAAAGGCTCTTTTCGGAGTTATTTACGTTCTTCTACGTCTAATTTACTTCCATCATTAAATTTAATTTCCACTTCAATCTTCTCGTAATTTGCATCCAAGCCAAAGACTTTCAGCACTTGATCAATCGCTTCCTGGTTTGTGCTATCTTTTGTCAAATCGAGTTGTTTAACCTTAGGGTATAAATCATCAAATGCTTCTTGATTTTTTAGGTATACGTCATTTACCTCATCTTCCACTTTCGCTTCAATTGGTTCGTTTTTGTCTTGTTCAATTTCTGCTTCGTATTCTTTATCTCCACTGTACGAAACCTCTATCTTGATTTCTTCAAATGAAAGTTTATCCATATCTGCTTTCATATTATCCGTCGCAGAATCTGATTGTTGTACAGCGTCTGTGTTACCTTCGTCGGCAGAGTTTTTGTTAGTATCATCAGTTGCAGGCTCTAAAGGTTGTTCCACAGGCGGTGTTGTGCCTGAATTTTCTTCCGCAGCGTCATTCGTTGTATCAGTACCACATGCTGCGAGGCTGAGTGCCATGACAGATATTCCAGTTAGTAACATACGATTCATATACTATTCCTCCTAAAGTTGTCATACTTTTATTAATACCCCAATTTCTATTTTTTAATCGCTTAGTTTTAATTAATGAAGGGTATGTTGTACGTAAAGGAGTGATTTTAAATGAATCATCAAAGTTCCTTAACTGCTAAAGAAGCTGTTGATTCTATTGAATCAGCGGTGAATACAGAAAGTCATTTACGACGTGCACACGCAATTGGCGTTGCATTTGATGCGACTTTCCAACCAACCGGGGCTGCTGTACCTTGGACAACCGCTGCTCATCTACAGCAAACAGAAGTTCCAGCCGTTGTACGTTTTTCTCACAGTTCTCCAAGCCGAAAGTCAAATGAGCAATTGAATCCAGTTAAAGGAATGGCAGTGCGTTTTCAGTTATTTGATGGTACTTTCACAAATTTGACTATGGCCAATATACCGATCTTCATCAGTAAAACTCCAGATTCCTTTATTCGTCTGATACAGGCATTCGATTCTAGCAGTACATGGTCACAACGAATAGATGCACTGATACATGATACAGAGTACAAAGCATTTGGTTCCATTATAAAAGAACTACAACCTTTTCGTAATTTCGAGTCTCTCCATTACTATTCTATCCATGCATATTATTTGAGAAATGAGGAGTTGCAAAGACAAGCTGTCCGATTTGAATGGCAACCTCTTCCGCAAAATGATGATGGGAATGTCAACAACTCTATGGAAAATGAACTCATTCATAAGGTTAAACTAGATCAGTCTATACGTTTTCGCTTACTCATACAATTCGCCGAACCAGGAGATGCAATTGATGATCCTACTATCGCCTGGCCCGATGATCGAGAAAAAATTGAAGCAGGAATCCTGACACTGAAATCTCTTCGTGCAGATAACGCAGAGTCCTTCATCTTTGATCCAACAGTCACTATAGAAGGAATAGAATGCAGTGACGACCCAATATTACATTTTCGTTCCAAAGCATATGCTGAATCTGCCAAGCGACGTGGCGTTAGGTAAAAAGATGAAAACTTTAATTAAAAATTATACAAGTTTTAACAGCATATTTTTCGACACTACCATTTTAGTCATCCTATTCAGACCAAGTTTGCAAACATACATTCATGAATAATGGCGGTCAATCGTTAACGTTTCTACAGTTAGTTACTGAAATCTTTATTGGATGGCTGAAAATAATGAAAAATACCTCACTATATTCACTAAGAAAATGCCTGTTATATCGGTCACGATATAACAGGCATTTTTCATTCACGATCTTCTGATAATCCTCTGCGTTGAATACTTCCCCATTCACGTTTTCCGCGCAGTGCACTACTAATCCCCTCCGTGCGCCAAATCAGAGTTAATGGCCTATACCAAAACACTTCGGTTAATGACAACATCACTAGACGAAATAGATCTTTCACTGCGGGATACGTATTACGGCTCCACGCCTCCAATAAGATGGATGCCATCGAAAACAGGGATCCATATAAGATGAATAATAACCCAAGAATTCCAGCGAAAACTATATACGCTTCTCCCATAAATAGACATAGGACCATATAGGCATAGCCAGCCAATTCTATTACCGGTCCAAGCAATTCAATAAACAAGAAATACGGAATAGATAGTAGCCCTACAGAACCATACTTGGGATTAAACGCCATTTTCTTATGTAACCATAGGCTTTCGGCCAGTCCCTGATGCCAACGTCGACGCTGAGTACGTAAATCTTTGAAGTTATCAGGAGCTTCTGTCCAACAAACAGGATCTGGTGTAAACACAATTTCTTTATCTTCTTTTCGATCTGATATTTCTTCATGTAGCTTAACTACTAATTCCATATCCTCTCCAACTGTATTCTTGGTATATCCGCCTACTTGCAATACCCATTTCTTTGAAAAGACACTGAATGCTCCCGATATGATTAACACCATATTGTATTTACTAAGCGCCATCCGCCCCATAAGAAACGCACGCATATACTCTATAATTTGCATTATGACGATAGTTGAGCTCGGCAAACCTTCCCTGACGACTTGCCCCATTTGTATTTCATAGCCATTGGCGATCCGCACAGTGCCGCCTGTCGCAATCACTTCTTTATTAGATTCCATGATAGGTTTCATTACACGCAGCAGTGATGTATTGTCCAATATGGAATCACCATCGATTGAACAGAAATACGGGTATTTTGACACGTTAATTCCCACATTTAAGGCGTCTGCTTTTCCACCGTTCACTTTCGTAATCAACAGTAAATTGGGGTGCATATCGGATTGATAGATAGCTTCAATAGGTTGTGTTTCAAGTTGTTGATTCACTACTTTCCGAATTGGCTTCATATTGAAATGCTCAATTACGACATCTTCCGTATTATCTATAGACCCATCATTGATTACTAATATTTCAAATTGGGGATACTGCAATGCCAACAACGAATAAATATTCCCAAGCACACCTTCTTGCTCATTGTAAGCAGGAACAATTATCGTTACGGGTTGCGTATATATAAAATCTACCGCTCCTTCATCCGATAACTTTTTCTGCAACTTCCGTTCTTTTCCTAACTGAATAAAAGCGATAACTAACATGGATGAATACGAAAAAATAACAGCCAGCATATAGACGAGCAATATATAGCCAACAAACCCAAAAAACGAAGACGTGATTAAAGGTGTGTTCATCTTAGTACTCCTTCCCGAACATCTCTTCTGCTACATCGATTGCGAACTCATCTGTAGACATCGTTATGACAGAGTAAAGTGCTTGGTGACCATTTTTCAAAGATTTAATCGATTTAGCAGCTTGGGCACGAACTTGATAGTTAGGATCTTTGATTAAACGTTCAAGTATAGGTAATGCTTCTTCCGTCGGTGCAAAACGGAAAATCTTCGCTGTCATCAGACGTTCTTCCCAGATGGTTGAATGGGAGAATGATTCATATAACTCAAGCGAATTCGCTACTCCCAGTTCTGCAATGCTTTTTAATGCTCTAATCCGTATTTCTTGCGCCGGATTGTCTAAACACTGATGCAATAAAGGAAGCCAATCAAGGTAATGATGAACACCTATAATTTCGATCATCGTCAGCTGAAGCAATTCAGGCAAAACATTGAAATCTTTCGCTAGTAAATTAATCTGTTCTTCATCTAACTCCATCAACAATTTTTTATAATCAAATTCACCTAGTGGAACTTTCGGAGCCACGAAGTGAGTTACGAAATCAGTACGAGAAAACTTTACTATAATCTCATAAATCAATAATAATTCTGTTTTCGAATACTTTTTCTTTTTTTCCAATAACGACGAAACCGGGTCTAGCATAAACTGTAAGTTGAATAAGCTGATTTTATTGAGCGTATTAATACGCAGTTCCCTACTCCGACTAGTGAGCTTTTTACTATAGTAATCACTCATATATAACGAAGCAAAAGCATTTACCTTGTCATTAATTTCTTCTGAGGAAAAGTGGTAGTTAATGCGAAAAAACAACTCATCAATCGCTTCGAGTTCTAGATTCTTATGAGGTTTAAGCGCTACAAGTGACAATCCGTCTCCGAATAAATATTCATACCAGTCGACTTGACGATCTTCGATATACTTTCCAATCGCCTCTTTTTTTTTCACTTCTTGCATTCTATAAAACACAAGTAAAAAGAACAGAGCGAAGAGTATAATCAGCAACACTACAATGACTAGTAGCAATGAAAGTAATAGCTTATCCATAATAAATTCGTCTCAATACTTTCTTTATTTGTGATTCAAATAATTTCGGATTGAATGGTTTCGTTATGTATTCATCGACCCCGTATTGATAAGCGTAAATCATTTCCGCTTCACTTTTTCTCTTGGTCATCATAAAGACGTGATATTTCTGCATATTCGGCAATTCGCGTAGTGTGTATAATACTTCCAGTCCATTTTTTCTCGGAAGAATATCATTCATAATGACTAAATGAGTGTGGGAAGACTGGTACCAATTGGATTCAATGAAATATTGTCCGTCACGGAACACTTGGATATCCAGGTCCAGTTGTTTTACTGAAATACGCTCCACTAGTTTCTGTATAATCATCGTGACAACGGGATCATCTTCTATAATACTCACCCGCACACATTGTCGCTCTAACTTTCTAAAAGAACGATCTTTTACATAAGGCGTATCACCTCGTAATTGCAATGCACGGTTTACTGAATCATTTCCAATTTGCAGCACATCTTCAAACGCCGCATCCCCGTTACGAATTTCAATTACTGAAACGCCCACTCGGTAAGAACGAGTGGATTCGGTGCGGCGCAATCTTTCAATAAAGACATCCGCTTCATCTTCTCCGGTATTCGCCATTAAAATGATATCCGGTTCACCTATCGGGAAACTGAATAATAAATCTGAAGTACGCATCTGCTTCAGAAGAATTTGCTTCATTTCAGGACTTTCAGGGCTCTTGACAAAGACAAGGGTGAACACTTGCCGGAAACGTTTGGTGTTGGCCATCTGCCAATGAAAGAGTGAACGAAAGAGTGAAGCATCCAAGATATTCAGTTCATTTTTATTTATTTGCATACTCATTACACCCTTCCTCAGCTAACTTATTATTAATCTTTCTTCAAGTAGACTATGCATAGTAAGTGAATCTATCATCGCTATGTTAGTGAGCTTACTCTCATTTTTCAGTAAAGGTATCACTACCCTTTTGACTGTTTTTCTCTTATAGGTTTCATCTAAGATCTCTTCCATCATCGGGAAATATGTCAGCCAATAGAAAGCCGAAATATCTTTAGCAAAGTATTTGTATACGGTATGTACCCCTTGCCATTTAACAATGGGATTCTTATCAAAATCTGCATAGTCTCCCGCAAAATAATAGGTATTCGCCTGTTCTTGATGTAACACTGCGGGGAATACTTCCGGAATATCGGCCTCTTGTAATACACTACGACCTTTTTCTGTCAAATTAAATTCATATGTCGCCAATATTTTGGTTTGTTCAAACGGTTCCACTACATCGAACCAATACATATAATTCGATGAATATACTTTTGGGAATTTTTCTTTTCCATCTTTCGTTAACTTGAAATGGGCAGCACTTTTATTTTCTTGTCCATCCAAGACAATCACTTTTCCAGATGTATGAACAAACGCGAGACCTGTACCAGCAAACAACCATTCACTATTCTTCTCCTCTTTATATCCTTCGATAAGCCATTGGGGTACTTCTGCATTCGACAAATCAGTAAAATAGCGTCCAATCCATCCTGTCCAAGTAATCCCTAGTTCCTTTTGCATGATCGTGCTCATTTCTTCACTAGTTGGTGATGCAAAACTATTGAATTCTGCGATTAGTGTCGTGTCCTCACCTTTGCTAGCCATTAGTTCGTTCCACTCCATCAATTCCATACCACCGTATAATAGTTCCGATCGTGAACCATCAGGTTTAGCTTTAAGATCATCGCTGAATACACCATACGTATCCGCTACATAGATCATATCAAGTGGCCGTTCGTGAAATGGCTCCATCGCGACTTGGTCATACGGATCGAACCCATAATAATCAAGACTTTTATCATAAGGTTCCTTGTCAGGCCGCACGATTTTCTTTCCTTCCAATACATGAAAAAAACCGCTATGCTCACGATAATCTTCCTTCGCGACCGATTTATCGATCACTGCTATATCCAGTATTTTCTCTTCTTTGATAGCCCAATAAATTCGTGGAGACAACACGAGTAAAATCAACAGTATAGCTATGGCTATTTTTTTCACTAAGATGTCTCTCCTTTACATATATTGATTACTAGTTAATTTTTCAAATCCATTCTTATTATACTGTCTAGTATTCTTTCAAACAATCTGTCAGTACGTAATAACAGTATAAATATACTAGAAAAATGAGGTTATATTAGTGTATAATTAATTAATAGTACTAAAATATCATGAAATTCTATTCTATCTGCGTAAGTAGAGAAAGGTGACTACTATGTCTAAAAAATCCCGAAGTATTTGGATGGTAGCGATTCTATTGATTCTATCTAACTTTATTTGGTTAAAACCAATGTTAACTATGCGCATTGACCAACCAAAAGCCACATGGTTGTGGCATACATCGCAAATACTTAATCAGTCTAGTACACTCATCGAGTTTTTAGATAAAAAAAATGTATCCACGCTGTATTTGCAAATTAACGCAGATATACCAAATGATGCTTACCAACGCTTTATTCGCAAAGCGAGCGAGCGAAATATAGAAGTACACGCCCTGGATGGCGCGCCATATTGGGCAACTGACCAACAATCTGTTCAAAATTTCTTTCAATGGGTAGAAAGTTATCAATCGGTTTCCGAAAACACTGAACAGTTTACCGGTATTCATTTGGATATTGAACCGTATATTTTGCCTACATGGGATTCTAATTTACAAGGGACCGTTCAGAGCTATCAGCAGAATATTCGATTAGCAGCTGACAAATCCGCTAACCTTGGATTACATTTTGGAATCGATATACCGTTTTGGTTTGATTCCATCAACTATTCGAATGTCATAGGTGAAGGTGTACTTTCAGAATGGCTGATCGACCAGTCCGATAGTATAAATGTCATGGCTTACCGTAACAAGGCGGATGGACACAATGGAATGATCAGTTTAGCAAAAAGCGAAATAAATTATGCTAGCGTCACAGGCAAGCAAGCGCGCGTTGCCACAGAAACTAGTAAATCTTCTGAAGGCGATTATCTATCTTTCTTCGGTAAAAATAACGCATATATGGAAAAACAGTTAAAAGAAGTTGAACGATCCTTTAGTCATGCTGAAGGGTTCCGTGGAATTGCTATTCACTCGTTAGAGAGCTGGATGATACGTAAATAGTTGGATATGTATGAAGAGTGTAGCCATCTAGAAATATGTTGCTAAACAGGTTTTTCAAACGCATTTTTAAAGCGTCAACAAGAGACTTTCGGATTTTCTGTGCTATGTTCTATTCAATGGACCTTTTAAAAACTAATTTGCAGTAATTACGTTTCTATCAGATGACTTCGGTATTGTGCCGAAGTCGTCTTTTTTATTTCTCGTTGTTCATAGGAACTATACTAACGATACATACTCATCTACTAGTGCTTTCAGCAGATCAAATAATAGCCGTCTTACTGAATTATAACCATTTTGAAGCGACCTAAAAAGATTACTAGAGTACTTCTACTGAAAGTTATATGGCTGTAATGGATACGAAATTCTTTATTCCCATCTGGGTTATTTTTAAACCATGAAGGGTATATTACTACGTAGAGACTTAATCTACACACGACGTATGTCCTATTTCATACGATTTGATTACTACACAGATATTCAACCATATTCTATTCATGCATACTTATAAAGAGCAATTCCCCAGCGAGACAGGCTACCTTATTTACATTGAAACTCTTCCTCAAAGTACTGATGATAATGGCTGCACTTTTATAGAAAATGAACTCATTTCTTTAGTTGAACAAGCGGAATCTATACGTTTACACTTACCCATACAATACGCTGACCAAGTAGTTTTAATTGACACTCCCCATTATTGCCTGCCCAATAACTGAAATAACGAAACATGAACGTTACGATAAACCCTTTTCATATAAATTAACAGAAGATCTCTCGTCGTGGATCCACTAATACATTTCTGTTCCGCGTAGCCCGATGAATCAGCTAAGCAACACGACGTTAGTAAAAAGAATTTACAACTATGTACTAAAATCCCAATGGTATTTTATAGCATTAAAGTTTTCATTTATTAATTAATATTTTTAAGTATTTTTACTACGAGTCATTTTTCTATGAATCTATAATCATGCGCAAAATCAGACTTTTGTATTGTTATTTTTACAAATACATTTGAAACTTGATTTTTTTATTACACTTTTGTTAAACTAGCAACGTGTCAATTCAATGAACGGATTAAATTCATCATTTTGCATGAATCAGAACATGCTAGTTAGGCTGGCAGGAGGGGTTGACTACTTATTACAAGGAGCTGATGTGTATGACTACGGAAGACGAAAGAATATTGAATACTATGGAAGAAGATGAAACGGAAAAGGATTATTCCTTAGATCGTGTACCTTTGGAAGACCGAAATAAAAGTTGGCTGAGCATTACGAACATCACGTTCGGAATCGCAACTGCTATCTTTTATTTTCAAATGGGTAGTGTCATGGCTTTGCAATTCGGTGCACCAAACGCTATCGTTTCGGCTATCTATGCTATTATCGTCGCCGGTTTGCTTGGTACGGTCATTGCGTATTTATCTGCTAAATCTGGCATGAACGTTAATCTATTATCACGAGGTGGCGGATTTGGCTATATCGGATCATCGCTAACATCATTGATTTATGCTTCGAACTTTATTATGTATTGTGCGTTTGAAGGGTTAATCCTCGTTTCCGCTGTACACTTTTTTATGCCTGATTTTCCCAAGTGGATTTTAATTATCATTTTCGGTACGCTTGTTATTCCACTGAATTGGTTCGGAATTGAGCAATTGGACAAGCTTCAAAAATGGTCCATGCCAATATTTATGGTATTCCTTGTCGCGGCCATTGTATTATCGTTCATCAAACCGGCTGTTTATACAGGACCTGTGTTCTCTTATATGCCTGAAGGCGTTCAGTTTGGGGGAACAGCATTATTATTCTGTATCGGGATGCACAATGGAATTATGGGGTTAACGGCTTTACTCGCTTCAGACTATGCACGTTTCCTAAAGCCGTCCGATAGAAAGTTCGGTTCAATTGCAATCGGTTTCATTCCGCAGATTTTCTGTTATGGGGTAATGGGCGGACTCGGTATTTGGTTCGGAGTGCGATTCTTGGAAAAAGATCCAGGCGTATACATCGTACTGTTGTTAGGTATCGGTGGTGCATTATTTACGATGTTGACACAGTTGCGTATTAACGTAACCAATATCTACAGTAGTTCTTTATCGCTATCAAATTTTTTCGAGAATGTTTTCCGCTTCACGCCCGGACGCAGATTCTGGGTAGTGATCTCAGCTGTAAGTGCTATCTTATTAATGCTTGGTGGAATCGTGGATCACTTAGATACTGTCATGACATTCCAAGGTGTGTTCTTATTTTCGTGGGCTGCTATTCTTGTGACAGATGCAGTAGTCGTCAAAAAGTGGCTGAAAATAGGTCCGACCTATTATGTTGCTAGACAAGAGTATTTGTACAAATGGAACCCTGTTGGTGTTGCTTCGCTACTTATAGCCAGCACATTCGGATCTGTCGCGGCGTCTGGATATCTTGGGATATTCCTACAGTCTACAGCTGCATTTATGGCTGCTATATTAGCTGCTGTATTGACAGTAATCATCGCCATGTATACAAAAGGCAAATATTATTTAGTACGGGAGCCAAATGATATTACTGCAGAAGATAAACTAGGGTAGGATTAAGCTACTTGTGAAAACACGAAAAACATAATTAATAAAATACGCATGAAAAAAGCCGTCTCTTTGAAGACGGCTTTTTTGTAGTTATGAAATGCTCCAAATTCAAGCTTTGTCATCTTGTTGATAGAAAACGGGTGGCACAGATCCAAATACCCTACGGTGATATAACATAGGATCTTTATTTTTCTCGATTTTTAAATCGATTACTTCGCCTATAAGAATAGTGTGATCTCCCGCTTCAATCGTTTGGAACGTTTTACATTCGAATACACCGAATGCATCTTCGATAATTGGTAATCCGTTATCTGACATTTCCCATTTACATGTAGAGAAACGATCTTCTACGCGACTCGCAAACGTATTACAAAGCTCTTGTTGATCACCTGCAAGTACGTGCACAGCAAATTTACCGCCCTCTGTGAAGGCTTTAATAGACGAAACTCTATGATCAATAGACCATAAGAGAAGCATCGGATCCAAGGATACAGAGGCGAAAGAGTTTACTGTCAGTCCAACTGGTGTGCCGTCTTCAGTTACTGCAGTCACCACTGTTACACCAGTGGGATAATTCCCCATAATTTCTTTGAATAAATTCTGTTGTTCTTCTTTTGTCATGAAACATTCTCTCCTTTACAAATAAGCCAATTTACGTAACAGATTTTGTCCATCACTTTTGAAGTAGGCATGTCTATATCCATCATAGCACTTTCACCATCTTTCTTCAGTTTTCTCCACATGTAATCACGTATTCTTCTGGAGTATGCATTTTTTCATTATATTTTATCTTTTTCTGCATGGTCATTGTCATGACTAAAGTACCACTTCCGAACTTTCAGGTTTACAAAACAAAAAATAGGATATTTACAACATAAGAAAGTCTATCAAACATCTAAAGGAGGAAATTACTAATGAATTTGAATAAACTTAAGAAAAGTAATTTATTGAAAGTAGGAACAGCTGCCATTCTTTCTGTGGGTGTTCTTAGTGCTTGCGGAGATGATGATCCCGTTATAGATGAAAATGACGATGTTGAAGTAGATCAACCCGCTGATGTAACGCCAGATGATGATGTGAATGTGGACGAGCCAGAAGTAGATATGGAACCGGAACCGGACACAGATACTGAAGTTAAAAATAATGATGAATAACCTATAGTATGAACAGTCCCCTCTATAATCACTCAAATACGATGATTTATAGAGGGGTTTTTATTTTACATATTCATTCTGAGTTATTACTCCCTCAATTTTCCCCATTTTTACTGTGTAAGATCTTGGCACTATGTATAATTTTTCCCCATTCATCACACTATGAGAAGTAGTGGTGCATTGGTAAATTATGAAAGTCATATATACAAGGAGGAGAGCAACGTGACAGAACCTAGACAACCTGAAGATACACAAAAAGGAATGAGTCGTAGGAATTTCATGAAAAACACCGGTCTATTAGCTGGTGGTCTAGTTGGTGGATCACTATTCGGTGGATTATTGACTAACCAGCTCCAAAAACCAGGCGCACCTACAAACACGGGAAAAGAAGATAACCACTTATTGGAGGCACGCACATTCTTTAGTAATGCCGAAGACTTTCTTATACTTTCCGCCGCTACTGAAAGGCTGTTTCCCAAAGATGATTTAGGCCCAGGCGCTATTGAACTAGGAGTCCCCTACTTTATCGATCGACAACTTGCCGGGGAATGGGGAATGAACGGAAAAGAATATATGAAAGGGCCGTTTTTGCAAACAGGTGCAGCAGATCAATATGAAAACCAAGAAGATACGACGCAAGACCAAGGTCCAAATGCTGAAACGCAAGTACCTACACCAGCCTTCAGGTATCAGACTCCCATGACAAGAGGAGATATTTTCACGGAAGGCGTACATGCATTGGAACAAACGGCACAAGAGAAATTCGAAACAAACTTTCGTAATTTAGAACCGGAGCAGCAAGATGAGATTTTGCAGATGTTCGATGAGGGTAAAGGGAAAGTGAACGGTGTCGCTTCGACGACGTTCTTTAATCTGTTACTACAAACAACCATTGAAGGTGCGTATGCTGACCCAGTCTATGGAGGGAACCGTAATATGGAAGGCTGGAGAATGAAAGAATTCCCTGGTCCACGTATGAGCTATACAGCAGATATTGAAAAAGAAGACTTCATAGTAATGAAACCTGAAAGCTTACGTAATTACCAAGGTCACTGATAATGGGAGGAACTCATATGGCGAAAAAACTAAAAAAAGTAGATGTTGTCGTAGTAGGAAGTGGTTGGGCAGGTGGAGTAGTCTCTGCTGAATTAGCTAAAGCCGGCTATCAAGTAGTAACACTAGAACGTGGCAAAAAACAAGACCGACGGGACTATATCGGTGTTAAAGATGAATTACGCTATACTAATCGTTACGAGATGATGCAAAATCTATCTCCTGAAACCATTACGTCACGCGTAAACATAGAAGATACTGCCCTTCCTGTCCGGACAAGGGCAGAAATGATGGCTGGTACCGATTTAGGCGGTGGTAGTGTCCACTGGGCAGGTGCGACATATCGATGGAGACCGATCGACTTTGAATTGCGTTCTAAAACCATTGAACGTTACGGCAAAGAGAAAATTCCTGAAGGTATGACGATTCAAGACTGGGGCATCACGTATGATGAAATGGAACCTTATTACGATAAGTGGGAAAAAACCGCCGGTACTTCAGGCGAACCCGATCCACTTGGAGATAAGCGTTCTAATGATTATCCTAATCCTCCTATGCTAGCATCGCCAGCTGTAAAGTTATTTAAAGAAACCACAAAGAGAATGGGTTATCACCCTTACCAAGTTGCTTCTGGAAATTTATCACAGGCGTATACGAATCCCGATGGTGAAAAATTAAATGCTTGTATGTTCTGCTCTTATTGTACGATGTACGGCTGTGACTTCACGGCTAAATCGGACCCATTGGCTACAGTTATTCCAACTGCCCGAAAAACTGGAAACTGCGAAATTCGGACCAACTCTTTAGTGCGTCGCGTTCTGCATAAAGATGGAAAAGCGACCGGTGTTCTATTTACTGATACACGTACAGGAATTGAATATGAACAACCTGCAGACGTTGTCGTATTAGGTGCATTTTCCTTTACCAATAATCGCTTATTGATGCTTTCCGAGATTGGGACACAGTATGATCCAACAACACGTAAAGGAACAATTGGACGGAACTTTAATGGACAATTTAACATTACATTCCTTGGAGCAAGAGGATACTTTGAAAAGAAGAAGTTTAACCTCTATATGGGGGCAGGTGCTCTTGGTGGTGCTATGAGTGACTTCGCCGGCGATAACTTTGATCACTCTAATCTGGATTTCATTAACGGTGGCGGCATCGAAATGCGCCAATACGGGGATGGTGCTATTTCGACGAACCATGTTCCTAGAGGGACACCGAAATGGGGACCTGAGTTTAAGAAAAACTCGATCCATTACGCAAATCGTTCGCTAGTTGTATGGTATACACCTGCTGTCATGTCATGGTGGCATAATTACGTGGATCTTGATCCAACGTACAAAGACGAATACGGAGATCCCCTACTGCGCATTACGAATCGTTACACAGATCAAGACCGCAACATTGCTAAATTCGGAATTGAAAAATGTAGCGAAATCATGAAAGAAATGGGTGCAGATATCATAGACGAAGATGAGGTTCCAGAAGAGTTTGACCACATATATTCAGGCGGTCACTATGCGGGCGGCATCATCATGGGGGCAGACCCTGAAACCTCTGCGGTGAATAACTACCTGCAAATGTGGGAGATGGACAACCTATTCGTAGTCGGCGGTTCAGCGTTTCCTCAATTCGGAGGTCATCACCCCACTTCAACTATCGGCGCGTTGGCATATCGTGCAGCAGAAGGTGTAGAGAAGTATTTAAAAGAAGGCGGTCCGCTTGTAGAAGCTAAGCAAGCAACTCTAAACGCCTAATAATCTCTGCAGCCGAATAGATTTCGGCTGCTTTTTTAATGTAATATTACTATTATTAAAACTCCTCTTTACAAAAAATTAGTTTTCCATACTATTCATCCTGTTGGCTTATGTTAAAACGACATTGCACACGAGGCATGCCAATCAATTTCTATTTGATTGATCCATTTATTGTTATAGTAATCAATAGATTAATTGATATATCGATTTAATTCCTCACATTTGCATAGTGTCACACCATAATATATATCCTTCTGCAACAACTTTACAAATCGACATCAAAGAATTGTCTCGATTCTCCCTTTTGGCTAGTAAATTATTAGACTAGTTTTGCGAAAGGAAAATAAGTAGAGGAATTTGAATGGTGAAACAATTCGCTAATATTAAATCTCTTAAAGAAAAGAATAAAACAGTTATATGTAAAGATTAGCAAACTCGGACCTATTTCTAAAATCGATTTAATTGCTGAAACCGAACTTACACTTACTACTTGTTCTCGTCTACTCGATGATTTATTAGATCAAAACAAATTATTGAAAGCGGGTTCGGAGAATCCAATGGTGGACGTAGACCACATTTATATGAAATTAATGCCGCCGCTTCTAACTTAATTGGTATCGATATCTCCAGAACCTATACAAAAGTCTTATTAATGAATTTGAAGTTAACTATTTTAGACGAAGCATATTTTAAAATGGATTATACGACTACTCCTAGTTTGACTATAAGTCTCATTACAAAAAATCCAATGTATGCTAGGCAAAAGACAATTATCACCCGAATCAATACTTGGAATTAGAATTGGAGCAATAGGTCCCTTGGACAAAGAGAAAAAATGATACTGAACCCATCACAATTCTTAGCATCGGAATGGATTAACGTCCCTATAAAAATAGAATTGAGCACAGATCCTGGAATAGATGGCTTTATTGATTATGGTGTGAATTCTGCTGCACTTGCGGAATATAAACACCCCTTTTCCAAAACATACGAAAACATGATCTATATTTATAAAGGTATTGGTAGCCGAGCTAGAATAATTATAGATGGAAAATTAAAGCATAATTAATCTAACGTCAATGTGTATGGGAAAGGACATATGATTGTGGACATTAACGGCCGCAAATGTACTTGTGGATCCAATGGTTGTATTCAAGCATATTCATCTATTCATGTAATAACAACAGACGTAATAGGCTCTTTAAAACAAGAAGAGAAATCTATTCTCTTAGATAGGATTGATGTAATCGAGAGTATCCAATTCGATGATATATGTCGGGCTGTAAATGATATCGATCCTTTGTGTTTTGACATTATGGAAAGGGCTGCACATTACACAGGAATAGGTCTTTCCAATTTAATGAACATTCTTCAACCTGAATTAATTATATTAAACGGACCTGCTTATCGTATTACGGTCTTGTTCTATGATGTCGTGAAAAAGATAGCTGTTAACAGAAGTAAAATACTTTCCCCAGATATAGAAGTCCTATTCAGCCGTGGATTATGAGGAGAAAATGCAACAGCAATAGGAGCAGGTCAATTAGTCATTAACCATTACTTGGAGTAATATATTTAAAACGATTCAAATAAATTACTTCTTTATACACACTTTAACCCAAAACGGTCTAAAGTATGTTACAATTAAGATAGAGAAAAGCACTATAAAGGAGTTGAAAAATTGAAGGTAAATTGGAAACTACTAAGTGAAATATTTGTTACATTTTTAAAGATCGGACCTGTTACTTTTGGCGGTGGATATGCGATGATTCCACTCATTGAAAGAGAGGTAGTCACAAAAAAGAAATGGGTAAAGGCGAATGAAGTCGCGGACGTTTTCGCAATTGCCGAGTCAGTACCTGGAGCGATTGCAATTAATTCAGCAACTTTTATTGGTTATCGAATTGCACGCACTCCAGGTGCGATTGTTGCGATGGCTGGAATCTTAATTCCAACATTCATAATCATCATAGGATTGAGCATCTCATATTTATATTTTAAAGATAACCCTAAGATGGAAGCGGCATTTGAAGGTATCAGACCCGCAATAGTAGCATTGATTACGTTTGCTGCTTACAAAATCGGGCAAATGGCTATAATTGATAAAACTACGCTAATCACAGCTTTCGTAACAGTAGTCATATTGTATTTTTCAAGTCTCCATCCTGCCATCATAATTCTCTCTGGTGCCATTGTCGGGATATTACTTATCAAAATAAAAGAACGTTTAGGGCACACTGTTCAATTTGATGAATAAGTCATCAGATTGGGAAAGGCTGGTGAATGTATAATATGATTCTATTTGAATTATTTAAGACCTTTTTCACGATTGGTTTGATTTCGTTTGGCGGAGGATATGCGATGATTCCCGTTATCGAATTAGAAGTAACGCAACATGATTGGATGACTATACAAGAGTTTACAGATATCATTGCAATCGCCGGTATGTCCCCTGGTCCCATTGCAACCAATAGTGCAATCTTTGTCGGTTACAGAACAGCAGGTTTCTCTGGTGCCCTCGTATCGGCATTCGGTATGATATTGCCTTCTCTAATAATTATTTTAATCATCTCAACATTCTTTAACAGAGCAAATAAACATAGAACAGTACAATCCGCCTTTTATGGTCTTCGTCCAATCATCGTAGGATTAATTATTTATGCAGCAATCAAATTTGCGGTGTCCAATGAACTACTCGGCACACTGTCATTTCATTCAATTAGCTTATTGGGTATTTTTGGGACTGCTCTCCTCGCCTTGATAAAGTTCAGTGTGCATCCAGCATTAGTTATTATTGCAGCAGGTGCAATAGGCATGGTATTTTACTAATCTATTGTCCTAATTGGAAATATTAAATAGTATTCAAAAAACCACGCTAATTTCATCAATTCAATTGGTGATGAAATTAGCGTGGTTTTATATTAACATGTCTAGGCAATATAAAAAGACAGACGCTGACTTAAGAACATAATCTGTTCAACCTTTTTCTATCTAGTTTCTGCCTTAAATTCAAGGCCCTTCACCTAAATATGTGCTTGTCTAGGATTCATACATAATCCATTACAAATTGCACTACAGTAAATTCGTCTCTTTATAGTGTTCTGTAATGTGCGTGAAAAAGTGACGACGTTGTAAGGATTTAATTAAATTGTTTTTCCCTTTCACCACCGCGTCGGTAAAGCGCAATTGATGATAGCTACAGATCTCCGTCTACTAATTCTTCATTATTTTCATACAGTTTTGGACAGCTGGGTGGTCAATGAGTTGGTCTAGCTGAATCCACTCCGCGTATCCAGTCAGCGCTTGATAAGATGAGCTACAATCGTACCTGTCAATGAACGCTGTGTCTACTAAGCGAACTATTTCTTCATTCGACATTATTATCCACTCCATTCATTTCTAGTTGATTGACTCGTTGTTTGCTTTAGTAAAAGAATGACAATCACCATTAGTGCTGCAATAAATATCCATCCGTGTGAAAAGGAACCACTTGTATCTACGATATAACCAAACAGCGGCGGAATAATCAAAACACCCCATGAGCTGATTGTTATAGTAACGCCTGTAGCGAGACCAGATTTCTCTTTTTGTACTAGTTCCACTATTATTGTCATCCAGACACCATTATAGCCAGATATAGAAAAACCGAAAATAAAGACTGTAAGCAATATAACAATAAGATGTGTTGTTGGTGGAAACAGAGCACATACTAACGCACATGTTCCAGTTATAACCGTTACAATGAACATAATAATCATTCGATTTCCCGCAAAAAGTCGATCACTAATCACGCCCCACGCCACTCTTCCGATTGACCCTCCTACTTCAACTAATACGAGCAATAGTCCTGCTAAAACAAGTGTCATTTCCAGTTCTTCAAATGCGAATAAAATGATGTATGTAGTCAAGCATAATTGTGCCCCCTGTAACCCCATCGCACTGATACTTAGTAAGAGAACTGGTTTATTTTTTATAATCGCTCGAAAATCTTCTTTAAACTCTTTTTTATTTAATGAGGACGCTTTCTTTATTGTAGACTCTGGTGCATCTTGATAGTAATTAGCCACTAATGCCCCTATAGCTAACAGTAACAAACAGCTGATGAATAAAGATGGACGCCATCCAAATTCTTTGGCTAAAGGCAATAATAACAGCGCAGCCAATGCAGATCCCACTGTAATCCCCATTTGCTTAATCCCCATCGCGGTACCACGGCTTCGTTGGGGGAACCAATAGAGAATTCCTCGATTAGTAGTTGGATGCATAGCGGCATACGCTCCACCGCCTACTACTACAAATAAAAGCATTATGAAGAAGTTAGTAGAGAATGAAATTAAAACAAAACTTATTGCCAGCAGTGATATTGTTGTAAATAACTGCTTTTTGGATCCTAAACGATCTACTAACAAACCAGATGGGATCGCGGCCAAAGATTGTCCCAGAAAAAGAGCAGCAGGTATAAACCCAATATGTGTATTGGAAAGTGCTAAATCTTTACTGATTAAAATTGTCAAAGGAGCTAAGCTTCTTCCAACGAAAGATACCATGACTTGAGCAATTAACAACCAAATCAGCATCTTCCATGCCATACGTAGCGTATGTTCTTTAGATTGTCCATTTATCATTCGGATCATCTCATTTACTTTCTATAATGAAAAAGAGAGCGCTGGCAATCAGCAAACTCTCTTTTTATCTATCACTTACAAAACATCGAGACACTGCCCAACCCATCGAATTGTGCAACGATAGAGTCACCAGACCCAAATGCAATAGCTTCAGACATCGCACCACTTAGCACGATATCACCTTTTTTCAAACCTTTTCCGCGCTTACTTAATTCTTTTACAGACCAAGCAATAGCTTCAGCAGGATGTCCTAATACGGCAGCACTTGAACCCGTTTGTTCAACTTTACCGTTTTTAGTCATCACCATTCCGATGCTGTCCAATTGTATCGATTCAGGAGATAGCCATTTACTGCCTACTACAAATTTAACTGAAGAACAATTGTCCGCTATTACATCCACTAATGTAAATTTGAAGTCTTTGTAGCGACTATCGATGACTTCTAATGCTGGAGCGACATATTTTGTAGCTTTGATTACGTCTTCAGCTGTTATATGCCCCCCTTCCAAATCTTCTCCAAGTAAGAATGCAATTTCAGGCTCCACCTTTGGATGAATCAAATCCGAGTACTTGACTGGTTCCCACTCTAGACAAAGCATATCTTCATGTAAATATCCGTAAATGGCTTCATCTACGCCCATCATAAGTTGCTTTGCTTTACTAGTTAACCCTAATTTCACACCGACATGTTTCGTTTCATTTTCTTTCAATCGACGCTCTAATAATTTATCCTGTAATTTATAGGACTCTTCAATTGTCAGTTCAGGATATTTATCAGTAACTTTAATAACTTCACGCGCATCACGTTCAGCAGTATATAAGTATTCTACAATTTCTTGTCCTTGATCTATCGACACTGTCATTTTTATGCCCCCACTTTCGACTTCTTAGCTAAATCAGCAGCTACATCCAAAATCATATCTTCTTGTCCGCCTATTACTTTTAACTTACCAAGTTCCATTAAGATATCGCGCGGATCTAAACCAAATCTAGCAGCAGCTCGTTCAGAATGAAGCAGGAAGCTTGAGTACACACCCGCGTAACCTAATACGAGACTGCCTTTTTTTATCTCTTGTGTATCAGGAATTAATGGACCTACGATATCTTCAGCTAAATCCATCATTTTATAAAGATCAATTCCTACATTTACTCCCATACGATCTAATACAGCAAGCAGTACTTCTGTTTGCGTATTACCCGCTCCGGCACCTAAACAACGAACTGCTCCATCGATTCGAGTAGCCCCTCCTTCAATTGCAGCAAGTGTATTTGCTACAGCTAAAGATAAGTTATTATGTGCATGGAATCCTACTTCAATATCCAATGAATTGCGTAGTGCTTTAATTCGCTCACTAACTTGATGCGGAAGTAACGCTCCCGCAGAATCAGTTACATAAACTGCTTCTGCTCCATAGCTTTCCATAAGCTTCGCTTGTTCAACTAATTTATCAACAGGAACCGAATGTGCCATCATTAAAAATCCTAAAGCTTCCATTCCAAGTTCACGCGCTTGGCTGATATGCTGTGCGGAAACATCGGCCTCAGTAGAGTGTGTCGCTACACGAACGAGCTTTGCTCCTAATTGATGTGCTTGTTTAAGTTCGTTCATAGTACCAATTCCAGGTATCAATAAGACCGCTACTTTTGAGTCTGTACATTCATCAACTGCTGCTTCAATCAATTCCATTTCATTGACTAATGATCTGCCATATTGAAGAGTAGAACCGCCTAAGCCATCACCATGGCTTACTTCTATATAATGCATACCTGCATCGTTTAACGCACGTGTAACATTTCGTACTTGGTCTGCCGTGAATTGATGTGCTACTGTATGACTTCCGTCTCGCAAACTTACTTCTGTAATTTTAATTGGCTTCTTCGTCATATAAGTTACTCCTTCCCATTTTTCAAATGAGAGATTTCTTCTCTAACATATTACGTGCAAAATCTTCAGCAACCCTCGTTGCCGCTGCGGTCATAATATCTAAATTACCAGCGTAAGCAGGGAAGTAATCTCCAGCTCCTTCTACTTCAACAAATACCGTTACAACATTTCCTTCGAATAGTGGTGGTTGTTTTAAACGGTAACCAGGCACATATTCCTTTACCTTTTCTACCATATCGCTAATAGATGTTGATATCGCTTCTTCGTCCATATTTTTCACTTCACAATAAATGGTGTCGCGCATTAAGATTGGAGGATCAGCAGGATTCAAGATAATCAGAGCTTTTCCTGTATCTGCACCACCTACGTCTTCTATTCCTTTACGGGTAGTGAGTGTGAACTCATCAATATTTGCCCTTGTTCCAGGGCCTGCACTTAAACTGGAAATCGTAGCTACAATTTCACCATATGTAACGTCAGCCACTTTATTGATAGCATTCACAATCGGAATAGTCGCCTGTCCACCACATGTAATCATGTTGACATTATCAAGATCTTTAGAGTCTGCGTTGGAACTTACTGCCGGTGAAAAGAATGGCCCTATAGCGGCAGGCGTTAAATCGATTGCTAGCTTCCCTAAGCTTTTAAGTACTTCCGCATGGTGAATATGCGCTTTTGCCGAAGTGGCATCGAATACAATATCCGCCAGTTCAGGATGATCTATAATAGCTTGAATTCCAGTAGAGTACGCTTGATAGCCTCTTTCTTTCGCTCGCTTCAGTCCATCAGAGTTAGGTTCTATCCCAATGACAGCTGTTAACTCTATAACATCACTACGTTCAAGTTTATACATTAAATCTGTTCCGATATTTCCAGAACCGATGATGGCTGCTTTTATTTTCTCCATTATTTTGCTCCTTTCCTTATAATCCGATCTTTATTCAAAATGCACCATAACAGATCCGATAGGGCCGAAGTCTGCCTCAATTGTATCTCCGGCTTCAACAACAACCGCTCCAGATAATGCCCCAGGTAAAATCAATTCGTCTTTCTTCAATGTAATACCAAATGCATGCAACTTATTTGCAAGCCAAGCAACAGCATGTGCTGGATGTCCAAGTGCTGCAGCTCCTGCACCTGTTGCAATTAATTCTTCATTTTTGTAGAGACTCATACAATTAGTACGTAAATCTAACGTTTCCAACGTAGTTTGCTTATCGCCAATTACAACTTTAGCACTCGAACCATTATCCGCGACTGTATCGATTAATTTAATTTTCCAATCCGACACACGGCTATCAATGACTTCAATCGTAGGCACAACATGCTTCGTTGCCATCATCACATCTAAATACGTTACATTCGGTCCCACCAAATCTTCGGACAATACAAAGCCGATTTCAGCCTCCACTTTCGGTGCCAGCATTGAATTCACTTTAATGGAAGCTTTATTTCCTAATTCCATATCATCATATAAATGTCCATAGTCCGGCTCATCTACATTTAACATTTTTTGCATCGCTACACTAGTTAGTCCAACTTTCTTCCCAATGACAGTTCTTCCATCTGCTAATTTCCGTTTTACCATCTCTAGCTGAATATTATAAGCATCCTCTACTGTCAATGAACTATCTCTATCCGTCAAAGGCGCAATACCTTTGCAAGTTTTCTCAGCTTCCAATAATTCTGATGCATAATTTTCAATTTTAGTAGACACGATATTCCATCCTCCTGCGTGAAAACAACAAAAGGCGGGCACAATGCCACCTTTCGCTGTCCAGTTTATTTTTTTATTGTAATAGTCTTTGCTTCCGTATAGAAATCAAAGCTATGACGACCGCCTTCTCTTCCTATTCCGCTAGCTTTAGCTCCACCGAATGGAGTACGCAAATCGCGTACGTACCAGCAATTCACCCATAGTAAACCAGCATGTACTTGAGAAGTAACTCGCTGTCCCCGTCGCAGATCATTCGTCCAGACAACGCCAGCCAGTCCATAGATGGAATCATTCGCAATATCAATTGCTTCTTCTTCTGTCTTGAACGGAATGATTACAGGAACTGGTCCGAAAATCTCTTCTTGCGCTACACGCATTTTATTGTTTACATCATATAAAACAGTAGGTTCATAGAAGTTACCTTCAGGTAAGCCTTCTACCATCTTACCGCCATAGGCAAGTTTAGCACCCTCATCGAGTCCGATCTGCACATAGTCTGCAACTTCTTTCAAATGACTTTTAGATACAAGTGCTCCCATGTCTGTAGCTTCATCTGTCGGATCACCAACTTTAATGTTCTGAACTGCCGCAACGAATTTTTCAAGAAATTCCTCATAAATTCCTTCTTGCACAAGAATTCTTGATCCCGCAAGACAAATTTCACCCTGGTTGCGGAAAATTGCTTCGATTGATCCTTCTACCGCTTCATCCAGATCTGCATCTTCAAATACTATATTTGCTGACTTCCCGCCTAATTCTAAGGAAACCGGAGTTAGATTTTCTGCTGCATTACGCATGACAGTCTTTCCAGTTTCGGATTCACCTACAAATGAAATACGCTGAACATATGGATGTTTCGCCATCACGGTCCCAACTGTGCTTCCTGGACCTGTAAGAATGTTTAAAACACCTGGCGGCAAGCCGGCTTCATTCGCAATTTCTCCAAGTAGAACTGCACTTAAAGGTGTATCGGAAGCGGGTTTAATTACGACAGTATTTCCTGCAGCCAATGCAGCAGAAGCTTTCCATGTCATTTGCATGAACGGAAGATTCCAAGGAATGATTAGACTCGTGACGCCTGCTGGAGCGTATTGCACGTATGACATGTGGTTCGCCATATCATAATGCTCATGCACCATATACTTCGCCATTTCAGCAAAGAAACGAAAGTTTGAAGCGGCTCGTGGAATATCGAACTCACGACTCTCACGAATAGGCTTCCCGACATCCAATGTCTCAACATATGCAAGATGATCTACTTTTTCTAGAATCAGATCAGCCATGCGACATAAAATTTCTGAACGCTTTTCAACCGGCATATTACTCCAGACTCCACTGGTAAATGCATTATGTGCAGCTTCAATAGCTCTGTTAGCGTCTTCTTCTCCGCCTTTAGCCACTGTTGCAAGCTTTTGATTGGTTGCTGGATTTATCGTATCGAATGTGTCTCCTGAAATTGCATCTACATATTTCCCATTAATAAATAGTTTTGCATCCTGGACCGTTGTATTGTCCGCTACTAATTCTTTAGCCACGATATCCCTCCTAGTCCTCGATCTCGATGATCATCTCAATTTCTATTGCTGTATTATTAGGAAGTTGCGACATTCCTACTGCCGACCTTCCATGCTTACCTTTTTCACCAAATACTTTACCGATTAAATCAGAAGCGCCATTCATTACTTTCGGCTGATCAGTAAAATCTTCTGTGCTATTGACCATACCCAGAACCTTCACGAATTGTTTTACTTTACTCAACTCACCGATTTCTTCTTTCACGACACTCAATAAGTTCAGCATGGATTGCTGCGCTGCCAAATAACCTTCATCCACAGTCAAATCTCTTCCTAATTTACCATGGTATTGATCAACGCCTTGTCCCGCAGTGAACAATAGATTTCCCGTGCGAACACATCGAACATAATCTCCAAGTGAAGGTCGTAATGCAGGTAATTCCAACCCTAATTCATTCAACTTTTCTTCAGGCGTCATTTTTTCATCTCTTCCTTTACTGATATGTTTAAGAATTCCAGTGCGTTTCCTCCCAAAATGGCCTGTCTTTGTTCATCAGTTAAATTCACTGTGTCATCGACTACTTTGCCCGGTGGGATTTCACGTAATAAGAACGGATAGTCAGAACCCATTACAATCTTTTCATGACCAAAACGATCAATCATAAAGTTGAGATTCAATGGATCATAGTTTAATGAATCAAAATAGAAGTTTTTAGCGTAATAGCTAGGCATTTCTTTCGTCTGTCTCAAATGTGGCCAAACTTTCCAACCTTGATCTAAACGTGGCAAGATGTAAGGGAATGAGCCTCCGCCATGCGCAAAGCAAACTTTGAGTTTTGGAAACTTCTCCATTACTCCACCATTTATTAGACTTGCTGCAGCTAAAGCAGTCTCACTTGGCATACCTACTGTATACATAAAGTTATGACGTGGCATTCTGTCTTTACCAAGTGTTTCCCACGGGTGTACGAATAGAGGCACTTCCCACTTCTCGGCCATTTCAAAGAACTTAGTGAAGTCAGGATCATCCAGATTCTTACCATTAATATTCGTTCCAATTTCAATGCCTTTAAGCCCTAGTTCCTTTACACATCTTTCCATTTCGCGAATCGAAATCTCAACATCTTGTAAGGGAACAGTTCCTAAACCAATAAACCGCTCTGGATACTGTTTAACAGTATCCGCAATAAAGTCGTTCTGGATCTTCGACATTTCTTCCGCTTGCTCTCCGTCTGCCCAATATGAGAATGTCACTGGTATGGGGGACAGTACTTGAATATCCACGCCTTCCGCATCCATATCTTCAATGCGTTTTTCGGGACTCCAAACTTGGTTTGTCACTTCACGGAAAACATTACCTTCAACCATAATATCCGCACCACATGAACACGTTTTTTCTAAAGTCGGCCAGCGTCCACCACCGAACTTCTTCACAAAGTCAGGGATATTTTCAGGAATGATGTGTGTATGGAAGTCTACTCTCATTTCCACAGCCCTACTTCTTCTGGCATTACATGACCACAGTTATCACATGTACGCAGTTCCTCACTACCATTGAATTCTTCAATTGCACCTTTGACTTGCGTCTCGATGTTCGTCAATTGAACCGTCTTTTTATGCATCTGCTTATCACAATTTTCACAGAACCAGACGAAATCTTCTAGTTCGCCTTGATCACGCTTACGTTCGATTACCAGTCCATACGTGTCAGCAACACGATGTGGTGAGTGTGGCATCATAGCTGGAAGCATGAAGACTTCTCCTTCTTTAACTTCTACTACTTCACGCTTTCCTTCAAAGTTGATTACTTCTACAAAGCAACTACCTTTTATTTGATAGAAAAATTCTTCAGAAGGGTCCACATGAAAATCACGTCTTCTATTCGGACCACCTAAAATCATACAAATGAATTCTGAGTCTTCCCATAAAACTTTGTTATTGACCGGTGGCTTTAACTCGCTTTTATTTTCTTCAATCCACTGTAGCAGGTTGAACGCCTTTAAAGTTTTGATTGTTGAAGTTGTCATTTAAAACCCTCCATTATTTTAGTTGATGTTTTTTCGTGTTAGACGATGCAAGACTCATTCTGTTATCACATACTAAAAACAGACAGAATCAAACATTCTTTATTGCTTGATTAATTCTATATTTAGCATAATTGAAAACGCATACATTTGCTACGTGTGAATTTCACTATGTGGAACAGTTAGAGTTCTTTCAAAACTCTTAGTATTTTAAGATTTAATCTCTCTTTTATTATTTTATTTACTTGAAATCGAATTATGAAATTTGCTACATGGCACTATGATTTCATCCAAATCATTAGGTACTATAATTTCACCTCTAAAGTGTTTTGAAGCCAATGAGTGTGTAGTTTCTGTGAGTGTCCCAGGAAGGAAATGAGTAAGTATTAACTGCTTAGCTTGAGCCTGACTTGCCATTTGGGCAGCTTGTTCAGGACCACAATGTTCCTTTTGCAATTCTTCCCATATCCTCTTCCTTTCCACACTAAGTGTCCCAGAGTATATTTTATTTGGTGCTAAACAACAATCCACTACCATCGTATCTGCATCCATCGATAAATTGACTAATTCTTCAACTGGCGCAGTATCACCAGAAAAGACAACTGATTGATCTTCAGTTTCAAATCGGTATGCATAAGTCAAAATACTGTGAATCATCTCAGCAGTTATTACTTTAACGTTATTAGGTAAATCAATTTCTACAGCACCCGAACTTTCAATTTCAATAACATTTGTATCGATTAAACCGTCTGGAGATCTGCCAAGGGATAATTTGTAAGCTATATCTTCCTCATACATTTTTAAAATTTGTTGATGAAACTGTTTAGTACCCTTCGGACCAATCAAAGTTAGTTGCTTTCTGCTACTAAACCACCTCCCTAACAAAAATTGTCCATATCCAAGAATATGATCCGCATGTAGATGTGTTAAAAATATATAATTAATAGAAGCTAATTCTATATCTGCTCTACTGAGTTGATATGAAACTTTCTCACCACAGTCTACTAGAATAGGCTGTTCATTTATCCATAAAACCTGGGAAGGTCCAGACCTCTCTTTATCGGGCCAAGGGCTTCCAGTGCCTAACATTGTTACTTTTAACTCAGTCATTACAGTACCTCCATTTCAAAGTTGTTTCTAAAATATTTATTCATATTTTATATCTTCTTCTTTAAAATACTTAATAGCACCTGGGTGGAATGGAATAACAACACCTCTTGAAACACTTTTTGGTGATATATCAAATGAATTGTGTACTTGTTTTATATCTTCCTCATTCTCCATAATAAATTTAACTAAGTTATACACCATATCATCATCTGTATTTTCATGTGTTAATAGCATAGTTTCAAATGCCCCAATTGTGATATCTTCCTTCTGATCTTTATAAGTATTTGCTTCTACTTCCATTGAAGAGTAGTATGGATGATTTTCAGTAAATGAGGATAACTTTTTTTCATCAAACGGTATGATTTTAACATCCATCAACTGAGATACTTCAGTAATTAAGGGAGCTGGAATAAACCCTGTTAATATACCAACATCTATACTTCCGTTTTGAAGTCCTTCACTAATTTCGGGATTACCCAATGGAATTACTTTCACATCTTCATCAAACGAAATATTATATTCATCCGCCAACAATGTTTGCATGAAATTGTAAGGAGAACTTCCCTTTGGTGCGACACCAACTTTTTTACCTTTCAAATCTTCAATTGATTTGATTTCCGACTTTTTGGGGACTACAATATGAACTGCAGCATAACTAAACCACGTTACAGCTTTTAAATCTTTATGTTCGCCCGTAATGATTGGGTCTTTACCTTGGTAAATGTTTGTTGCAATATCTGAAGCGGGTACACCAAACGCTGCTTTACCCTTCTCACTACGAGAAATTAAATTCTTCGCAATTTCTGTTGAACCATTTACAGATTCTGTTGACAAGACTACATCTGGCATCTCTTTTGAACTGTTGAACAATTGACTAATTCCTGCCCCTATTACATAGTTAGTACCGCCTGATCCTGGCGTGTAAAGGGGAACAACACCAGTCGTTTTATCATCGGAAACCTCTCTATCAGCTGATTTATCCGAACTGCACGCTGCTACTATAAAAACAATAGACATCAATACTAATGAAAGTGCTAAATTCTTTTTCATGTCATTCCTCCTATTCCCTTTTACTTCTATTGGATTTTTATTGCATATCATTAATTACAAGGATTTATCCAAAATAATAGTTTCATTGATTTTATTAGCACTCCTCCACTCATACATTAAAACAATCAATATGATACTGAGTCCTATGAATGACGATAAGACATTAACTGTTATTAACATGATTGAACCTGCAAAGAGAATCAATCTGCTATAAATACCTAATTCAGCTTTGAAGTAGCCTTCAATCGAAACAGCAATCGCGTAGACACCAATTAAAGCTGTAATAGTAGCGAATATTATTGGTATAGCCGAACCAATTAAGAGTAGTTCTGGACCAAACACAAACATGTAAGGAACAATGAATGCGACTAAAGCGAGTCTACATGCAACAAGCGATACTCTCATAGGACTGGTATCTGACAGTCCTGCTGCGGCATAAGATGCTAAAGCGACCGGTGGTGTTATAGCTGATAATGTTCCATAGTAGAAAATAAATAGATGTGCTGCTATTGGAGGAACACCTAGATTAACCATTGCAGGTGCTGCCAATATAGCTAGAACCAGATAAGATGCTACAGGCGGTAAACCCATCCCCATAATAATTGATGCAAGCATCGTCAAGATACAGAGTAAAAGTAGATTACCACCTGATAATTCTAATAGAACACTGGAGAAACGAAGACCCATACCCGTCATGTCAATCACACCAATAACAATTCCAGCCGCACTACATGCCGCCACAACCATTAATGAGAGTTTAACACCCTCTTGTAAAGCAATAATTATTTGCCTGAACGGCATGCGAGTCTCTTTTCTAAGTAAACAAGCAAGCGGTACAGATACTATAGCCCAGAAAGCAGCATTATTGGCAGTCATTTGGAAAACCATTAATAGAATTACAAGTACAATTAACGGAAGCATTAAATGTCCTTTTTTAAGTATTAGCTCTTTCAAATCTACATTATTCTCAACTTCTGTTGCTTGTAATCCTTCTTTAGCTGCTCGAAGATCCACCATAACGAAGATAGCTACGAAATAAATTATGGCTGGAATTAATGCAGCAAAAGCAACTTCCGCATAACTGACTTGCAAGAAATCAGCCATTAGAAAAGCCACAGCCCCCATAATGGGAGGTAAGATCATTCCACCAGTTGAAGCTACTGACTCTACAGCTGCAGCATAAGTGGGTTTATAACCAGCCCTTTTCATTAACGGAATAGTCAGCACACCCGTAGTTACAACGTTGGCTACTTGACTCCCGCTGATAGACCCGAATAGAGCACTGGCAACTACTGAAACCTTTGCTGCACCTCCTCTAAATCTTCCAACCAATCCCATTGCCAAATCTAAGAACATGTTCCCTGCTCCAGATTTCTCAAGCATTGCACCAAAAACTACGAATAAAACAATATAACTCGCCGATACACCAAGTGGGATACCGAAAACGCCTTGATTTGATAGACCAATTTGAGTTACTATCTGCTCAAAAGAATAACCTGAGTGTTGTATCATTAAAGGAAGTTTATCTCCTATGAAAGCATATATTAAAAATATAACTGCGATAATTGGGAGTGCTAAGCCTAGCATTCTCCTGGCAACTTCTAGCGTTAGCAATATCACTAAAACTCCAATAATAATAGTTATTGATGAGGGAGAACTAATTTCCATCGGTAAATCCAAATATCTAACTGTTAGATATCCACCCACGACTAAGGAAAGTATAGACAGAATAATATTCACAGATAATCCGAATTTACTTTTTGGCTTTTCCAATACTTTTTTCTTCTTAATAAACGGATGCAACAAGAATACTAAAGCAAAGGCTAAACCTAAGTGGACAGCACGCTGTTGTGTAGCAGGGAATAATTGTATCCCTCCGGAATATAAATGAAATACTGCCATTACAAAAGCCAGTATTGCAATTATGCCTGTTAACAATTTCCTCATTTTTTCAGATCCTTTCTATATTGGAGGTGAAAGAGTTCTTAACCGCTAGATTTAATATATTAATAACTTAATGGTTAAGCGCTTTCATTTCTTAATAATCTGAATTATATATGTTTAATCCGTTTTAGTCAAATGTATTTTGTAAGTATATTTTTTTTGTTGTTTTCAATGCGTTCAAAGTGTAAAATTAAAGATAATACAAGTCTTCCTTAGCACTTATAACTTTTTCGAACTTTAGTTTCAAACATAATTCAATAGGGGGCAATATATTGTGATAAAAGAGCTTTATAGGAAAAATTCTATTAAAGATAAACGTTTAAAACATTTAGTTGCATTGATTTATGAATATGGGCCACTTTCTAAAAGTGATTTGATGGAAAAAGCTGAATTGACAACTACTACATGTTCTAGACTACTAGATGATTTATTAACTGAAAAGATTGTGACTGAAAGTGGTTATGGAGAATCGAGCGGTGGAAGGAAACCTTTCTTATTTGAAATTAATACTAATTTTTATTATTTAATTGGGATCGATATTTCCCGTAGCTATACCAAGGTCTTATTAATGGATATTAAATTGAACGTATTAAATGAGGCACGCCTTAAAATGGGTGTATTAAGCACACCTAATGCAACTGTTGATTTTATCGAACAAAACATCGAGCAAATGCTTACTAATGAAAATATCTCCAAAGATAGAATTTTAGGTATTGGCGTTGGTACTATCGGTCCTTTAGATAGTAAAAGTGGCATTATATTAAACCCAAATCAATTTCCTTCCTCTGGTTGGAAGGATATCCCGATAAAAGATATATTAGAAGAACGTTTGGGGTTAGAAGTGTTAGTTGATTATGGAGTAAATACGGCGT
The DNA here is from genome assembly GCF_002743065.1 of Sporosarcina sp. P16b. Taxonomy (NCBI): domain Bacteria; kingdom Bacillati; phylum Bacillota; class Bacilli; order Caryophanales; family Caryophanaceae; genus Sporosarcina; species Sporosarcina sp. P16b. The sequence goes on along the minus strand of NZ_PDYO01000006.1, from coordinate 115,988 downwards.
TACTGGCTGAGTATAATAATCATTACAAAGACCAATACAGTAATATAATTTATATGTTAAAGGGTGTTGGCAGTCGAACAGGCATGATAATAGAAGGAAAGTTAAAACCAGGCACTGACAAACTTGGTATACACGGTCAAGGTCATATGATAGTTGATATACATGGCAGAAAGTGCTATTGCGGTAGTTATGGTTGTGTACAAGCATATTCATCTATTCAAGCAATTAATACTGATATAATAAATGCACTCAAACAAGGTAAAAAATCAATTTTGACAGAAATGACTGATGATATAGAAACAATTGATTTCGATGATATTTGTTATGCAGTAAGGAATAACGATCCACTGTCATGTGATATTGTAGAAAACTCTGCTTATTATACAGGTATTGGTATTTCAAATCTAATTAATGTTTTACACCCTGATTTGATAATTGTGAACGGGGCCACATATAATATGAAACTCTTCTATGATACAGTGGTAAAAGTTGCTACTGAAAGAAGTAATATTATTTTTCCAAATCATACCCTCCATTTCAGTCGAGGATATCTAGGAGAGAACGCTACTGCTATTGGTGCAGGTAGACTTCTAGTGACTAAATATTTAAGTGATTTATAAATATAAGCTACAAGGCTGTAACAAAATGAAAAACACCTCAAAAGTTAGATTTGAACTCTAACTTTTGAGGTGTTTTATTATTGCTAAATGCGCTATGGGTTTTATTTGTTATTTTGTTCGTAGAAAACTGGTGGTACAGATCCGAAGACTCTGCGGTGATACATCATAGGCTCTTTTTCTTTATCAATTTTCAGATCAATTACTTTCCCAATAATAATTGTGTGATCGCCTGCCTCAATCGTTTGGAATGTCTCACATTCGAATACACCGAATGCATCCTCGATAATTGGTAAACCGTTATTAGACATTTTCCATTCGCATGTTGCGAAGCGATCTTCTACGCGGCTCGCGAATGTACCGCATACTTCTTGCTGCTCTCCTGCAAGTACGTGTACAGCGAATTTACCGCCTCCTGTAAATTCTTTTATAGAAGATACTTTATGATCAATTGACCATAGAAGAAGCTGTGGATGCAATGACACAGAAGCAAACGAGTTCACTGTAAGGCCTACTGGCGTACCATCTTCTGTTGTTGCAGAAACGATTGTTACACCTGTTGGATAATTCCCCATGATGTCTCTAAATAGCTTTTCTTTTTCAACTTCATTCATTGCAATATCTCCTTAAGGAATATTATGGTTGATGCAACCATTAATTTTATATTGGAAAGCATTATCAAAGTAAAATCCTCTTACTCGACAATGCCTATTTCTCATACCATACTTATAGCGCTACAGTATCTTTCATCATTTCCAATGAATCTTTCAAAGCTTTGTCTACCATTTCATACGATGGGTTATTACGCTTATGCGTATTGTAGAACATTCCCAATTTACGAACTGGATCACCGGAATAGTATCGCTCGTATTGTACAAGACGCTGACCGAATGCTTCTCCGCATAGATCCCAAGCTAGCTTGAATAGACGTACGCGATGCTCAGCTGTTACGCCTGAACGCCCACCATAGTGTTTTTCCATATCTTCTGCAGTTTCAGGGTTTGCGAAGTCTGCCCCTGTTGGAGACATGAGCAACCCACCTGCTCCGATCGTTTGTAAAATCTCCATTGCACGTGGATAGAGTGTCGGTAAGATTCCACGTATCGTCTCTAAAGGAACAATAGCCGGAATTGCTTCACCGTGTGGAGTTAAGGTAAACTCATGCTCCGCTACACGTACCAATGCACGAATTGTTTCAACTCCTTGGATCAGCTCAGATAATTGGTTTTGCACGTTTAAGAATCCATCAACTCCTACTGCATCCGCAATTGCACAAGTAACTTCTGACGCAAATGAAATCTTCGTCAATCCACGAACTGCTGACTGATGTGATGGTTGTAAGTTGATACCTGTTTTAGGATATAATAAGTTTCCAGCTTCTACATTTTGATTGATAAACACACGATCCCAAGGTACAAGTACATCATGGAACACAAGCACTGCATCCATCTCTTCAAAACGGCTAGCTAGTGGATGATCCCAAGTAGAACGTTGACCATTTTGGGTTTCTTCACGGCAATACATACGAAGTCCAGGAGTGTCGATCGGAACAGCAAATGAAATTGCATATTTTTCATCGCCAGGTTTGAAACTAGGGTATGAATAAATAATGACTTCGTCTGTTACAGGTGCAAGGGTAGCTAACATCTTGGATCCACGAACAATCAAACCTTCTTCTGTTTCACGTACAACCCCTAGATGTGTAAATTCATCTTCTTGTTCATTAGAAGCTTTACTACGATCATTCTGTGGATTAATAATTGCATGCGTCAGGAATAAATCATTATCTCGAATATAATTATAGTAATTTACAATATTATCGCCCCAACGTTCTCCGTACTGTCTAAAGAACCAATCATTGGATGCCATCGCTGTAACTACAGTCGCTAAGAAATCTGGTGTTCGTCCCATTAAACCAAAAGTTGCCTCCGCCCAAACTTCGAATACACGTCTACGAGCTTGTAGATCCTCTCCGTTACGTGGAATCAGAAATGCATTATTTACTCTTTCGCCGGTTTCTTCACATACATGGGTAATTTCCTCTTGGTATTTTGGATCATGTTGCATATCATAAAGCTTTGCCATTTCTTTTATGGGTTGTTTGAAGATTGGTTCGTCAGCTAAATTGGAGATACGACGCCCCCCTAAATATACTTCTGGTTGACGTGACCTAACCGCTTCGATATAATCTGCACCTGTTCTAATTCCCATTGTGTATTCCTCCTATATTTTAGTAGTATTCTAATATTTTCACATTGTTAAATAAAAGCTGTAAGAGTAATATTTGTAAGCCCTTTCATTTGGTTTTTTAATAATCTTCCTACCATTGAAAGACGACTTTTCTTCTCTTTATGCCTTCACCACAATTAACTTACTTGTAATATACCTATTCCGTTGAATTGACACAATATTCATATTTCATACTGTGAAACATAAATATTATTTTGTACTTATTTTAAATTCATTCGTCATCAATTCTATCAAAAAAAGCTGTAGATAAACTCCACTAATCCTGGAGTTTATCTACAGCTTTTAATTCATCAATCCTTATACAAACTAGGAATCCATAATGCTGCATCTTCCCAGTACGTTAGGATGAGCAATACAACGATCGCCATAGCCAAGAATGGCATAATGGCTTTAATAAGATCTTCAAACTTCACTTTAGCGATAGACGATACAATGAATAGTCCCGTACCTACTGGCGGTGTAAGGAGACCAATAGTTAAGTTAATACATACAATAACTCCAAAATGTACAGGGTCAATCTGATATGTAGCAAGCAATGGGAGCATAACAGGAATTAGAATAATCAATGCCGCTATCCCATCCAACACAGTTCCAATCAATAGTAAGAAGATGTTAACTAATAGTAAGAACATCAATGGATTATCGGATAGTGAAAGCATGGAGTCGGCTACCAATTGAGGTATTTGCTCGTATGCAATAATAAAACCAAATAAATTTGCCATAACAATCAAGAATGAAATAGTTGCCGTATTTACAACCGTATTCACTAGGATTTCGGGCATATCTCTCAGTTTCAACTCCCGATACGCCAGGCCAATTACAAATGCAATCACACATGCAATTGCTGCAGATTCAGTAGGTGTAAATACTCCTCCGAGTATACCAAAGATGATAGTAAATGGTATCAACATCGCAGGCAAGACACGTGAGAATGATTTCACGATCATCTGGAAGGTTGCTTTTTCACTCTTAGGAAACTGTTGTTTTTGGTTCATGATTCCAATAACTATAATAAATCCAATTCCCAACATGATACCTGGAATTACCCCAGCCATAAATAGATCAGCAATCGATGCGCCTGTTAATGTTCCGTATATGATGAATAACATACTAGGTGGAATGACAGGTGCTACAATAGAAGAAGCTAATGTAATAGCTGCAGAGAAGTCACGTTGGTAGCCTTCCTTTTCCATTTCGGGAACCATGACTTTACTCATCATTGCAGCCTGCGCGTTTGCAGAACCTAGTATTGAAGCCAAAAACATGTTTGCGATAACAGTCACATACGCTAATCCGCCACGATAATGACCGATTAATACTCTGGCAAACGATACTAGTCGAGTCGTAATCCCCCCACCGTTCATTAACTCTCCCGCCAACATAAACAACGGAATAGCCAAGAGTCCAAAATTATCAATCCCAGAAAACATTTTCTGAGGTGCCGAACTCAATAATGTCGTTAAGTCACCAAGGAGCAAATAGCAAATGGATGTAATGGCCAGTACCAAAGAAATTGGAATACCAATTGCTAAGAATAACAAAAATAATCCTATGACAATGAAAATCATAGCGTTTGTCCCCCTTGCTCTTTTGTCTTAAGTAAGTTTACAAGATGGGTTAGTAAATGAATGAATGCAAAACTTAAACCTACAGGGACAGATGCATATGGTATCCACATTGGAAGCCGCATAGTAGACGAGGTTAAATTGATAACAGATAAAAGCCACGGATAACTCAAGTATAGTAATATTCCAATAAACATTAAAATTATTATATGGGAAACTATCTCAAAATACCTTTTCCCCTTCACTGAAAAGCGATCCACTAAAAATGTAACAGAAGCTTGGGACTTATACTTAAGCCCCAAACTTCCACCGAGAAATGTAATCCATGCCATTATGAAAATACTCGCTTCACTCGCCCAAAATATCGGTGCGTCCAAGAAATATCGGAACACTACAGCGACTGCGATAATAATTGTCATTGTGGCAATCAAAATCATCGCTATAAACTTTTCTAGAGTTTCTATCCAGCTGCTAAGCTTATTCATATTGCATATTCCCCCTATTTACGGAACGTTTCAATGAACTCTTTAATCAATGGATCTTTCGCTTTGTATTGCTCATCATATTTTTCTTTGTACGGCTCAAACAAAGACTCGTCCATTTCATATAACTCCATCCCTCTGTCCTTCAACGTATTCATATACTCTTCTTCTAGAGATGCACGTTTCATTGTTCCATATTCAGAAGCCGCAGCCATTGCTTCCTCTACAATCTTTTGATCTTCTTCTGGCATTGCATCAAACTTTTTACCGCTAGCAATCATAACTGAAGGCCATACCATATGATTCGTCAATGCCGCGAAACCTGTTACTTCATTAAAATTAGATGTTACCGCAGCATCCAAATCCATTTCCATTCCATCAATGACACCAGTTTGTGCTGCTTGATAAACATCTGGTAGGGAAATCGATTCAGGATTAGCACCTAGTAAACGATACCAATCTTGTAATGCGGGACTTGGCGTAACACGTAAAGTCAATCCTTTAATGTCTGTTGGAGTTTCAACTTTTTCCCTGAACATCATCGTACGATTTCCAGAGAAGAAATAGTTCTTCGCACGTAATCCTTGATCATCTAATGTAGCCAAAACTTTCTTCGCAACATCTGAATCTTTTGCTTCGAATGCAGCTTCATATGAATCAAATAGATACGGTGCAAACCACGAGCTGAACGCATCTGATCTTGAAGTTAGAAATGCAGTTGTAATAAATCCAAAATCCAATGACCCTGTCTCAAGCTGTTGAACCATATCCGGTTCTCCACCAAGCTGTCCGCCCGGATATAACTGCATTTTCATTCGACCATCTGAACGTTCTTCAAGTTCTTCAGCAAACTTCTTTGCCGTTTCGTTCCAAATATGATCAGGTGGTGCTATATGAGCTAGTTTGAAGTTATATGTTTGTCCTGCGTCTCCAGAACTCCCTGCTTTGCCAAGATCTTCAGCTTTCACATCATCGCCGTCTTCCCCACATGCACTCAGGAGTAATGCAGCTAAAATTGTCATAATGAAAAAATATAATCCTCGTTTTTTTGTCATGTATTGACTCCCCTTTTCTCTCTCTTAAATAGGTATTCAGAGTATTTCGTAAACTCTCCATAAAACTTTACTGTTACTCTATGGTAGATAGCAATACAGTACAATTTGTTACCATCCCCCCTTTAAAAGTATATATTATATGTCATACTTCAATGTATCCAAGTTCTTTTGATATGGAATCAGCAGCTTTAATTACACTTTGAATAATCATTTTCTGATTATTTCCTTGCATATAAGAGGCCGGCCCTACCAAATTCACTGCAGCAATAGTCTTACCTGAATACGATAAAATTGGCGCAGCAATTGCGTAAGTACTCGTAGAGTTTTCATTATTACTAATGGAATACCCGATGTCACGTACTCTCTTTAAGTCTTCTTTTAACTTATCAATATCTGTAATAGTATTGGATGCTTGTGTTGAAAGCCCTCGTTCTATTGTTTCTTTAAGATAGATATTGTTATAAGCTAACAATACTTTTCCTGTACTCGTAGCATAAGCAGGTTTTCGTGATCCGATGTGTGTGTGAATAGGAGATGCTTGTTGAGAGGATACTTTCAGAACAAAGACCACTTCCCCTTTGTCAAACATTGCAATATGGGCTGTCCCTGTAAATCTACTAATCAAGTCTTTTACAAGTGGTATGGCTCTGTCATAAATATCTTGCTGAAACATGACATTATTATTCCATTCGAGTAATTTCCAGCCTAAACGATAACGCCTGTTTGAATCTCTCATTAACACACCTTCATTACACAGTGTACTAATCAGATGATGCGTTGTACTTGGACTCATCCCAAGCTTATTGGCAATTTCCGCATTTCCTAAAACTGGTTCCTCATTGGAAAAACAATTGATGATATAACATGCTTTTTTAACAGATTCTATCACTTGGTTTTCTCCCCTCTAGCTGGATATAAGTACGTTTAATTAACCATACTTGTAAACGCTTTCAGTTGAATACAAAAAAAACATTTTTTGGATTCTTTCAACAGAATATTTACTGCACTATTAAATTTTAACGGTGTAGATCTGCCTTAAGATGACTCCTAACTCGCTGAGTAATGATTTAAATTATACGAATGCTACAATAAGAAAACAAGCTTTAAATTTCACATTGTGAAACCCAATTTGACAATTCAATAAACTTTCAGTTTTCCACTAAATCTATTAGATAGTCATTGAAATACTACTTGCATAATCTAATTCCATAAAAATATAACTCGATATAAAGAAGAATCGGGTTATAACATTAGTAGTGGGTATTCGTTTATTCTACATTTTCATCATACTCCGACTGATTGATCATTCGCTTACCTATTGTACGTTTCCATATAAAATAACAAATCGTGATGAATAATAACCAAGGGAATCCTAAAACAAGTGTGGCTTTAAAATCTGGAGAGAACCACGTTGACAATACGACACTTGCTAGTAATAATGCTCCAAATATAGTGAGGTATGGATAACCAATCATTCGAACAGGCAACTTCCAGCCATTCATTTCATTCCATTTCTTCCTGAAAAATAAATGGGTAATGAATATCATAAACCACGCAAACATCGCGCCAAAGCTTGATAAGGAAATCATCAACGTGAATGCAGTATCAGGTTTTATAATTGTAAAGACTGTTGCAAATACAATTCCAATAACAGATACAAGTAATGCGTTAGAAGGTACAGATCTTTTATTTAGTTTACCTAAAGTTTTAGGAGCAAATCCACCTCTTGATAATGAAAACATCATTCTTGTAGAAATATATAATTGACTATTCATAGCTGATAGTGCAGCAATCAATACGACAAAGTTCATAATTGCAGCTGCTCCTGGTATGTCGACAATCTGCATCACTTTAACAAATGGGCTTATATCAGCGCCTGCCATAGTCCAAGGAACAATCATCAACATCAAAGATAATGTTATCAAGTAAAATAAGATTAAACGAACAACTGCAGAGCGCAATGCGATAGGAACAGCTTTCTCTGGATCTTTCGCTTCCCCTGCACTGACTGCAATCATTTCAATACTTAAGTAACTGAATAATGATATAAAAACGGCAATCCACATTCCATAAAAGCCATTTGGGAAAAATCCTCCATTACCTGTATAATTTTGGATTCCAATAGAAGATGTAGCGTCAGCCCCCACAATGACATATGTTGCAAGTATAATAAATCCAGTAATTGCTACTACTTTTATTAGGGAGAACCAATATTCTACCACTCCAAACACCTTAACAGTCGTCAAGTTTACATACATTAAGATTGCCGCAAATAATATGATCCAAACGATAGCAGGTACTGTTGGAAACCAATACTTCATATAGATTGCTACGGCTGTGACTTCCGTTCCAATCGCACAAACTAGGCTGAACCAATATGAATAACGTACAGAAAAGCCAGCCCATGGATTAATATACTTTTCAGCATAAGCCCCGAATGAACCAGTCACGGGATGAGCCACCGTCATTTCTGAAAGACATCCCATCAGCAGTAATGCTATCAAAGCTCCAATCGCATAGCTTACGATTACACTTGGCCCCGCAAGACCGATTGCCAAGCCACTCCCAAGAAATAATCCTGTTCCAATTGCTCCTCCAATCGCGATCATCGTAAGTTGTCCTGTCGTCAGACTTCGGCTTAACCCTTTCTCTCTTTCAATTATGTCTTGAAAACCCATTTCTTTCTTCCCCATCACTCCACCCCCTCATTTTTCATGACACCACATTGCGTTCTTTCCCATACTGCTCATAGTGCTTTTCAAGAACAATACGTTTTAAAATTTGCACTGTATTGAAGACTTCTTCATATGATGTGTAAAAAGCAATCGGTGCCAGTCGTATAATATTTGGCGGACGATTATCTGGGATTACTTTTTCTGCAACCAATGCCTTGCATATTCGGATGGCTTCATCATGCTCTAGACAAATGTGGCCGCCACGGCGTTCATCCTCCATTGGATTGCCAATCGAATAACCTAATCCATCTAACTCTTGTTCGATCAACTGAAGCATAAAGCGAGTGATATGAAGGGATTTCCGACGTACCTTTTCAATGTCTGCTTCAACAAATAGCTCCAATGAAGCAATAATAGGCGCCAAGCTCAGTACATGAGACGTTCCAACTTGGAAAGCCCCTGCTGACCCTTCAACATCCAATGTGTGACTCATATCAAACTGCTTATTCTTTTTAGAACTATACCAGCCTGCAAGACCTGGTGTAATTCCGAAATGCTTCTTATTAACATAAAGTCCTGCAACAGACCCGGGTCCACCATTCAAATACTTATAATTGCACCAAACAGCAAAATCCACTTCCCATTCACTAAATTGATGAGGCACTGCACCAATAGAATGACATGCGTCAAAACCAATATGAATATCACGTTTATGAGCTTCTTTCGTCAATCGCTCAATATCCAATAGTTGTCCGCTGCGATATAATACCGTAGGCAAGAAGATTAAAGCTATTTCATCGGTCATTGCAGCAATAATATCATCCTCTTCAATCATTCTTCCGTCACGACTCTTCACTTGAATCAACTGGTCATCAGGATCGTATCCATGTAGTTTAATCTGGCTTTGAAGTGCATAAATATCTGAAGGGAATGTTAGTTCATCAGCTAATATTTTTGTCTTTTTTCCTCTTGGTTTATAAAAAGTGGATACTACTTGGTGGATATTACTCGTTGTTGATCCGCAAATTGATACTTCTTCGCTTTCCGCTCCAATAAGCGGTGCACACATAGCGCTTAATTTCTCTGGCAAGTAGAACCACGGATGTTTTCCGTTTGTCCAACCTTGAATCGCCAACTGCTTCCAAGAATCCATAAGTTCATCGACTTTGACTTCAGCCCGCCTCGACATAAGTCCTAGTGAATTACCATCCATATAAATTTGACCTGATTGAAGGAAAAACTCATCACGGTATTGCCGAAACTCATCTTGCGCATCGTATTCTCTAGCTTCTTCAACTGTAATCATTTTTTTTATATACATAGTGTAAATGCCTCCAATAATCTGAATTTACTTAATACTATTAGTTAATTGACACAGTGTCAATATCTTTCTGTGCAAGTTTCAGAGAGTTAAATATCAAATACTTCATTGTATGAATAAAATATGTGCGCTACAATAGGTACAATTCAATTAGAAAGGAGGCAGTCCGATGAATAGAAAAGAGATTACGGACGGAAGAAGTTTGAGATCTATTGCTACAAAGAAGCGTTTGCTTGAGGCATCTAAAGAGCTGTTCTATGAGAATGGTTTTGAAAAAACCACCATTACACAAATTATTAAGAAAGCGAAGACGGGTTATGGTACAGCATATGTCTACTTCAAAGGGAAAGATGATATATTAATCATGCTCATCGAGGATGTGATGCAAGAGTTTTTGGATATGGCGAATACTCCATTTGCACCCTCTTCAAAGCAAGAGGCAGAAGCCTTGATTCATAAGCAAGTGATGCTATTTTTGAATATGGCAAAAAAAAACCATCAAATCATGAAGGTATTCTCTGAAGCCATCGGTCTGTCTTTAGCAGTGAACATGAAATGGAATGAAATACGCGAATCATATATTTATTATATTACGAATGATATTACATACTCACAGTCTTGTGGGCTAGCTCGCTCTGATCTGCAAGCCAACCTCGTTGCACGTTTTTGGTTCTTCGCAAATGAAGGCTTTCAGTGGGAAGTAGTTCATAAAACCAATACAGCTTCGATTGAAGAAATTGCAAATACGTTAACAGCTATGTATGTGGACGGTTTATATAACACGTAAAAAGCAAACTCCCATCTGGGTAAGTTCGCTTTTTATCGAATTTGTACAATCTATTATTTATGATTGATGTTTTTGCTTAATTTCTTTCATTGTCAAACCGCCTACTCCCCAATTTGCATCCTGTATTTCTGTCACAATAACTCGTACTTGTTCAGGACGAACCTCCAGATTCTTGACCGTTGCTTCCGTGATGTCTTTGATTAACCCCTTAATCTGTTCTTTGTTTCTTCCTTCTAGCACTTGAACTTGAATGATTGGCATATTACACCTCTGTTTTATAGTTTTGTATTTCATGCTATATCACTACTACATCTATTACAACGCTCTTTAACTAATTCACTTCCATTGATAGTAGTACCTTCAATAAGCTTTATATACTTGATGGACATTCATCTGGTGTTTGATTATATTGTTAAGTTGAATTCAACAACACATCAATAAGGTCATATTATTCCTATACTAATGGGACGCAGAGCACGAAAAAGCCTCTCTATAATATGTAGGAGAGTTCATTCATTCCAGACAATAAAATCAGATTCACAGTGGAATACTGCGAAGCCGGATTTTTATCGTACAGTAGATGCGGCAATTCCTAATCGTTCACGTTCAATCCCACTAAGCTTATGCATATATTAACGGAAACAAAACATGACAAATGCATGCATTTGGGCTTGGGTTATGTAATAAACAAACCATGGAATGGAAGGTAATTAGTCATGAATCGCAATAATTACTTCATTCAATCCCAAAATCTTTCGAAACACCATTCTGCCACGTTCATTGGAATACGGATCCACTAATAGACTACCTGTAAGCTACTTCAGTAGTCTCCTCCATCATTGACTTATATGTCATGTCCTCAGGGCCACTTATATCGATAGATTGTAGCGCCGGTTCATAGTCCAGTATTAATGAACTTAATGATTTCATCACATTATCCAATGCTGTAGGTTGTGTATTAGAGCATGTCCATTTAGGTAAAATCATTACGGGGAGACGTCTAACTAGCTTCGATAAAATTGGAAAGAAGAACCTTTTGGACCGACTATCACCCCTGCACGTAATATGGCAACAGCTACAACCAATTTCTTTTCTGCCATACAGCCACACACTCTCCTGTACGCATACAATAAAATCATTCTATTTAAGATTCTTATAAGCCTATTTATTTAAATAACACTATTTAAAGCAATAGGCTTTGCTTTTTATATAAAAAGTATTTATACTAGTAGAAGAACGATGAAAACTATATGTGTTTTTTTAGTTTTCATTCTGTATACAGGGATAGGAGTACGATAAATGAAAGCACGTATTATGAAGGCTTTCCTTGAAGAAGTTCATGAGAAAAGTATGAAGTTCACAATGGATGATTTAGCCAAAAGACTGGGTATTAGCAAACGGACTTTGTATGAACACTTTTCTTCCAAAACAGAAATTTTAGATGCGATTATAGACTCAACATTACAGGAGTTCGACGAAAAAACCGATAGGATTATGAACGACCAAGAACTACCTCTTGTAGATAAGATTAAGAAAGTCATTACAGTCATTCCGAAATACAATGATTTTTATAACTGGCAAATTCTTGATCAGATGAAAAAAACGCATCCCGAACAATGGGAACGCGTCCACGCAGCACTTAATGAATGGGATGAACTCCGCGAATTGATTGAACAAGGAATTTATGAAGGAATCATTGCAGATCAAAACGTAGAGTTACTGATGAAGTTGATCATAGATGCAACGAACTCCACGCTTGATCGAAAGTTTTTCTATGAAAATCGTATGACTGTAACCGAAGCACTGGATTCCATAGTGGATATTCTGTTGTTTGGGTTTATTATAAAGCGATGAATAAATAAACTGATAAAACAAAAATAGTTTTACCGTTTTACACAAAATTGAAAGCGAGATGGAATTATGAGCCTCCACGCGAGTGAGGTAACGAATGAAAATTGGCAAGATGTCGCCTATTTATCCGTACACGAAAACCAAAAGAACTTTATTGAAAGCAATTCATTTTCACTAGCACAATCACAATTCGAACCAGAATGGAAGTCCATTGGATTATATGATGGAGAAGATTTAGTCGGTTATGCAATGCATGGACGTGAGGCAGATACAGGCAATGTATGGCTTGATCGCTTTATGATCGATCAGCATCACCAAGGAAAAGGCTATGCCAGCAGATTCCTAACACTTCTACTTACCAGAATGGAAGAAAAATATCAATGTGACAAGATTTATTTAAGTATTTATCCAGATAATAAAGCAGCGAAACACTTATATGAAAAGTTCGGATTTAAGTTAAATGGACAAATTGATGATTTGGGTGAATTCCCTTGTCTTATCATGGAACTTGACCTTCAAAGGAGTCCTTTGCAATGAGCTTTTCACCCAAGTTAAATCAATTGGATACGGAGCCAGTAGGACGTATCTTTTTGCGTTACTTAATACCGTCAACTATCGGTATGTTGTTGATGGCAATCAATATTGTAGCGGACGGCATCATGGTCGGTAATCGATTAGGTGCAGAAGCATTAGCGGGAGTCGGAATTTCGGCTCCCGTTTATACGATTTTTTTTGCTATTTCCCTATGGATTGGTATAGGTGCCGCCACGAAATACTCGATGGCAATGGGCTCCAAAGATGTGCTGAAAGCTCGTTCGATTTTCACACATGCTATTTTTTCCATTTTCTTATCCACCATTATAGTAGGTTTAACTGCTTTTATTTTTAGGGATCCGTTAGCTTACGCACTGGGAGCCAATACGACTACTTTCCCTTATGTTTCACAATATTTATTTGTCATTCTACTGTTTGGCTTTATCTTTACTGTAGAAAACACGTTTAGCATTTTCGTACGCAACGATGGAGCACCGAATCTGTCAATGACTGGGCTAATTGTGACATCTGTCGTCAACATCGTCCTGAATTATGTATTCTTATTTATTTTTGATTACGGTGTTGCCGGTGCTGCTTCCGCCACCATTATTGCATCATTCATAGGTATGCTAGTACTCGCAACCCACTTCTTAAAAAAGAACAATAACTTGAAACTGATTCGCTTGAAGTTTAATAAAAAGCTGTTTCTAGCCATTCTATTTGTTGGATTTCCAAGCTTCCTTTCCGAGCTAGGGATCTCTTTCTTTACCATTACACATAATATCGCGTTCGAACGGATGGCCGGCACGGAAGGTGTTGCGGCCTTCTCTATTTTGAACTATGTACACAGTGTCATGCTCATGCTGTTCCTTGGAATGGGTGGTGCGATTCAGCCACTTATCAGTTATTATCAAGGCTCCGGCAACCAGGCAAGGATGAGGGAAACTATAAAAAAGGCCACTCTCACCGTTGTCATTGCAGGTGCTGTGTTCTTCCTTGTCGGTCAATTCGCGGCAGGCCCTATCGTATCGATCTTCGGGGACTTCCCACAAGCCGTAAGAGATTTGGCTACTACAGGAATTAATCTATTTTTCTTCGCTTATTTATTCACAGGTACGAACTTTGTGATGATGACATATTATCAGTCTATCGGCAATGTACGGATGGCAATTTGGATCACTGCTTCTCGCGAAATTATCATTATGTTGATTTTCTTGATGATTTTACCCCACTTCTTTGGATTGAACGGTATTTGGTTGTCCATTCCAGCCTCTGAGTTTGTCGTATTTGTTGGTGTCTACTTATATCAAAGAAAAGCTCCTCGACATTCGTTAATTGGCTAGATTTTAAACCATAGAACGAGACGGAAACATAAATCGTTGTTCCAAGTAGCGTGTTCCTTAGGATTAGGGTCTGTTCGTGATGTAGTAGAGGATGCTGTCCTATTTTTGTTCCTTTCATAAATAAGAGTGATATACTAAAAGGGCAACTGAATATCGTGTTAGAGATAGGTGCGTTTATTTTTCTTAAACGCTTAAAAGGGAAATCGGTGAAAAACCGATGCTGTCCCGCAACTGTGAGTTGGAATATAATTCGTTACCACTGTTTCGCTGCAAGGGAAATGGGAAGGTGAATTATATGTCGAAGACGAGCCAGGAGACCTGCCTAGATCAGTACACACCAATACCCTACGCGGATAGGAGGTGTCAAGTGCGGCTTATGAAAAATCATACACAAGCCGACGTACGAAAAAACGGAATCAGGACATTCTTTAGGTGGCTTCGATATAGTTTCTGTCGATCCAACATAAATGTATTTCCTGCCGAACCGTTTAATTCGTCATGGCTTCCCACTTAACATCCTTCCTGGTATATACGGGACGGATGTTTTTTTATGTCAACGAACAATTACACACACGATGAGGAGAATGAATCATGCACAATCAAACAATCGAGGACTTTACAAACTTATTGAAGGACTCACTAATGTCAGGCCGTGTGGGTACTCACTCTACCCCCCTTCCCATATTGGTGAAAGATGTAAAGAAACAAATTTCCGAGGATAGCAGAAATAACTCAACAGAAAAAGTTAAACAATTGGTCAATTTAGATAAAGCATATCAAATCGTAGTAGCCGAATTAGTAGGCAGTAATTAATTCATAATAAAATACCCCTGACCTTGCCGTCAGGGGTATTAATCTGTTATAAACAATCTTTAATCACACGCTTATAATTCAACACGGAAAGCAAACCAAATATAGAATATAGTGCTGTGTAGATTAACATTACGATAATCGTTGGTGTCAGCATTTCAGTACCGAATAAAAACCAGCCGGATTTTACAGCAAAATAGCTGTGTAAGAGACCGACGACTAACGGAATACCAAAGTTAAATAACTGCTTTCGTTGAATCCCTTTTAGTAAATCCGTTTGTGTATAGCCTAATTTACGAAGAATAGTATAGTTCGACTTTTCATCTTCACTTTCGTCCATCTGCTTAAAGTATAGGATACAGCCTGACGTAACAAGGAACGCGAGGCCAAGGAATCCCACGATGAACATGATCATGCCAGCACTTTGCATCTGTTTCGTTCTTTCCTCAAGCTTTGATTCATGTCCTGCCCATTCGTTTATTCCCAACACATTAAATAGTTCATTCGCTTTTTCGAGATCATTTTCATTCTCGATATCCACGCCATGATACTCAGTAAATTCGGGTGTAATGGAAGGATCTTTATCTACATTCATTTTCCGGAATACTTGATCATCCACTACCGCAACAACAAAACCATAAGTTACACGTGTTGGAAGAACTGCTACTCTTTCCGTCCCTTTCAGTGTCAGATTATATACATGCTCTTTGCCTTGGAATACTACTTGCTGATTCCTTTGAAACTTTAAGAATTTTTCCGTCAGACTATCGGAGTTGACGAAGAGCACTCCCTTTTCTGCTACGTCTATCTCCGACAATACTGCATCACTAATGACAATCATCTGTGTATCGGTATAACTCATATCTTGACTTTCTTCACCTGTAAAAGACATAACTCTCGACAAATCAACAGGTATAGTCAATAGATCAATAGCTGACTCTGAAAAGGCTATGTCTTCACTGTCAAGTGTCTGCGTAAATTCCATTGCACGCGTAGTATCAGGAATGGTAAAGTCGGCAGGAATAGTTCGCTGCACTGACTTCTCTACTGAGTAATACGATATATAACTTAATGAAAGTAATGCTATGGATAGTGCAGATAAAGATGTAATAATCATTAATAAAAGAGAATTGGATCTCATCCGAAACATAATCGAAGAGAGTGATAGCACGTCGTTAACGTTCAGATATCCCCCTTTGCGTTTACGAATCAAGTTAAAGATAAAGCTGACAGATCCTTTATAAAATAAATAGGTGCCTACGATCACAGAAGCTAATATGACGATCATCACTAGAAATAGCTGATTTCCAAGAAATACACTACTAAATAATCGGGATGATAAATAATAGCCGGATACAATGAGGAGAATACCGAACACACCGATGATCGCCTGGAATACTGTCATCTTTTTCACCCGCTGTTGTGTCACGGTAGTCACACGGAACAACGACAATATACTTTGACGTTTAATGAATAGTGCATTCATGATCAAAATCAATACAAAGATTGCTGCAAATACGATCAGCGTCTGAAGTAATGCCTCCGAAGAGAAACGCAAAGTCGCAACATCCGTTACACCAGTGACCTTAAATAGAATCAGCATGAGTAATCGTGACATCGAAAACCCTAAGAATATCCCTACAATGAGAGAACCGACGTATAAAACGAAATTCTCCACACTTAAAATACGGAAAACAGTTCCTTTCGTCATCCCAATCAATTGGAATAATCCAATCTCCTTACTGCGTCGTTTAATGAATAGATTGTTAGCATATAGCAAGAATACAGACACAATAACAATCAGAAAAACTGAACCTGATTTAATGGCTGCAGCACCTTTTCTTCCTTCTGTTGCATCGTCCAATGCTGGATCGAATTGCAAAGTCACGAATGAAAAGTACAAGCCTATACTAAAAATCAGCGCAAAGATATACACATAATAATGCTTGAGGTTTTTCTTGATATTACGGAAGATTAGTTGATTAAGCGTCATGTTGCACACCACCCAGCACACCTTGCGTTTTGATTATGTCATTAAAAAATTCATTACGCGTTTGGTCTCCTTTATTCAGTTGCGTATAAATTTGTCCGTCTTTGATGAACACGACACGCTCACTAAAACTTGCGGCGAGAGGATCATGGGTGACCATGACGATAGAGGCATTTCGTTTCGTATTGAGATCACTTAGTTTATTCAATAAATCGGATGCCGCCTTTGAGTCAAGAGCGCCTGTCGGTTCATCCGCAAAAATGATGCTCGGATCATGGATGAATGCTCGTGCGGCAGATGTCCTTTGCTTTTGCCCCCCTGATATTTCATTTGGATATTTAGTAGCGATTTCCGAAATACCCAATTCCTCCGCCACTGCATGAAACTTTTCATTGGCTAATTTTCTAGACACTTTTTGCACGGATAGTGGAAGTAGTATGTTTTCTTTTACTGTTAACGTATCGAGTAGGTTATAGTCCTGAAAGATGAAGCCCAGATGACGTTTTCGAAATTCCGCCATTTGCTTTTCTTTCATGTCGTTGAGATTCTGCCCTTCTATACTGATCGTTCCCTGGCTAACACGATCAATAGATGAAAGCACGTTCAATAGAGTCGTTTTCCCCGAGCCTGATGCCCCCATGATGCTGACGAATTCACCTTTTTGTACTTTGAGGTCCAGCGCACTCAATACTTCTTGTTTATTGAATTTATTGCCGTATGTTTTATAGATTTTTGTTGCTTGTAAAATCACCATGTCTATCACTCCTTGTTCATTCTATCTTAATCAATGTATAGATTTTTCTCCTGCCTTTAATATGACAATTAGAAAAAGCATGTGACGATTATGTCACATGCCTCTACATACGCGCTATACGGATCAATTCATTTTCTTTCGCAAAGATCAAAGAGAACCGCGTACCTTCTCCTACTGTTGAATCTACTTTAAATGTAATCAAAAGGGATTCTGCTACTTGTTTTACTAAGTACAGCCCCATTCCTGTGGCAGCATGATGTTGATGGTTTGCTGTTCCAGTAAAACCTTTATCGAATATGCGAGACAAGTCCCTTGGAGCAATTCCCTGCCCAACATCTTCGATCGATAGCGTGATGATTCCATCCTTACTAGTACTCCGGATACTTATGTCCGAATCCTCGCTGTATTTCACCGCATTCGTCAGCAATTGCCTGATAATGAAGCCGAGCCATTTTGCATCAGTCAAAACTTCTTCAGTTTCCAATGATATATCAAAACCAATGCGCTTTTGCATACACCATTGTCTTAACAATTTTATCTCTTGAAATAGCAATTTCTGCACGTCTGTCTTTTCGATATATAAATCATTCCGAATGAAGGGGATGCGCTTTTGATGTAGTTGTTGATCAAGTAATAGATGAATCCGAAGCCACTCGTACATCAACTGTGATCGGAGCGCTAGATCTTCCGTTCGTTCAATCATTAATTGCAACGTTGTCAGAGGTGTTTTTACTTCATGTATCCAATTCAACATGTCATCTTTCTCAAGTTCCAAACTAATTTGCAATCCATTCAACTGGTGTTTAAACACTTGAATTTGTTCGGACATCCTTTCAGAAGTAATGGCTTCGAAAGGACTGTTAGCTTCAGGTATTGCAGTTAGATCGAGTGACGATTCCAACGCATGTAAGTGTTTAAAGAACCTTGTTTCTCTTTCATAACGTATGGTCATAAATATAACGAAAGATAAACAGGAAATGAATGTTATATAGACAGTAGACAAAAATGGAATGCTCGTGTCCAAATAGCCCATTGCCATAACGAGCAGTTGAGAGAAGATGAAGAACAGTATCCAACTAGCACGTTCTTTAAGAAATATTTGGATCATAATTGTTCTTCCTTCGCCATATACCCTTGCCCCACTTTTGTTTCGATCATATCTACTAAGCCGATTTCCGCGATCCGTTTACGCAAACGGTTAACGTTGACTGTCAGCGTATTATCGCTAACAAATCGTTCATCATCCCAAAGGCTCGTAATGATTTCCTCCCTTGATACAATTTCATTCTTTCTTTCTATTAATATTTTCAAGATGTATATTTCATTTTTCGTCAACTCAATAGTTCCTTTTTCATTGGTGAGCGTACCTTTCACAAAATCCACAGCGGCATCACACCACGTTTTCACTTCCAATGTCTGATCGGCACTATAGCTATACACACGGCGTAGGATTGCTTGGATTTTTGCAATCAATACATCAAAATGAAATGGTTTTTGAACGAAATCGTCGGCCCCGAGTTGCATCGACATCACCATATCAGTTGGATGATCCCGTGAAGACAAGAAAATAATTGGGACATTCGAATGCGTTCGGATCATCCGACACCAATGAAATCCATCGAACTTTGGTAATTGGATATCGATGATGACAAGGTCCGGTTTGATTTCTGTGAATTCTTGCAGTACATTTCCAAAATCCTCGATTCCCGCCACAGAGTAAGACCACTGCGTTAAACGTTCTTTTATTTCCTCAAATAATGTCTGATCATCTTCTATTAGCATAATTGTAAACAATGAACTCACCACACTTTTATTTGAAAGAATAAGTTGAAAAAAGCAAAAAAAAGCACTACCTATGTTATAATAGACATGCGAATTTTTTTTAATTTGGGAGAAAGTCCTTTGATTGTTGCCGCAATCCTAGGGCTTTTTCTTTGTTGTAATGCACTCGTTCCGATAATACTTTATAAATAACCCTCAATAATTTATAACCGCAGGCGACCACGGCTTTCATCTTCGATCCCCGAGCGGAAATACGATAATAGAGTGAACTAAAGGCTGGATCCTTCGATCGACCGGCCATCCCACCACTTGCATACAGTGCTGTTTTCAAATATTTATTCCCTTGGGTGGTGCGTGAACTTTTTTTCTTCCCTGCGCTTTCATTAGACCCTGGAGAAACCCCTGCCCAAGAAGCTAAATGTCCAACTGTTGGAAAGGCCTCTACATTTGGGTCAATTTCTCCTAAAATAACAGCGGCACTCTGTTGTTTCACACCAGGGATTTCCATCAGCAGCGCGTACTCTTCCGGAAAGTACTCCAAAATATAGCGTTCAATGTCTTCCTCTATCTGCTTGATCTTTCGTGAATAAAAATGATATTCCTCGAAAGAATCTTCCAATAATCGACGATTGATCCTACTTAGTTTCCCATCCATCGCGGTCAATAAATAGTCGGAGTAAGGCTTGTCCTGTCTTTGAAAAAATATCCGACAAGTAGCCAGTGAGTTTAATATTGGATCGTTGAAGCACATTGTGTAGTTCGTTTTTGGCCTGCGTTCGTTTTTGCATGTAGGACTGTCTGCGCCTCGTCAGTAATCGCAATTCCATCACTTCGAAGTCGGGAATATACGAAGCCTGAATAAGACCATAACGACCCAACTGGGCAATCCATTCAGCGTTTTTCATATCTGTTTTTCGTCCAGGAACATTCTTAAGATGTTGAGGATTGGCAAGTGTAATATGAAACGGAGCTATAGAAATTTTATTTCCACGTTCTCAGACATAATCGGCTGATCGCTCGTGGTAAGAAGCTCATCCAGTTTTTATACAGGTTCGGCAAAACCCATTAAACGTACGAAGTTGTATTACCTATCTTCATTATACTGGACGTGCTACCTTTCCGTCATGGCAGAGATTGCGAAGCAGTCATATAGTTTCTTATGCGCTATTAGTTTATCTTATATTCACACATAATGAAAATAACCCAGTTGAACAGATACTACATCTGTTCAACTGGGCTACTAGTAAACTCTGATTAATTCTTTTCAACGACATCAAGTTCCGTCCAATCAAATTCACCGTTTCGAATCTTTTGACGACGTTCCTTTGTAATATAATCACGCTCGGGATCTTTATGGTAATCTCCAACCTTTTTAGGATCACCTTCGGGGCGATCATGTGATAACACAAACGCAGCTAAATCGGCAGCCTCTTGATCAGTCAGCGTACCTGCCTGACCTTTAGGCATATTGTTTTGAATGTAACCTGTTGCTTTATTGATACGGTTAATACCTGCTGCTTCATTAAATGAACCATCACCCCAAAGTGCCGGACCTGTATGGTCACTTGTACCTGAACCATCTCCTGCATGACAAGAAATACAGTTTTTAGCTGTAAACAGTTGCTGACCGTTTTCGACATCTGGTTCAGGAATTGAATCTTTATTGTTATTCATTCTCCATGTAATATCCTCATCCGTCTTTACATCTTTTGAGATGAACGTCAAATATTCAACCATCGCCTTCATTTCCTCACTGCCTTGCTCAAGTTCCGCTCCATTCATACTGCGGATAAAACACCCATTGACACGATCTTCAATCGTCGTCCATTTTCCATGATGCTCTTGCGGATATTTCAAAGTCACTCCGACCATCGGTGAATTTGCTGACAGTCCGCCATCTCCATGACAGCTGATACAAGACAGACTATTACCCACGTTTTCAGGAAGTAAAGCATTCGTATTATCAAAAAGTTCTTTCCCTCGTTCGATTTTTGTAGTTTTTGGATCATCAGGGTCTAGGTTTTGTAAGTTTTCGCGGATATCTGCTTCGCTATATCCTTTGTCTTGGCCACATGCACTTAAGATTATCAGTAACAATAATAGCATTGTGCCGACTGATTTGCGTATATACACCAATATATCCCCCCTTACATTACATGCTCTAGTAATCACGTACCCGTTTCTACATTTGATATAACAACTTTATTCAAAAAATAAATATTTTTCTTTAGTTATGTATCACTAAGCCTTCTATTAAGCCTTATTTTCCATGAAATATCCTTCTCTCTTTATAAATTTAGTAATTCTATGTTTTATTCCAAGTAGACAGGGAAGGGCATTTAAGTAAATAGTATTACATATAGGAAGGAAGTTATGTGAGTGAAAAAAATCCGTTTATTGTTTCCGCTTCTACTACTTTCCGGCTGTTCAAATATCACTGTACTAAATCCTAAAAGTACTACAGGTAAAGATCAGGCTTTTCTAATTTGGCTCGGTTTCGGTATTATGTTTCTAGTGCTTGCAGTTGTGTTTTTTTTACTCGTCAAGATCATCATTACATATCGTTATAAGAAAGAACGGGAACATGATCCCACTAACTATTTGAATGATAAGCAAAAAAGACATCTTCAACTAGCTTGGACAATCATTCCCATTATACTACTCGTCATATTATCTATTCCTGCTCTCTGGATTTCATATCATCAATCCCCAGTGGCTGAAGCTGAATCCCGCCATGAAGGTGTACATATTCATGTTTCCGCCAAACAATTTCAATGGACATTCACTTATGATACGGATAAAACAGAAGAAAACTTACTCATATTACCTGAAGGTGAATCAATCATTCTCCATCTGTCCACAGAAGATGTGATTCACTCATTCTGGGTACCGGAACTTGCGGGAAAAGTTGATTTAATCCCTAACAAGCCTATTGTCAATGAGATTAAAGAGCCTGAAATAGGTGTCTACAAAGGTAAATGCGCCGAGTATTGTGGTATTCAGCACACAAATATGACATTTACTGTTAAGGTTGTTTCCAAAGAAGAATATGAAAACTATATTAATAATTAAGTAAATGGTAGCATCCCGATGTTGCCATTTACGCATACTGTTAGGAGTGAAAACTATTATGCACATCCCACTTTTCGGAAAAACGATCTTTCTGACGATCGATCTGGTCATCGCTTGGAGTCTGCTCATTATCTTGCTTTCTACTGCTATCATTTATGTAGTCAGAAAACATAAGTATCCCGTCATTTGGGAGTACATACGAACAACCAATCATCGGAAAATCGGTACATTGTATATGATATTCGGTTTTCTATTTTTCCTGAGGGCAGGTCTTGACGCCTTACTCATCAGAATGCAACTAGCCTTACCGAATAATAACTTTATGGTCTATCAGTTAGAGAAATATAATGAAACCTTCACGTCACACGGTACTATGATGATCTTTTTCGCAGCAATGCCTTTATTGCTCGGATTAATGAACATAGCCGTACCATTACAAATCGGGGCACGTGATCTAGCATTTCCATTCTTGAATGCATTGTCCCTATGGCTGTTTGTCGCAGGTGGCGTTATGTTCGGTTCAGCCTTTTTCCTCGACAGCTCACCTGCTGTTGGCTGGACAGGCTATGCACCTTATTCAACAGTTCAGTATACACCAGGAGCCGCCACCAACTTCTATGTTTTTGGTATCCAGATTGCAGGCTTCGGTACTTTATTAACCGCGCTGAATATGATTGTCACTATCATCAGGAACCGTGCGCCCGGCATGAAATTAATGCGCATGCCTTTATTTCCTTGGGCTGCTTTAATCACTTCTTTCTTGATCTTGATCGCATTTACAGTACTTGCAATTGCACTGTATTTACTAATGTTCGACCGACTCTTCGGGACGACATTCTTCTCAGGCGAAGATGGTGATCCTGTCTACTGGCAACATTTATTCTGGTTTTTCGGACACCCCGAAGTTTATATTCTGGCATTGCCGGCATTCGGACTGTTCTCGGATATTATCTCGACCTTCTCAAGAAAGAAAGTATTTGGTTATCCAGCAATGGTTGTCTCTTTACTGATGATTGGTGTGTTAGGATTCATGGTCTGGGTACACCATATGTTTACTGTCGGTCTCGGGCCAATCATCAATACGTTTTTCGCTGTGACTACAATGGCCATTGCGATTCCTACAGGTCTGAAAGTATTCAACTGGCTATTTACTATGCGTGGTGGAAAAATTGTGTTTACTGTTCCCATGCTATTTGCCATTGGTTTTATTCCATCGTTCGTTATGGGTGGGGTGACAGGCGTAATGCTCTCACTGACCGCAGCGGATTTTCAATTCCATGACACGCATTTCGTTGTAGCACATTTTCATTACGTCATTTTGGCTTCTACAATCTTAGGGATTTTTGCAGGACTATATTATTGGTATCCCAAAATCACCGGCTTCAAGCTGAACGAAACATTAGGGAAATGGCATTTTTGGTTATTCCTCGCAGGTTATCACATGACATTCTTGCCAATGCACATCACGGGTTTACAAGGAATGCCTCGTCGGGTCTACACGTATGGTTCAGATGAAGGTATCACCGCTTTAAACTTTACAAGTACGATTGGTGCATTCCTGATGGGGATCAGCATCATCGTTTTCATAATCAATATCGTAAGAACCACTCGCCACGCCCAGCCGGCAGGAAACGATCCATGGAATGGTAGGACCCTAGAGTGGAGTGTCGCCTCTCCATCGCCTGAAGACTCCTTCACACCTATGCCGTTGGTTGAAAGAACAGATGCTTATTGGTATGCAAAGAAACATAACGAAAACATGAAAGTAGCAGAAAATCCTCGTTACGCTCCGATTGCGAAAGATACGGTATTACCATTCCTTATGGCTTTGGCGATATTCGTAACAGGATTCGGTTTGATCTATCAATCTTATTGGATTTCCGCCATTAGTGGCGCTACCATATTCGTTCTATTCATCGTCCGCTCATTCAATGATGAACGGGAATCGGTTTACGGAAGGGGGGATGTAAAATGAATAATGCAGAGACAGCTTTATTTAAAGATAAACAGTTAGGCTTCCTTATCTATCTAGGAGTGGAAGCAATCATGTTCACGGTATTGTTTATCACCTATTTCATTTATACCCCTGCTTCAAGTGGCCCACAACCTTTCGATATTTTCAATTGGAAAACTGTTGTATTGGCTTCAGTCTTCTTACTTTCGAGTAGTGGAACGATTTTCATGGCGGATCGTTATTTAAAGAAGGACAATGGGAAAGCTACAATCATTTGGTTGCTCATCACACTTTTGTTAGGCCTCGCTTTCCTTGGGGTTGAAATCAATGAGTTTGCGTCTTATATTCAGGCAGGCTATACCACAAGAACTAATGTTTTTATGGGTGCTTTTTATGTATTAGTTGGTCTCCACGCAGCCCATGTGGCATTCGGTTGCGGTTGGCTCACGATCATACTTATTCATTTCAAAAGAAAGATTCCATATACCTTGTTTTTAGAGAAGCAAAAGATTTTCTCTTACTACTGGCACTTTGTGGATCTTGTTTGGATCGTGATTTTGGTGATTGTTTACATCCCTTATTTATGAATAAACAGAATAACGCGCTGTTGAAAGTTATTTACACTTTCAACAGCGCATTTTTTATTTCAAATAAAATAACCCACCATTCACCACATCCACCGTAATGCGCGGTTTAAAACGCTCTTCCATCGCTTGCTTCTCCATCTCATAGCACTCAGGTTTCGGTTCCTGTCCCTCATAGAAATAATCTAATACTGCTTGGTCTTTCCTCCATCTCTTTTCCGCTTCCTCCACCCACGTTAGATCTTGACCTTCAATTACTTGAGTGATCACAGTATCCAATCGATCAAGTGCGCGAATAGGCGTGATGATATAAGGTAAGTGAAATACTTGTTCAGACGATTGCTCGGACAAATCCCGCATACCAATAGTCTCTTGAAACTCTTTTACGACAGTACCCGTCATCAAATTGATGCCTAGTGAATACAATATTTCCTTCGTTTGATGGCTGGTGAATGACACTTTATAATTTACACCCACCCACGGAGTTAAAATCCGCTGTTCGTTAGTGTCTACTATGCGCTCGTACATTTTCACATACTGCCCCATCTCTTTGGTCAATCGAAATAATTGATGTAGCCGCGGAGATCCTAGATGAATTACTTCTCCTTTCATCCCGTTTTGCAACTGCTGCATATTTGTAATTAGCGTGAGCTGTGCCGGATTCGGTATTTCATTGACGCTTTCAATATATCTCCAATAAAAAGGGCGGTTCATAATTCGTTTATCCATATCGATGGTTAGTTGCACAGTTAGATAATGTTCATTTCCATGAAGTATTTCACAGTTATTTTCCGTGAAGAATCTGTGAAGATACGTATGGATTTCTGTCGAATGCATACATTCTCCTCCTTCACACAGACTGTTCTTTCATTTCCAAAATATCATCTAGTTCGCCTACAACTTGTTCGAACGTCTCAATCTTTCCTTGTAGCACTTTCACCACATGGTCATCAATCGTTTCTTTTACAGCCAAATTATAAATCTGTACATCGTGTTCTTGTCCTAGTCGATGTACCCGACCAATCCGCTGTTCCAATTTCATTGGATTCCAAGGAAGATCATAATTGATGACGTGATGGCAAAATTGCAGGTTAATCCCCTCTGCTCCAGACTCTGTCGCGATTAATACTTGCGCTTGCTGCTTAAATAAATGCTTAATCCACTCCCGGCTGCTTTTGCTTAACTTACCGTTGAAAATAACATTCGAAATCCCATTCGCATACAGATAGTCACTCAAATATAATTGCGTCATACGATATTCAGTGAAAATAATCACTTTTTCGTTCGCTTGTGCAATCAATTCGGCCGCCTTTTTAGCTTTAGAATGAATCGGCAATTTTTCCAATTGATTGATGACATCTTCCACATAGGAGATTTCTTCCACCTGCTTACATTCCTGCAGTTTCTTCTTCAATGTAACCATTGTGGCGTCGGGGCTACTACACATTTCCCTTTGTAAAGTCATCGTGGAAAATGCATCGGAAAACAGCGGAGATATTTGTTTCAGATTGGATATAGCAGTGTAGGCCTGTCTTTCATTGTCCGTGAATGTGATAGGAACTGTATGAATCTTTCGTGTGGACCATTCCACACCCGTATCCTGCCGCCTATTACGTACCATGACTTGGCTGACTAGCTCTTTTAAATAACTATCTCGCTCTTCATCACGATTTTTAGCAGAAAACACTGAGGAAAACTCCTCATAGTTTCCTAAATGGCCTTGTTTAAGTAACGTCACTAGATAAAACAATTCAAACGTATCATTTTGGATCGGTGTTGCTGTAAGCAATAAACAAAATTTCTTCTTCAAACTTTGTACAAATTCATAACTGATCGTCTGATGATTTTTTAATTTATGCGCTTCATCTACAATAATCAAATCATAATCTTGCGCAAAAATTTTCTCCTTATGCGGACTGCGTTTGGCTGTGTCCATACTCATGACGACTACATCTACATAATCGAGCTCATAATTCTTTTTGTACAACAGCGCAGGGATGTGGAATTTCGTATATAGCTCTTCCACCCATTGATTAACTAGAGAAGCTGGTACTAATATCAGCACTTTTTTCACGAGACCTCGCAGCAAATATTCCTTGATAATCAGACCTGCTTCAATGGTTTTACCAAGCCCGACTTCATCCGCCAAAATCGCTTTACCGTTCATCTGTTCAATCACTCGTTCAGCCGCTTTTATTTGATGAGGTAACGGTTTTACATTTGGTAAGTAAGCAAGTGACTGCAATCCAGTAAAATCAGTAATTAAGTTGTTTTTCGTGATCTCATAGCTCATGTTATACAGCAACGCATTATTCCATGGTTCATGGTTTTCAAGTCGTTGAATAAATCCTTCTTTCCAAGAAGACGATCTTTCAATTAGCATTCCAATCACCTCAACTAGCTTGTATGTTTTGATTAGAATACCCCAAAAATTTAATATTATGATAAACAAAAAAGACCCTTCGCGTACTGAGAGTTTTGGGATTTACATCAATTAAATTTCAAAAGCAATAAAGCTTCCTTCGTCATCAAAATCGGTGATATGAAAGACACGGTCTGAGAATGATTCTGCGACGGCTGTATCTTTCCCTATCGCTAATGTAAGTACTTTGAACTCCTTTTGTTTTTTCTTATCATTGAATTCCGTTAGAAAACATTCGCTAATCTCGTCTTCTCCATCGCTAACAAAAATGACATCTGCATGTTTAAATGTACTGTCATCTATTACTTCAAGGACACCTTGCAGTGACAGTGTAAAGTCTGTTCCGCCACCTAAAAATGTTCTAGCAAGTCGTGCAAATTCATTTGACGTAATCTTACCTTTAGTAAATACTTCTTTTTGAATGGTTGTAGAAAATAATAGAACGCATAAATCCCGGCGTTGTTTCTTGGCGATGGATAGAAGTGCCAAGATGAACCCTTTTGACTGAGTATCAAACAACTTCATACTTCCCGATTGGTCAAGACAAAAAACAATTGGACCTTTGCCAAGATTTTCTCGCTTCTTCTGTTCAAACTGCATGGTGTTTCCTTCCGCAAAGCGCCGCAGAAAATCTTTTTTCGTCGAGTCATTTGAATATAGTCCTAATTCCATCGGGTGGAGACGTTCTATTTCATTTCCAATAGTTACGCCACGTCTCTCTATCGCCTCCACATAGTTCGTCTTCTGCTTTTTCCGCGCCACTTCTTGAAAACGACCAGCCCACTCTGCAATTTCCTGCATTTTTGGATCCATCGCTAGTTGATCTGCTACTGCCAGTTGTTCACGCAATGGTACTTTTTTTAACTCTGCGTCCCCTTTACCGACACTACTCCCGCCCATCAAAGAAATCAGGCTATCTTTTACTTTGATCGATTCTTCAACCGCTTCATCGATCGCTTGCATAAATCGTTCGCCATTCGTTTCAAGTGTTAATTCAAGCTGATCGTTTAACTTATCAGTAGCATCGGCCAGTTCTTGGATAGGTCCATCTTCTATCTCGTCCTGTTGTCGATCCAAATGTACAATCGGCACGTCATTTTGTAGCGCTTTTACAGTTTCCAATTTCTTTAGTAAGTCTTCATCCATAGCCAGTGCTTCCGCTAGCCATTGATTAATTTTCTCAACCAACTTTACGGTACAAACAGTTGCAGCGAGATCATCCAGTCGAGTAAAATTTCTATATCCCTCAAACTTTTCATCTTTCATTAGCTTTTCTATAATGGTTTTATTCGTTTTCAGTGCTGGATCCATTTGCTCAGGTAAAATTCGTGGTTTCATTTTATATAACGATGCCCAAACATCGCCAAGCAACGCTTCTGTAGTAGGTAATTGTCCTTCTTCCCTGACCTTTTGCAAACCGTCTGACATCCCGAACAGTTCTTTAAAGCGTCTTTTATCAAATGCGTCTGTATTCAGTACGGAGCGATGATCTCTAATTATTTTACTTCTTTTCATAGAATATCACTCCTTTTACTTTCTGAAGAAGACACCACGCCGCTCACCATTTACAACTTTCCTTTCGTTCATTTCACCGTAGTAAGCAGTATCCATTCGGCTGCTTTCTACTTCATTTTTCAAGATAGTAATTTGTTTTTGTAAATGATCCACTTCAGTAATACGGCTTCCATATTGCTCTTTTAAATTATTTAATTCGGTTGATAAAGCAGAAATCTTCTGGACCGCTTCCATACCTGCTTCTGTTGACTGGTCACGTACCGCGCAATCATAGATCTCATTCGCTTCATTTTCAATTGCTAAAAGTCTTTGTGCTAAACTGTCCTGTGAATGTCTACGGACAATATGGCAAACCGTCTCTTTTTGATCCAAAGTCTCCCAGAGTGCATTTTGAAGAATCACCATATCATCCGCCTGTACGGATTCTCTTTGATTGATCAAAGCTCTCGCTTGCAAGATACTTAAAGATTGTTTGAATCGACGATCCGACGGCTGTATTCCTTCGTCCTGGAGTTCTCTTCGAATTGTAGACAATGTATCAAATACTTCATCTGAAATATGCACTTTATTGGTCATACTTTGAAGTTGCACTAACTCATCTAAATGCATAGTCGGAATTTCGACATGTTCGCCTTCATCTTTCATCATGGATACAAAGTTCGATTCATCTGCAATGAAATTAATTTCAAATCGTAATAGGAAGCGGTCAAATAAAGCTTCTAGACCTTCGCCTTCCTCGGGATATTCGTTGGAAGCGCCAATGATTGACATTAAGGGTGCTTTAATAGGTTGTCCGTCATTATAAAATAGTCTTTCGTTGATTAAGGTCAATAAACTGTTTAATATAGCAGAGTTTGCTTTAAAGATTTCATCTAAAAATACCAAATGTGCTTCTGGCATTTTTGTTGCCGTATTGCGCTTATATACGCCTTCTTCTAAATCTTTTAACGACAGCGGTCCAAATACTTCCTCCGGGGTACTGAATCTTGTCAGTAACCATTGAAAATAGGAGGTGCCGTTCACGATTTTTGCTAGTTCTACTGATAGTGCAGATTTTGCTGTACCAGCTGGCCCAATCATTAACATATGTTGTTTGGATAGGAGAGCTATTAAGATTCCTTCTACCTCGTTTTCACGTTCAAAGAACTTTGCATTCAATGCCTTTTTTATTTCATGTAACTTCTTTATAGTAGTATCCATATAGACATCCCCTCAATTCATAATAACCAGTCATTGTTTTCTTTATGTAACAGTGTGACTGTAATAGGAGGATTTTAACCGCTCAATCCATAATTCCTTAATGGATTATTACTGATGGCAAGCTTATTCTTTAGGAGCGATAAACACAGCAAACATCTAAAATCATAACAACGCTCCACACGCTGTATAAAAAACACCCCTTAAGCTAGACTCTTTGTAAAAGTCTAGCTTAAGGGGTGTTAATTTTTAGTAAGATTTATCACATTGAATTCTTTGATAAAATGCTTCAAAGCCTTCTTTAGATTGATGTACAGCAAAGGCATTGTGGAAAATATGTCCTCTTCCGTCGACAACTCATTAGTTACAGATGCTCTAAGCGATCCATGACTAATATGTTTTCAATGACCTAACCAAGTTTCTCATTCCATTTAGGGTTCATAGATAGAGTCCTCCTGCTTGATGCTGGATCATCTATCCAACCAAGTATAATTTATAAGAAAATACAGTATTATTCTTTAAATGATAAACCCTCTTCTTCTAAAAAATTTCTCATAATTGGTAAGGAAGCGGGTCCAATGCCATGGATTTTCAGAATTTCTTTTTCGGTGTATTTTGATAGTTTTTGTAAAGTATCAATACCATTATGAACTAAGACGTTTCTGGCAGGTGAGCTTAATTTCGATAGGAATCCACTTTTTGGTTTATTCTCTTTATCACAAGTAGGGCAACTTGTGCAGTCACTACTTTTGTAATAAGTATGCCCTTTTTCACAAACCCTTAAATTCATTTTTGCTTTCAATAGTAACACTCCCACTAATTTCCAAATCCAATATAACATACTTCCAACAACTGCCTTTTACATTTTCGATATGACAATACAAACCAAAATAAAGATTGCTATCAAAATAAAGAATGCTTTCAAAACGTAGTAGGGACTATTTGTTAAGGTAGCAGCAAGTAGCTCTCCTATTATAGTTCCATCCCCTGAACTAGATTTTCCACAATTCTTTTCATAGGATTCCTTTGAGTAAAGAATTCCAAATATTAAAATAGATATTGCTATTGATCCTGCAAGAAATTCTCCCCATCCCCACATCAAAACGTTTTCCTTCTTTCTTAATTTTAATTATCCTTATTCAACTAAACTGCCACTTTAATTGAACAAAAAAGGCCGTCTAAATAGCTCAATGATCTTCAAATAAAGCACTCGTTAGTTCAAAAAAATAGAGATAATTATTAAACAATCGCGCCTGAATGCGGAAGAAAGTGAACCAATATCATACTGAAAAACTCTTCCAGTTTTCATCTCGTATACCTATTCTACTTCCTTATTTCGATTACCTAAAACATATTCTACTAAGCGACAGGATGTCATCTATTAATTTTACATAGAGTTCCTTCTCTTTGTCTCCATACTTATGAAATATCTTCACTTTAATCAGCTTCCTATAGTAATCGCATTTCCTCTATTTTGTAAAGTAGATACTATACTTAACGCTGCAAGATAGCTTGTTTTAGGGTTGTTTGGCATTGGCTCATTTTCGATTAGTAAATTCATTTTGCCGAAATCACCTTTCGCTTCAATAAGATGTGTATTCCGTTGAATATTCGGATCTGCTATGACGCGTACTGCCGTTTTATCCGCACCGAGTCCTGCAATGGATAATAGTAATGCAACATTGACGTTTTTAGGGAATTTTCCAATTGCTTCTAAAGCTACACCATCAAAAATGCATTCTTCCACAGACTTCACATCTAGTCCTAGTGATGGGTAGGACTTTCTAGTCGTAATGCGTACTTCCTTTAATCCACCTAGTGAATTTGCTGATTGTAGAAGATCCAGTCCACCAATCGCTCCTGAAGGTAGATAAATATGTTGCTGATTCTTCCGCGCCACTTCTTTCATTTCATTCAAATACGCAACATTTTTAAATGCCCCGATACTACTCAGTATCATGTCTTTCTTATTTTCCAGCACTTCTTCCATATGCTTCATCGCTACTTCAATCGTTGCAGCTTCCACGACTACGTCCATAGGAGATTGAATAAACTCCTGAAAGTCCGTATAGAACGTTGCACTGTACTGTGTTTCTAATCTCGGTCCCACCTCTTGGTTTCGACCGAATATAGAAATAATTTCACCGTCCACTTTGCTGTTCCCATTAATACTTTCTAAAAGATACTGCGCAATATTGCCAGTCCCGATTATGCCGATTTTCATTTTACAACACCTCTTCCTTCAGTATATACATTTCTTCCAGAAATAGATGACTTTCAATCTCAATACCCTATCTATACATAAACAACACAAGGTACGAATAGGATGGTATGGATAACAGATAGATAAATTAGGGGGTATGTATGAGTGACTGGTTATACAGATAATTATGAACGGGATACGTACGGTATTATCGACTTTTGGGTGCGCAATAATTTTGAACACGGTGAGTTTTTCGATCGAGAAATCAGTCACCATGAGTTAGAGTTAGCACGTGCCAATCAGCAAATGATCGATCGCATGGGGAAAATTTTTAAAAAGACTGAATCTAAAACCGGTGATATCGGATTAATTATCGACGAGGCAAAGAGTTCTACAAAAGAGTTCGCTGATTTACTCCTGCATACGATGGATCGTGCGTTACATTGCGATGTAATTATTTCTACCCCTACTTCCCTTCTTGATCACATGATTCGGGAAGCTGAGGAAGCAGAGCGTGTGTTCAAATTAATTGAAACGAATTCTTACATCACACCAGCGGATGCAACATTACATGAGAGCAACTTCTGGCTTCGTCAAATGCTTGACCACTTACTATTCATCAGCCATTACGTGGATGCTTCCAACTATGAATTACACGATCAAGTGCGCGCGATGACTAGGAAGTTTGAAAACCTTCTACTACAAGCGCAAGCTTTGAAGACCATCATCCGTAGACCACGCAATGAAGTATCACCCGTGTTGAATACATTCAATCAAATGGTGATAAAAGAAGCAAAAGCTCTTGAAGCTTTTAAGCTGGAATTAAGTGAACTGATCAAAGCCTGTGCTGCGGTCACGACCGCTCCGCCTGATTTGCTAGAACATATTGCGAGAGAAGCCCACCATCTGTGGAAAAATCTTGAAGATCAGGTTGTAAACTAATTTTCATTAAAACATGACGGGAATTTCCTTGTCATGTTTTTTTATTTATTATGTAAAACTTCAGCAGATTAAAACTATTTCTATTTGTGCTTCGTTATAGTAGTAGAGGGGCGGTGGTGGAAATGAATTCGGTGGAACTGGAGCACATAGTGGATAAGTATGGAGAACATTTATTGAAGATGGCATACTTTTATTTACGTGACCCTGAAACGGCGAAGGATATCGCACAGGAAGTTTTTATCACTTTTATGAGAAGTCGAACTATCAAGAACAAGGAAAATTACGTGCTTATTTAACCAAACTTACAGTCAACCGCTGTAAAGATTATTTGCGAAGCTGGTCTTTCCGACATTTGAAATTCAATAAAGAGTGGGTAGAAACCATACATACTGAACACATCGATTGATTTTACAGGAAGAAAAGTCTGCGATTGCTGCTGCTATATTGGTATTACCTATAAAACATCGAGAAATTACACTCTTTTATTATTACGAGGAACTAAATATGAGAGAGATTGCTGCGTTTCTTGATCTGTCGGAAAATACCGTAAAAACCAGAATGACCAAGGCACGTACTTTGTTAAAAGACAATCTGTCAGCTGATTATTGGGAGGTGCTTTCCATTGAATAAAGTAAAAGGGAGTTTAGATGCTACTGCGGGTGACGTTTTCAATGATAAAGAAGAACTAAAACAACGGGTTCTTTACGGTGAACGCAAACCGAAACGGAGAAATCCATTTCCACTAATGGCTTCAGCTATTGTTTTAGCTGCTATTATATTCATCACGTTCAATGTCTTACAAAATAGTTCGACCAGCACTAATGATCAGAGTTATAAAGTAAACGAGACATTATATGATCTCATGCTTCAAAGCGAGCGGCTTGATCAAGGTGGCTCTGATGAATTACGGTACAGAGTCTTTCAAAGTATTCTAGAGATTGATTCCGTTATGGATTACGCCGCTTCCCAAGGCTACAAAGAAGATTTAGAGGAAATCAATACTGTAGTTCATGAGCAGCAGCAAACATTTTTTGACGACTTTACAGAAGAACAAGCAAAAAGCATTGAAGAAACTCAAATAGAAAAGTTCGGTTACAACTATGACCAATATTTCAAGATCATTTTGACTTATACCCAGCGACATACAAATGCAACGAACTGGCTACAGCGAAATAAACCAGAAGACGAAACAACGCAACGACAAGTCCTAGATATATTTAAAGAGAAAAACTGGAAGACCGTCAAAAAATTCATGGAAAATAAAACTATTCCCGACCTATCTGAAAAACTCCAATTTCAAGAGTGTGATGGCGTTGTGACATTCAAAGACAACGAGAAAGTATTGGTTGTACAAGGACTTGAACCACACGACTATGAAGGCATGACACCAGAAGAAATAGAGACCGCCGCTTTTGATTATGTTTGGTTTCATTTCGATAGACCCATTGACGTTATCAAGCCTCATTCGCAAATTATAGTCACCTTTGATCCTCTGTCCTATCCTGTTGTTCAAAAAGAAGGTAGAAAAACAATTCACGACGTCATTAAGTGGATAGACAGTCAAGAATAAGATGTTCAATTTTTGTAGAACAATAATTAAAAGCCACTGATGAGTTGCACACTGCTGAATGCGGCTTGTCAATGGCTTACATCGTACTTATAGATACAAATATTTATTGAGTATTTAGTAAAAATTGCTTGATTTTCTGCATTAAGTTATTAGCATTTTCATAATTCTTCAGATTCGACATCATGCCGATAATGACAGGCTTTCTGCAATCTTCCGATGTTAATTCTTGCTTTATGACATCTAAACTGATTATCGCATCCTCATTAGTAATTTGAGACTCCAACAGTTCAATTTCTTCAATTAGCATGTTCTTCGTTATGGATGTTCCACATACTTCAAGTTCAAATCCTACCAACTGTTCCTTTCTTAAAAAAGGCACTGTTAATCCATTTACTAACGAATCAGTCCGATCAACTATGAAGCTGGCTAGATCATTATAATTCAAAGCATCTTTATTGAAGATAATAATTTCAATATACCCCTTTACAAATCCGCTTAATAATACGAACAGATCAGTGATGTATTCTTTTATCTCGTCACCGTATACATCTAATAAAATTTTCTCCTGTAATTCGTATGTTTTTTGCCGCATATCATTTACCATACTTACCATTTCATCATTAATGGGATTCGTCTGTTCCCTCATATGCATGAGAATGAAGTCTGAGTACTTTGCGATCTCCTCAAACTGGATACTAAAAAAAAGCTCTAGCCTTTTTCTTGGTGTAATCTCAGAATCATTCAAGCCGCTCATACGATCCATTAACTTATCCCTGAAGTATTCAAAAATTGAAATCAGTAAACTATCCTTAGATTTAAACGAAAGATAAAAAGATCCTTTCGATATTCCACACGCATCTGTAATGTCTTGAATAGAAGTAGCATTGAAGCCTTTAATAGCAAAGAGTTCTGATGCTTTTTCGATAATTAGTATTTTTCTTTCCGACAAAACCAGCACCCCCTATGTACTATTACTTCTATAATCATGGTAACTTGGACGACTACTATTATGACTAGCTTGCTAATCATTTTAAATTACTTTGAACAACTAATCAAAGGTCGAATACATATCGCTACATGATAGCTCCCATTCATTCACTACTAATATAGTTTTATTTATTACTATTATTAATTGACTTATGACTGACTGGTCAGTTATTATTAAAAAGAATTATATATCCAAAAATAAATAGTGAAAGGAACGCTTTGGTATCATACATTCTCGACAGTAACTATTGATTTAGAACGTCCTTTTACAATTTACAAAAATAGTGAATTGTAAAATGCGAATAAAATGACCGACTGGTTAGTTTTGATTATACGCTATGAAAACCAATCGGTCAAAAATACTTGGAGGTATTTATGAATTCAATTGTAAATTTCGTAATGAAGAATAAGCTGGCTGTTTGGCTATTTACATTTATTCTGACTGCTGCTGGACTCTACTCTTCTACACAAATGAAACT
Source organism: Sporosarcina sp. P16b (assembly GCF_002743065.1). Lineage (NCBI taxonomy): Bacteria > Bacillati > Bacillota > Bacilli > Caryophanales > Caryophanaceae > Sporosarcina > Sporosarcina sp. P16b. The sequence goes on along the minus strand of NZ_PDYO01000006.1, from coordinate 79,247 downwards.
AGAAACTATACCGGATATTTCAATTCCCATTGTCAGCGTAACGACTGTCTATCCAGGTGCGACTCCCACTCAGGTCGCAAATGAAATATCTGAGCCGCTTGAAAAAGCAGTCACCAGTTTAAATGGTGTACTGACCGTAAGTTCGACATCGTTCCAAAATGCATCTTCACTTCAAATTGAATTTGAATACGGAACAGATATGAACAAAGCGCAAGATGAGGTAGAAGAAGCAATTACTAATCTCGCGCTTCCCGAAAACGCGATGACGCCAGATGTAGGTACCATTAATATTAATGCCTTTCCGATTTTGGCAATTAGCGTTTCTGATACTGAAGGAAATCTCGCTGATTTAACTGAGAAAGTACAAAACTCTCTAGTACCGGGTCTTACATCTATTAAAGGTGTGTCGAGCGCAGAAATTTCAGGTCAACAAATTCAAGAGGTCAGCTTAACTTTTGATAAAGAAAAAATGGATACCCTTCATCTCGACGATAACACTGTTAAGTCCATTGTAAAAGCCTCCGATCTTTCAATGCCATTAGGATTGATTGAGTTCGGAGATGAAGAACAATCGGTAGTTATTAATGGAAATATCACAACTTTAGAAGATTTAAAGAAATTGCAAATTCCGATGATGCCAACACAAGATCCGAGCCAAATGGCTGGAATTATGCCAGAAGCAACTACCACTACTCAAACAATAGAAACTCCCACAATTACTTTGGGTGATATCGCATCTATTGAACTTGTAGAAAAGGCAGAATCCATCTCAAGAACGAATGGAAAAGAAGCGATTGCCGTACAAGTAGTAAAAACACAGCAAGCCAATACTGTCGATGTAGCAAATGATGTAAAGGACCATATGAAGCAGTTTGAAAAAGAGAATACGGGCATATCTATTAGTACTACGCTTGACCAAGGTGAGCCAATCGAAGAATCTGTCAACACGATGTTAAATAAAGCACTTTTCGGCGCACTTTTTGCCGTCTTGATCATCATGTTGTTCTTGCGTAACTTTAAATCGACGATTATTGCCATCGTTTCCATTCCTATGTCATTATTGATCGCAATAATCATTTTAAATCTCATGGATATCACACTTAATATGATGACACTTGGTGCGATGACCGTTGCGATAGGTCGGGTAATTGACGACTCCATTGTGGTCGTAGAAAATATCTTCCGAAGAATGAATTTAGAAGACGAGAAACTAAAAGGTAAAGACCTCGTCCGGGAAGCAACATTACAAATGTTTAAGCCGATTACATCATCCACTCTCGTCACAGTTGCAGTATTTCTTCCTATTGGATTAGTGGGCGGAATGGTTGGAGAGCTATTTATGCCATTCGCATTAACGATTAGCTTCGCACTTCTCGCCTCACTACTCGTAGCTGTAACTATCGTGCCGATGCTCGCACATACTTTATTCAAGAAAGAGCTATACGGTAAAAGTGTTAATAAAAAAGAAGAAAACGGAAAGATTACTGTTGCCTATGAAAGAATATTAAACTGGACATTGAATCACAAGCTCATCACTACGGGTATCGCTATCGTAATACTTGTCGGTAGCTTATTTTTAATCCCAGTTGTAGGTGTCAGCTTCCTTCCAGAAGAAGAACAAAAAACCATGTATATCACATATACTCCAGAGCCTGGCGAAACGCTTGATACCGTGAATGAAAACATTGAAAAAGCGGAAAGTTATTTAATAGATCAGAAGGATATTGAAACGGTCCAACTATCCATTGGCGGTAGTAATCCATTATCACCTGGTTCCTCCAACGGTGCTCTAATGTTCGTTACATTCGATTCTGATACAAAAAATTTCGATGATGTAAAAGAAAAAACAATAAAGAAACTCCAAGATTCTTCTTCCCAAGGTGAATGGATCTCTCAAGACTTCGGCAGCATGGGCGGAGCAAGCAACGGAATAAGCTATGACATCTACGGTAATGACTTAAATGATATCGAACCAGTCATCAGTGACATCGAAGCGATATTGCAAGACCATAGCGAATTGAAGGATGTAAAAACAAGTCTTGCAAAAACATATAAAGAATATACATTAGTTGCAGATCAAGAACGACTTAATCACTTCGGCTTAACAACTGCCCAAGTTGGAATGGAAATTAATCCAATGAAGCAGCGTGAAGTATTAACCAAAATCACAAAAGATGACAATACTATGGATGTATACATCGATGAGAATGAGGATGAATATAGCACTATCGATGATTTACTGAAGAAAACTGTTACTTCTGCATTAGGTATAGAGATTCCGATTTCTGCAGTAGTAAGAGTTGACGAAGGTACAACCTCTGATACAGTATCTCGTAAAGATGGAAAAATATTCTCAAGTGTTTCTGCAACTATCACGGAGAAGAATGTTGCAAAAGTGACGGCGGATGTACAATCAGAAATTGACAAACTGTCTATTCCTTCCACTGTAGAAGTGAAAACATCCGGTGTAACAGAAGATATTACGGAAGCATTTACTCAGCTTGGCCTAGCGATGGCTGCAGCGATTGCGATTATCTATCTTATCTTAGTTATCACATTCGGTGGTGCACTGGCCCCATTTGCTGTATTGTTCTCCTTGCCATTTACAGTAATTGGTGCTTTACTCGGTTTATTGATTGCCGGCGAAACCATCAGCGTATCTTCCATGATTGGTTTATTAATGTTAATCGGTATTGTCGTGACGAACGCAATTGTCTTGATTGATAGGGTTATCAACAAAGAAAAAGAAGGATTCACTACAAGAGAAGCTTTACTGGAAGCAGGTACAACAAGACTGCGGCCCATTCTAATGACTGCGCTAGCTACAATTGGTGCATTGATCCCCCTTGCAATTGGAGCAGAAGGCAGCGGACTCATTTCTAAAGGTCTTGGTGTAACGGTTATTGGAGGTTTGACGAGTTCCACGCTCCTCACTTTAATCTTCGTACCACTCGTGTATGAATCCATGAAAAAATTCAGTAAAAAGAAGAAGACTGCTTAAATAGTAAAACCGCCTTCCTTTGAATTAATTCATCGGAAGACGGTTTTTTATTTATTAAGTAACGTATATCTTTATTTCACAACGGTCACAGGACACGCAACATGCTTCATGACCTTATGGCTAACACTACCTAAAACCATTTCTTGAAATGAATTTAACCCACGGCTGCCAATGACTAGATTATCAATGTTCTTTTCGTTTACATAGTTGATGATTTCTTCGCTAGGATTCCCTCTAAGTATAATCACTTTCGCATCCACTGCCGCTTCCTTCGCCATAGCTAAAATCGGATGCATTTTTTGTTCGCGTTTCAGTGCGAGGCTTTCAGGGCTTTGTTCTAACAGTCTTTCATCCTTCGCTTTGCTAAGATCCTGCACATAGATAATCTCTAACGTAACTTTAGGTAAATATTCCGCTAGCATAATCGCATGTTTTGCGGCACGCATCGCATTTTCAGACCCATCAATCGCGACAGCAATTTTCATATCGTTCACTCCCTCACAATAATTTTTCATATAATTGTTCACTTGAAGAATTTAGTCCACGAATCGTAACCGTCGCCCCTTTACTTTCAAGCTTTGTTACCACTTTTAAAATGGCACCCACTGCAGATTCATCCCACAGCTGACTATTTTCAAAATCAATAACAATTTGTTTTTCATTTACATTATCAAATGCTTGGATAAACTTCGTCGTAGAAGCAAAAAATAATGGACCATGTATTTTATAGATACCCGCTTTATTCGTTACCGAGACACGCGATATCTTCGCAACAAAGAATAATGCACTTAGAACAACTCCGATCACTACACCAATTGCCAAGTTATGCGTGTATAAAATAATCACCACCGTTATCAGCATAACAATAGATTCTGATCGTGGTGCAGTTCGAAGAAATTTAAACGATCCCCAGTTGAAAGTCGTAGCCGCCACCATAACCATGACTCCTGCAAGAACAGGCATCGGAATTTTGACGACCAAATCCCCTAATACCATAATCAAAAACAGTAAAAATGCTCCAGCAGTCAATGTAGATAATCGACCTCTACCACCCGATTTGACGTTTATGACGGATTGCCCTATCAACGCGCAGCCTGCCATTCCACCAAAGAATCCAGTAATGAAGTTGGCAATACCCTGTCCGCGTGCTTCACGGTTTTTATTGCTCGGTGTATCTGTCATGTCATCAAGAACCTGCGAAGTCAGTAACGACTCTAGTAACCCGACAATCGACAGTGCCAATGAATACGGTAAAATAATTTTCAGGGTCTCAAAGTTCAATGGAATATTAGGGAAAAAGAATGTTGGCAATGAACTCGGCATCGCCCCCAAATCTCCGATCGATTGTAATCTAACTCCACTGAACAGCGCAATGGCTGTCATCACCACAATCGCAATCAGCGGAGCCGGTATCAATGTAAAGAAACGCGGCACTGCATATACTAAAATCAATGTAGCGATCGCAAATACATACGTCATCATACCCGAACCAATCAAATATGGTAGCTGTGTAATAAAAATCATAATTCCTAGCGCATTTACAAATCCTAACATCACGGAGTTCGGTATGAAGCGCATTAAATTCGCGACGCCTAGTGAGCCTAAAATCAATTGAATAATACCCGTTAAAATAGTGGCTGCCAGTACGTATTCGAGACCATGATCGGCCATTAAACTGACAAGTACTAATGCCATGGCACCCGTAGCAGCCGATATCAATCCAGGTCTGCCTCCGACAAACGCAGTAATAATGGCAATAGTAAATGATGCATATAGCGCGACACGCGGATCAACCCCGACGATAAACGCAAAAGCCAATGCTTCCGGAATGAGCGCTAGTCCTACGACTATACCTGCCAATATATCGGCGCGCACATTACCAAACCATTGCTGTTGGAAAGTTTGCATATTGTTCCCCTCTCGTCATAAAAAAGTTCATACTATCTTAAAAGACAAACAGCATATCATTTCTAGTCCCATAATAGAATCATTTTAGCAAACAATCAGGAAACATAGGATATGGATATATTCGTCCGATTGTGGGTGAACGGCCAACCAATTGAACAGCACACCTCTTAACACTATATACGATACCAAAGAAGAAACTGGTATCAGTAAGTCAACATTTTATCACTATTTAGATAATCGATCCTCATCAACCTCAAATAGTGACTAACTATTTACATCTGACTATTTTTGTCTATCGCAATGGATCCAAAATAGCCATCCTTATCTATTCCAACAAATTATAGACCGTGTTATTAGAATAATTTAATGCTCATTTCATCTAATGTACCGCCTTCTACGTTAAAGATGAATAATTGATTTTAACCTCTCGATATTATAAGAGACTAGACCTATATGTAATTTAGTGTAAGTAATAGACTTTTAACCTATTTTCATAGATTTAAACTTCACCAGGATGTATAATGAAATAAAAACAGACAGGAGTTAGGATTTCTGATGATTAGATTCAATAGTATTAAGTCAAAACTACTAACAGGCTTCTCTATTGTGCTTTTATTAATAGTTTTACTAGGTATGTTTATATTCTCTACCCTTCAAGCAAATAATGAAGCAACGAAAAACATTTTAGAAAAAGAGTTGCCTCTATTAATTGCAGACGAGCAGTTGGCACTTGGAATGGCAAATCGGATCGCCGCCTCCAGGGGATATATTATGACAGGAGAAACAAGCTACAAAGATATATTTGATACATATACAGAAGATAGTGTAAAGCATCAAGCAACTATTAGTGAGTTAGAAAATTCGAAGGAAATACAAGATTTAATTCAAAGAACCGTCGAATGGCGGGAGCACATCACAGAAAATGTATTCGCAGAATTTGAACGTGGTAACAAAGAGTTGGCTGAACGTAATTTGTTGGCCTCGAATGATGATGCACGCAGCTTAATGCACTCATACGAAAAAACAGCTGAGAATCGTGAAGTCATCATTATTGATATTGAAAAGAATTTGCTTGCAAGTGGCAAAAATACATTGATTTTGGTTACAAGTATAATAACCTTAGTTATTCTTTTGAGCATGGTAGTTGCTGTCATTACCGCCAATTCTATTTCCAAGCCTCTTCACGTGGTAATGGAACGAATGAAACGTATCGCTACCGGGAATTTAAGCAGTCCGCCTTTAGAAACAAATTTGCGAGATGAAATTGGACAACTGTTCGCATCTACGAATGAGATGAGTAATAATACGCACAAACTATTGGATGAGATACATACTGTGGCTCAAACGGTTTCATCACAAAGTGAAGAACTGACTCAATCTGCTGGAGAAATAAAAATAGGTACTGCTCAGATCGCTACTACAATGGAAGATTTGGCTTACGGCACTGAATCCCAAGCCACTAACGCAAGTAGTTTGTCAACTTCAATGGAAGTCTTCGTCTCTAAAGTAATGGATGCCAATGAAAACGGAGTCCATATTCAGCAGTCATCAAATGAAGTGCTGAACTTGACAAGTACTGGGAGCAAAGTGATGCATTCTTCATTGGAACAGATGCAGATTATCGATCAAATTGTTCATAATGCAGTGACAAACGTAGAAGGATTGGACAAGCATACACAACAAATTTCCCAACTTGTTTTGGTTATACAAGGAATTGCAGCACAAACTAATTTATTAGCGTTAAATGCAGCGATTGAAGCAGCTCGGGCTGGCGAACATGGTAAAGGATTTGCTGTGGTGGCCGATGAAGTACGGACCCTGGCAGAACAATCTTCCGCGTCCGTTACCAATATCACTGAAATCGTCAATCGGATTCAAACTGAGTCCACTATGGTTACCAATTCGTTACAAGAAGGATATAAGCAAGTGGAGGAAGGTACAAATCAAATTAAACGTACTAATGAAACATTTGATAATATAAGTAACGCCGTAACGGATATGGTCAATCGGATCCAAAGTATTTCGAAAGACCTGCAAGATATTTCGGAAAGCAGTCAGGAAATGAGTGGGTCAATCGAAGAGATTGCGGCAATTACTGAGGAGTCTGCTGCAGGTGTGGAGCAAACTTCAGCATCTTCACAACAAGCAAGTAGCGCAATAGAAGAAATAGCAAGTAACTCCGACGATTTAGCCCGATTGGCTGAAGAACTCAATGCGCTTGTACGAAAATTTACTTTATAATTGAAAAAAGCGTCTGCTACTATGCAGACGCTTTTACGTGATTCGTTTTATTTTGTAAAGGGTGACAAATAAATATCCCTTCCGCAACCCCTAGCGACAATTTCAATTCACACTCTCTATACAGAGAGCGACTCAGGTAGTCTAGATAAATTCTCATCTTTTGCTCATTTCAATCCACACTCTCTAGATAGAGAGTGACCGCAATATAAACAAAAAGCTAAATCCAAATCTATATATCGTCTACTTCATTATAACTTATTACTCTAAAAAGCTAAACCATATTTAATTCAGCACCTTTTCATAAATTCAATGCGCGAACATATATGGACTTTTTATGTTCTCTTAATAGAAGAATAAACATCAAGATCACTGCGTTATTGAAGGACTAATAATAATACTTCCACACGCGGGATTAGTCTCCAAGATACTTTTCCCTTTAAAACAGATGAGTGAGTGATTGTTTGTTATTTTCTTTTTGCGGAGTTGTAATATTCTAATCCCTACACTCTTTTATCAAAGCTAGACTTGCTTACTATACAATTATATTCTGCAGACAAATATATTTTCAATTACATCCACTTAACGTAGTTGGCTCCCGCCAAAATTCCCCCGCTTAATTTCTGCAACTTCATATACCGCCACAAATGCATTTTTGTCTACGTCACGAATGATTTCTTTCATCTTACTATCTTCCAAATGATAAATATTACAAGTGATTTCTATGAATTCCTCTTTTGTAAAACTCTCCTGCACTACTTGATATGTTGCTCTCCGACCTAAACGTCCGTGAATCTCTTCAATCATCAATTCAGGTTGATCCGTTACAATCTTATATGTTTTGGAACCACTAAATCCAATTTCCATGATAGATATGACTTTCGATGCGATGAAATAAGCAATTGCTGACATAATCGCACCAGTCAGCCCAAAGACAGTTGAAACGACAATAAAGACAAAAACATTTAGGAATAAGATTAGATCACTTGTACCAAATGGGAGTTTTCTTGAAAGCAATACTGCGAGCATATCAATACCGTCGAGTGCTCCACCATTACGCAAAGCTATTCCGATTCCGACTCCAATAATGATCCCGCCAACGACAGTTATCAATAATGTATCATCTTGAACAATGATGGGAATATGATGCATTAAACTTGTACTGGCGCTTAAGGATACGATGCCCACGACAGAAAGTGCTGCAAAGCGCGTACCTACCTGTTTGTAACCAAGGAAGATAAACGGGATATTTAAAATCGCAATCAAAACGCCTAACGGAAGTCCAAAAACTTTAGAACCTACAATACTTAGGCCTGTAACCCCACCATCCGATACATTGTTTGGAATAAGGACGGACTCAAGTCCATAAGCTGTGATCACTGCACCCATCATGACGAAAAAGGCTTGAAATAGAAGACGTAACTTCTTATGTGACTTCTTTGTAATTACTTTCATCTTCTCATTCCTTTCAGTTATTCAGTAAGTCACATACTTCTATTTACCATACCCTTTTATCTATATAAACTATTCCATGGACAGTAGATTTTTGTAGTTTTTTGTATAAGTGGCATGACGCGCAACTAAATATAGTTGTAGCATAGAAACCACATGGCCGCAGTAACCCAAGAGTCGTATCGAAAAGGAAAAGACCAGTCATCCCATGATGACTGGTCTTTCTAGTAGTTAAAATCTTGATTTTGCTGGTTTCTTCATTGGGGCTTTATTCATCAAATACGAGATGAATGTATCATCCGCCAAGTTGGGATTGGATGAGTTCAGCAACACAGCTAGATTCTTCGCATCATCGAGCGCTCTATGGGCGTTATGCACTTGAATTCGGTGCGCTCTCAGCAATTGTTGTAGTTTGCCGTTTTCAAATCCATAATTTTTCCATTTGATTTGTCTAACGGAGCAATACCAGTCCATGTCGAGCGTTTCAGGTAATAGTCGACTAACGAAGCCCCTATCAAATGATGCGTTATGTGCTACTATACCGTCTGCTTGATCTAGTATTTTTAGTATTCTATCCATATCAAGCGACTTCCCTCTAACCATCTGATCGGTAATGCCAGTGAGCTGGGTAATTATCGGGGAGATAGAATAGAACGGTTCTTGAAACTCGCAATACTCATCTGCCACTCGAACAATACGATTATCTTCATACTCTCCAAGCATAACCCCTAACTCGATTACTTCACTCGTCTCGGCACGCATGCCTGTTGTCTCCACGTCAATAAAAGCTATATGTTTTGTCATGTAAAAACTCCTTTTACACTCTATTTGCATGATATCGAGAATATAATTATGAACAGTTTGATCCTTTTAGTATATCAGGATTTCAATACAATATGTTCCATTTGAACTGTCAGCATTTAATTGAACGTCTAGTAATTTCATAAGTTGCCACACAATTCAACGTGCTGTATACTAGGATTGCTTACATGATTGTCCGTCCGGGTGCTTGAGTGAATCAGGCTGAGATAGCAGATGAATCCTCTGCTGACCGTTAATCTGATCTGGGTAATGCCAGCGTAGAGAGCGTGATCGATGGAATTATACAGGAATCTCTTTCCTTCCTCGGCCGTCTGCTCTTCAGACGGCTTTTTTGTATAAAAAATAACGAGGAGTGGAAGAGTTTGAAAAAGTTAAAGTTTACCGATTTATTGATCACCATCATGATCGGCGTTGTATTTGGCGTGCTCATGAAGTTTTGGGATGATTTATACACTGTCGTCAAACCGATCATGCCTGTTGCACGTCAACTGCTTTACGGTATGTGGTTCATGGTGGGGCCGTTTGCCTTCCTATTATTACGAAAGCCCGGTACTGCATTCATCGCAAGTATTGCGGGGGCTTCCTTGTCTGCATTTGCCGGCCATGGTATTGAAGTATTGATGTATGGATTTGTACAAGGACTTGCTGCTGAATTATTGTTCGCTGCATTCCGTTATCGACGCTATTCTATTTTAATTGCAGGGTTAGCAGGAGTCGCGTCATGTCTTGCAAGTTTCGGACTTGATTTGATTTATGGTTACGCAGCACTCGAAACATGGGCACTCATTGTGAAATACGGATTACGTGCAATCAGCGCATTCATCTTCACAGGTATTTTCGCTGTGTTTATTGTAAAAGCGCTAGAAGCAACAGGTGTGACATCGCTAATTCGCCCCGTCGATAATAAAGAATATACGATGCTTGATCAGTAAAAGCGGAGGTATGATCCAACTATGAATAACATCAGCGTTACCGAGTTACGACTGAAGTTTCCTGGAGAAGATGCTTTGGTCTTTAAGGACCTCTCCTTCTCTGTTCAGCCCGGTGAAAAAGTTCTCATGCTCGGTCCTAGCGGTTGTGGGAAATCCACTTTACTTCAAGTACTGAGTGGCATTATCCCGAACTCTATCGAACTGCCAATGAAAGCAACAAGCATTCAGTTACCTGACTCGTGGGGGTTCGTTTTCCAAGACCCAGATACACAGTTCTGTATGACCTACGTCGATGAAGAACTCGCATTCGTTTTGGAGAATCTTCAAGTGCCGCGTGAAGAAATGGCACCTCTTATTGAGGAGGTGTTGAAGCGTGTAGACTTGCACTTGATAGATGCCCACACGCCCATCAATGAAATGTCTCAAGGTATGAAACAACGGTTGGCATTGGCTTCTGTTTTATTATTGGAACCGGACGTGCTATTTCTGGACGAACCTTCCGCATTACTGGATCCGGAAGGCACGCAACAGATATGGACTTCTATTAAAGAAGCAACCGCTGATAAAACTGTGATCATCGTGGAGCATAAAATCGATTTGATTGCTGACTGGGTAGATCGTGTTGTGTTGTTTAATGATCATGGTGTCATACTAGCAGACGGTTCACCTGCAGATATTTTTGCAAACTTTCAGGAAGAACTGAAACGTTATGGCATTTGGTATCCAGGGGTATGGGAAGAATATAAAACATCTGATGCATTTCAATTAATGATGCTAAATCGTCAAGCCGTTTCATCGCAAAAGAAAATTCAGATCCAAGACTTTCACGGTTATCGTGGTCCAGTGGAGAAGATTTCCGCCAAACATGCGACTGTACAGGCCGGTGACTGGATTACGATTGTTGGGGAAAATGGTTCTGGTAAAAGTACATTGCTTTTATCTCTTATGCAATTGCTTCGGACTAACGGCGTCTATGAAGTGAACGGCGTAGCCATTGTGTGGAAAAAGAAGAAACGGCAACTCCCGAAAGGTCTATCGCTCGTCTTTCAAAATCCCGAACTACAATTTGTAACGAACTCGATTACGGAAGAATTAACAGTATCTTTGCACGGTATGCCAAAAGCCGATGCAGACATGTATGCAAAGGAATTGATGCGCTTATTTAACCTGCCCGATTCCGTTTCACGCCATCCTTATCAACTATCTACGGGCCAAAAGCGTCGCTTGAGTGTAGCAACTGCCCTTACTCCTAGTACGGATATCCTGTTACTCGATGAACCTACTTTTGGACAGGATGCACGAAACACAATCGCTATTCTTGAGAAATTGGAGCAGTTGCGCACGAAAGGCATGACAATTTTGATGGTTACGCATGATACGGAAATAGTAGAGAACTTCGCTACTGCTGTTTGGACTGTAGTTGACGGCGTTGTGCATACGGCTAATGGAGTTGGTGGTGCAAAGAGTGTTTAATTGGTTCACACCTAAACGCGAAACCTGGCTATTCCGAGTCAATCCCGCGCTAAAATTCATCGTATTTTTTGCGTTCTTGATCATTACGCTTGTGAATCAAAGTTTACCTTTTGCTATCTCACAGGCTATTCTATATGGAATATTATTTTATGTATTCAGTGGCTATTCACTGAAGAAACTTTTATTGCTTTCCATTCCGTTAGTCATTTCATTCCTGTCCACTGGATTGACGATGTTATTATTCGGTAAGGGTGAAACGGTGTTGTGGCAATGGGGACTACTCAAGATCTCCGAGGAGAGTATTCAACACGCGCTGTTGCTCGGGAGTAAATCACTTTCATTTGGCTTCGTCGGTTTTACGTTTATCTTAACAATCCAACCCGTACTATTCTTTTATGCTATGATGCAGCAGTTTCGTCTGCCGTCTAAATATGCCTATAGCTTTATTGCAGCGTTTCGTTTAATTCCTGCTGTCACTGAAGAGCTGCAAATTCGCAGGAACGCGTTGAAAGTACGGAATCTACAGTTTTCCAAAGGGATTAAAGGTGTGTATGAGCGATTGCAATCCTATACCGTTCCTCTCTTTGCCCAAAGTATACGTCGTGCGCAACGCATTGCCGTTGCGATGGAAGCGAAACAGTATCAGATGGGCGCTGCAAGGACGTATTATTATCCTACACGGTATAATGGAATAGACGTGGTTTTTGTACTTATCATGATATGTAGTTTATCTCTAGCCTTTTTACTATCTGTTTATCAATAGTTACTCGATAACGAACACATATACTGTATAAGCAAATTAACAGAGAACACAGATCTAGTTCAGATTCTGTGCTCTCTTTTTTCATTACACACGCTGATGATCTGCTCTCCATGATTTTATGGATTTCTTAATTTCATCAGGTGACAGATCTTCCACTGCTGCTCGATTCGCAAGCTCCACGTACTCTTCATCTGAAGCAAATCGTAATGCAATCCATTGTGATTTCGTCAATTGTGCAGCTAAACGGTTACCCGTCAACATAAAGTAACGAAGCTGTTCTTCCGTGACGATTAATCGATCTTGCAAAGACAACGCATAAATCCGTGCAAGCATCCCTGGAATAATAGCAAGAACGATGACAGCGAATAATAACAAAATCTGCATTGAAAAACCATGCTTTACAAATTGATAAATTCCATAGACCGCTGTTATCAAAATCAATAGAACGCTTAATGGTAACCAAATATAGTGTTGCAAAGGTGTTACCCGTGTATGATTTTCATACGATTGTTCTTTCATCTCGTCCCTCCTTACATACCTACAGGGGTATCTTACATGATTTAATATTAGTTGTATACATAATTGCCCTTTCTTAAGGTAGTGGTTTCAATTCATCGTGAAACCATTCGATCTTATTGAACAAGACTCAATAAACTTGGCGACTTGTATACACTCTTTCAGTAGTTAGAATTATTAGTATTGACAAAACATATATATTTCATTATATTAAACCTACTATATCAATAAGGATTTAAGGAGTTGTTTTCTATGAAACTTTCAACAAAAATCACAGTCGGTCTTGTGTCGGGTATAATTTTCGGCATTATCGTAAATATCTTTCTCCCGCAAGCAGTACCGCAATTGAATGAATACGTACTTTCTCCAATCGGTAAAATTTTCTTGAGCTTAATCCAGTTCGTAGTAGTACCCATTGTGTTTACATCTTTGATTGTAGGTTTCTCTAGTATAGATCACTCTGAAAAAGTTGGACGGTTGACAGGGAAGTTATTATTCCTTTACATAAGCACAAGCATACTCGCGCTTGTCATTGGCTACATTACCGCTTCAGTTTTGAAACCAGGGAATATGGTAGATGGCTTAGGGGAATTGGCAGCCGGCGAGGCAAAGGAAGGACAAGGTATACTTGAATGGTTAATTTCAATAGTTCCTACCAATCCATTCGAAGCATTTGCAACAGGGAATTTGTTGCAGATTATCTTCACGGCAATTATTGTTGTCATTGGAATTCGTATGGCTGGCAGTCATGCAAAACCATTTCTTTCATTCGTAGAAAGCGTACATGCTATCGTAGAAAAGATTACAATGCTTGTTTTAAGATTATCTCCAATAGGTGTTTTCGCCTTAATCAGTTCCGTAATTGCCACCCAAGGTCTTGATATTGTGCAGAAGTTATTTGTTTATATCTTAGGATTAATCTTAGCTTTGACACTGATGGCTATCGCGTACTTTGTTATTCTAAGCTTCTTACATGTGTCTCCAAAGCACTTCTGGAAAAGCTTCCAGCCGACATTCGGTATCGCATTCGGTACGGCTAGCTCTAATGCAGCATTGCCGGTCGCTATTGAAAATAGCAAAAAAGAATTTAAAATGAAAGAAGAGATTGCAGGTTTTGCGATACCTTTAGGAACTGCCTTGAAACGGGACGGTGCTTGCATTTTGCAGACATTCAATGCTTTATTCGTTGCTCAGCTATTTGATATCCAGCTGAGTGGCGCACAAATCTTAGCAATCATTGTCAGTGCACTTGTCGTGTCATTTAGTACAGCTGGTGTGCCAGGTGCAGGTATCATTATGATGTCCACTGTACTTGCCGCAGCCAATTTACCTCTTGCGGGTATTGCGCTTGTCGCTGGAGTGGATCGTTTGACTGATGGCTTCCGTACATTGTTGAACGTATTTGGCAATACAGCCAATGCCGTGATACTAGATAAGTGGGAAGATAATTCTTCAATCACCGATATGAAAACGCAAAGTCCAGAACCAGCATACGCCGACAGTAAAAGACTCTAAAAAAACTGCCGTAACATATCTGTAGGATACGCTACGGCAGTTCTGCTTTATATTGTTTATTTAATTATCGTGACAGAGCTATTCACATGTTTAATTACTTTTTGACTGACACTACCCATAACTAACTTTTTAAGTAATTTTAAACCGCGACTGCTTAGGATGAGATGATCAATTTCATTCGTGTTTACATGTTTAATGATTTGCTGATGCGGATTTCCCCGGAGCATTGTAACTTCTGCGACTATTCCACTATCATTGACTAACTTCAATGCAGATTGCATCTTCTTCTTCTGGTACATAGCAAGACTGTTAGGACTTTGTTTTAACAATCGCTCATCTTCTTTATTAAAGTCGATCACATGGATCAATTCCAGTTTCGCTCCAGAAAATTGTTGCATTAACATGATCGCATAATCTGTTGCCCGTAATGCATTATCTGAGCCATCTACCGCCACAGCAATCTTCATGATAAAACCTCCCAAAACTACTTTCTACGCTTTTTCAATTGAGATCTTCTCTCAGCTTCCGTCACCGACATAACATTCCACTCTCATATTCCATACCCTCTTCACGGATCACATAGTCCAGCAGTAAGTCCCTGTTCTATCAATTCAAAATCATTCTACCAATTATTTAACAAAAATCCAACAATCAGCTTCCCAGAAAACCATAATTCTAATATAAATTTCCAGTGAACAAGACCATATGACCACTTCATTTACTTAACAATTGTTACTGGACAATTTGCTTGCTCCATTACACTGCGACTTACACTGCCAAGCACCACTTCTTGCATTATGTTCATTCCACGACTCCCCAGTACCAATTGCTCAACATTTGCTGTCTGCAGATGTTTAATGATTTCATGGTCTGGATTTCCTCGTAACAGCGTGACACTCGTTTTAACTCCGATTTTTTCCGCCAATTCCACTACTGGCCTCACAATTCGATCTTGATACAAGGATAAACTTTTAAGATTTTGCAACAGGAGTTGTTCATCTTCCACTTTGTTATAATCGGTTACGGAAATCACTTCAAGCTCTGCGTCTTGTGCATCTTTTAAAAGTGTCAACGCATATTTCGCTGCACGAAAAGCATGTTCAGAACCATCTATAGCTACAGCAATTTTCATACTAACAGCCCCCATTATTTCGAATACTCGCTATTGTTAGTATATACCAGAAGACGATAATATTCAGTAATCCAACTGCTTTCCTAATCCACTCAATGTGAAATACCAATGGACTAACACATCTAAAAAAACGTTAACTCATATAATATGAATTAACGTTTTTTATACTGTGAGATTAAATTAAGCGAGCAATAATCGATTAGCGAGCAATCTTCCGCGAACCGTAATACCCGCCCACGCTGCAAGAAATGCTTTGATGAAACCACCGATTAAAAATGGAACAAAGCCTGCCATGACAGCGGCTGTCCAAGAAAGTTCCGCAATAAACTTTAGCCATACTGTACCAAACGCTAAGGCGACGAACATTCCAATGATATTTGCAATAATTGCATTCGGTAATTTGAAACTTGTACGCTCCATATAATAACCCGTGATGAATGCAGTTGGGATAAAGCCAATTAGAAATCCGCCGGTAGGTCCAAAAATTACACCTAACCCTGAAGACATGCCTGAAAATACAGGCATCCCTACCGCTCCCATCGCTAAATATACTAGTACAGAGATCGTTCCATAACATGAACCTAAAATAGTCGCTGCTAGACCGACTGCCAGTGTTTGTCCTGTAATCGGAACTAATGGCAGTGGTATCGTTAGCTGTGCCATAATACCGATAATGGCCGCGAATAATGCGGTTACAATCATCATTTTCAATTTATTTCGTGAGTCTATCATTTCTCTAATCCCCTTTGAGTAAACCATTCCATAAGTAGCGTTGACATACATTTTATAGTATATAAATATATGTGTCAATCGTTTTTAGTAGTTTGTTTACTCAAGGTATTGTAGATAGATTACACTTATTCAGATTTTTTTAATTCCATCATACTTTCAGCCACGGAAGGCAATAAACCACCTTGCAAATACGCTTCTTTTTCCATGACGTTATCAATTCTAAGCAATACGGAAAATTGAATGATTTTACCGTTCGGTCTCACTGCCGTCATACCACAGCGCTGGCCAGGAACGAATGCATGATCTTCCATATCGAGCGTATAGGTTTCCGTTCCATCCAAGTGGAGCACGGATACCGATTCACCTTCTTCAAATTGAAGAGGCAGCACGCCCATGCCTGACAGATTACTACGGTGAATGCGCTCAAAGCTTTCAGCAAGTACCACTTTTACACCGAGCAGCGATGTACCTTTTGCTGCCCAATCCCGCGAACTTCCCGTTCCGTACTCTTTCCCTGCCAGTATAATTAAATTACGCTGTTCTTTTTCATATCGCTGTGCTGCTTCAAATACCGTAACTTGTTCTCCTGTCCCCCTGTGTATCGTATAGCCACCTTCTACGCCAGGTATAAGTTGATTGCGAAGGCGTATATTCGCAAACGTACCGCGCATCATCACATGATGATTTCCCCTGCGCGCACCATAGTTATTGTAAGAACGCGGACTGATTCCCTGTTCTGATAAATATCTGCCCGCCTCACTATTCAATGGTATATGTCCTGCCGGTGATATGTGATCCGTTGTAATAGAATCTCCCAACATCAATAGTGGAATCATCTTCTCAGTGCTTTTTTTGATTGACATATTATGAACCTTGTCAAAATAAGGTGCACGCTGAATATACGTGGAGTTTTGATCCCAGTCATAGAGCATACCTTCTCTCGCTGGTATCGAATCCCAAGTTTCATTTGAATAAATTCCTGCGTATTCTTCACGGAAAAGTGATGCATCAACATTTTTCGCAATCATTTGTTGCACTATTTTCGTAGAAGGCCATAAGTCCGCTAAATAAATAGGTTGTCCTTCTGTTCCTATGCCTATTGGTTCGCTATCAAAGTCTATATCGATACGCCCTGCAAGTGCATAGGCAACAACTAATGGAGGTGAAGCTAAATAATTTGCACGGATCAGTGGATGTACACGCCCCTCAAAATTCCGGTTCCCACTTAAAATAGACGCTACGACCAAATCATTTTCTGCTATCGCTTCTTCTGCTTCGGGCATCAGTGAGCCGCTATTGCCACAGCATGTAGCACAGCCATATCCATCTACGAAAAACCCAAGTTGCTCAAGCGATGTTAGTAGATCCGCCTTTTCCAAATAACGTGTGACGACACGAGAGCCCGGTGTTAAAGTCGTTTTGACATACGAAGGTACGTGTAAGCCCTTTTCCACTGCACCTGCAGCTAGTAAACCTGCAGCCACCATGACAGATGGATTGGACGTATTAGTGCAACTCGTAATAGAAGCCAATACAATAGACCCGTCCTGTATACCCTTCGCATATTTCACATGTTGCTTTCCATACCCACCGTCAGCAACTGATTTCGACAATACATTATTAAACGATTGTTTCATGTCAACCAGTGCTATTGTATCTTGGGGTCTTTTCGGACCACTTACAGTCGGTATGATGGTAGCCAAATCCAACTCTACAGTTTCTGAAAACCGTGGAGTTATAGATGCTTCATCCATAAATAAGCCTTGAGCACGTAGATATCCTTCCACTAATGGAACGGCATTCTCACGTCCTGTTTGACGAAAATATTCCAATGTTCGCTCATCGGTCGGAAAAAAACTCATTGTAGCACCATATTCAGGTGCCATATTAGCTATCGTTGCACGATCTGTTACAGGAATATACCGTAGGCCTTCACCGTAAAACTCCACAAACTTTCCAACGACCCCTTTTTTTCGTAAGTTATGTGTAACTGTCAACGCAAGGTCGGTTGCTGTAACACCTTCAGCTAATGAACCCGTCAGCTCCACTCCTACTACATCTGGTAGCGTAAAGTATAATGGTTGGCCTAGCATGGCAGACTCCGCTTCGATTCCACCTACACCCCAACCTACTATTCCAATTCCATTAATCATCGGTGTATGCGAATCCGTGCCAACTAAAGAATCCGGGTACAGCCATCTTTTATCATCGTATGTTTCTGTTCTAACACCTGTAGCTAAGTACTCCAAATTCACTTGATGAACAATACCGTTTGCCGGCGGTACGACATGGAAGTTTTCAAAACTTTTCTGTGCCCAACGCACAAACGAATAGCGTTCTGCATTTCGTTCATATTCAATGGACAGATTTTGTTCAAATGCCGCCTGATCACCTGACTGTTCGATAATAACTGAATGGTCGATTACTAAATCAACAGGAATTTGCGGATTGACTGATAAAGGATTACCACCACGTGCGGCTACCGCATCCCGCATAGAAGCTAGATCCACAATAGCCGGAATCCCTGTGAAATCCTGAAAAACAATACGTGCTGGTTTATAAGGTACTTCTTGGCCCTCAGTCCCACCTGACCAATTTGCCAGTGCAGCGATATGTTCATCTGTTATGTATAGTCCGTCAGCATGACGAACTGCAGATTCAAGTAGCAATCGGATTGTAAAAGGCAAGCTATTTATTCTATCAAAGCCCAGCCCCTCCAACTTCTTCAATGAAACATAGCTGTATTGCTTACCTTCAATCGTTAATTCTTCGCGCATTGTATCGCGATGCCATTCGCAGTACTGTTTCAAACCGAACTCCCCCCTCGTCACCTATTATGAGCCAGTCGAAATCACCGCCAACCTGGAACATAACATTGTCCTTTTAGTATTCTTCTCGCTGTCCGATCCAAGCCAACTGCAGCGACATCTCCTCTGTCGCTCGTTAATTCAACTGTCACCTCCGCTATACCATCAGGGTGACCTATTCTTACGTTTTGAAGTTGTTTCAGCTCGCTTATTGTGTAGCAATCATTCGGTATCGTGCCATTGATTAGTAATGTAGAGGCTAAATTGTATAGACCACTCCCGGCAAACGTGCGATGGAATTTCCCCATTGAAACCATTCTTGCTATGATGTCTATTTCCTCTGCTTTGACCTCAATACCTGACGTAGTAACATAATCGCATGGCGATGCAATAAGAGCAATCTTCGGTATCGACGGTACTTCCTTTGCCGCATCTGTGGTTTCAGACATTCCCGCAACAACAGCACCTTGGACACGTAATGCTTCAAGCTTCGTGAGCAAGCCCTGATTTTCACTGAGTATATTATTCGACTCTGAACCATCCAATCCAAAATCTTGTGCGTTTACAAAAATGAACGGATTGACGATATCACTGATGGTCACCGAAACTTTTTGTTCATTCATCACCAAATCTGTACGCGTGTCAGCAGGAAATGTAGTTCCCGTTTTACCACCGCCCGGTGACAGAATCGAGACGCTAATCTTTGCACCTGTATGCGCAATCCCTGCCATTAAATAGTCTCCGTCCACTTGGGCTACTCCGTCTACTACCGGAACTTCAAGCCGCACCAAACGGTTAATATTTTCATTCAGTACTATTACTTCACAAATCCCGTCAGTTAAAGGGCTTTTCGCCAATCCCTCGTCTATCGCATAAGCTCCAACTGCCGCCATTAAGTTTCCACACGTTCCTGCTGAATCTACGATAGCCTCTCCAATTCCTACTTGGTAGAATGTATACGCAAGACACGCTTGTTTGCTGTCAGTTTCACGAATGACAATCACTTTGCTCGTATGAGAGGTACCGCTCCCAAGACCGTTTACTTGGGAGGGATTATACGCATCAATTGCAGACATAAATATTTGTTCTTGCGCACTCTTCGATTTCGGTAGGTCACTTTCCTTAAAGAACACACCTCTACTCGTACCGCCGCGATAGACTGTACAAGGCACAGCTTTTTGTTTCATGGCTAGTTCCTCCTTCACTCTGGAATGATTGTTTTGGCGATTTTCCCATCTAGTGACTCGTATTTTTCCAACTCTATTGTTTCGTATAATTCACGACGTGTCTGCATTTGATCAAGAACATCCACTTGCGTCCCTTTATCAAAGATTTCCTGAAATACTGTTTCAAATGCTTTTGCAGCTGCGCGTAAAGAAGTAACAGGATAAATAATCATTGAAAAGCCGAAATCTTGAAATTCTTCCGCTGTATAGTATTCCGTCCGTCCAAACTCTGTCATATTAGCCAGCAGCGGCACATCAAATGCAGCCCCCACTTTCTCGAATTCTTCTTTTGTTGTCAACGCTTCCGGGAATAACGCATCTGCTCCTGCTTCAACATATAATTTCATCCGTTCAATAGCTGCATCGAGTCCTTCAACAGACAGTGCATCAGTTCTTGCCACCACCACTAATGAAGGAGCTACTTCTTTAATTGCACGAATCTTCGCTGCCATCTCATCGGCAGGAATTAACTTCTTGCCATTTAAATGCCCGCACTTTTTCGGCAAATCTTGGTCTTCAATTTGTACGGCCGCTACATTTGCTTCGACCATTTCTTTAGCTGTTCGCGCAACATTCAGCACACCGCCGAACCCAGTATCGATATCTACTAAAATAGGTAAATTCGTTGCACGCACTAATTCTCTCGCACGCTCCGCCACTTCCTGCGAATGTAAAATCCCAAGATCGGGTAGACCACGGCTGGCAGTAAATGCCGCTCCGGATAAATACAATGCCTCAAAACCCACTTTTTTTGCAGTCAAGGCAGCCATCCCATCATGCGCACCCATGATTTTCAAAATTTCTGTATGACGAATAGCAGTTGAAAACTCCCCTGCCAGTTCCTTCTGTGTTTTCTGTTCTTGAACTAACCAAGTCATCATAAATTCCCCTTTTCTTTTAAGAATAAAATATCATCCAATATCCATAAATTGAAGCGAGTACGACGAGCAGCCAAATGACAAATGCACCTGATCCCAGTCGCAGTAAATCACGCTTCGTGAAATAACCATATTCATAACTGATTAAATGTATTGGTGATTGAGTTATTAAAACAAATCCTGGGATCCCCATTAAAAATACACCCATTGATAAATACAGTGGGTCATATGCAGGGAATGCTTTGCCTATCGCTAACGTTACAGGTAGCATAATGGTCAAAAAACCCAGAACATTGACGAAAAACAGTCTTAGTAAAGCTGTAACTAGCAAGAGTGACAATACCACCAGGAAGTACGAATCCATTGATAGCATACTGATCAGCTGTGAGGCGAACCATTTGACTGTACCTGTCTTAATCAACATACTCGACAACATCAAAGTCGCTGCAAAAAACAGTAATAAATCCCAGCCAATCTTTTTCTTTGCCGTCTCCCATTGCCAGATCCCCGTAACCGGAAGTACTGTCAATATCGCACCAAACAGTGCAACTAGAGAAACAGAAAACCCGTGCAGACTTCCTGTCATCCACAATATAACCGTTAATCCAAGAATCGCAAGAACTTTCCATTCATTGCGTGACATATGTCCAAGCGCAAATATTTTTTGAGCAATTACACTTTCAAGTTCTGCACCATCGATTTGTTCGGGTGGGAACACCAAAAGAAAGAGTAGGAACAATAACAGCAAAAACACGACAATAGGAGGTCCCATATATAAAATCCAACGCACGTAATCGAGCCCTTCTGTCATATCGCCTAGCAACCCATAAGCATATAGCGTCGAGCTAGCTCCCGTTGCCACTACCGCCCCAGATATCGGTACAATGAGCGTTAAACCGACGAATAAGGATTTTGCTAACCTTTCCACGGTACCCATCGTCTTTAAATGCTTGACGATGCTATCTAGTACGGATGATACCAGACTCGCCTTTCCTACATTAGACGGAATAAAGAGCGACAAGGTAAACATCAGGACGAATGAGAAAAAAACTAGCAACCGGCTCGAGCCTTTCGATAAGGAAAGTAGTTTCAATGACAAGCGGCTGGCAAGTCCTGATTCAATGAATGCACCTGCTAAAATGAACGTTGAAAATAGCAACCAGACAATCTCAGAGGCAAAATAGCTCAATGTTTCTTCATACGTAAAGAAGTGCACCGAGAGCAATAACATTAGCAGTAAAGAACTGAATGCTAAAGGAAAGACCCCACCAATCCAAAGAACTTGGATAATGATGAGGCTTGCGACGGCACGAATTACTTCTGTTGTCACCACCAAAGGAGACAAAGTCATGATATATAGCAACACACTAAAAGAGAATAATAGTTTTTTCTTTTTTGTCATAGCCGCCATATAATCAATTACATTGCTTCGCTATTGTTTTTTCCCGCTTTACGCTTCATTAACCAAGAAGACAAGAACGGGAAGCCTAGCGAAACAACTGTCATGATAACAAGTGCGATAGTAATTGGCGAAGCCGTAAGAATACCAATAGCGTTTGGATATGAGATCAAACTCATTCGGAAGTTCTGTTCCATGTCGGACCCGACAATAACCGCCAGAATTAGTGGAGCTACTGGGAAGTTCAGCATCTTCATGAACAAACCAACGAAACCGAATATAATCAAAATTAAAAAGTCTACAGTGCTGTAACCAAGTGTATAGGTACCGATAAACGCCAGCATCATAATAACAGGATATAATACGCGCGGCGGTGTATCTAGAATCTTCACGAGGATTCCGACAAGTGCAATGTTCAGTATAACTAGGAATAAGTTACCGATAAACATACTATTGATGAATGTCCACACCATATCGGGGTTATTTTCGAATAATAGTGGGCCGGGCTTTAAACCGAGCATGACAATCGCACCAAGGATAACAGCAGTTGTTCCTGATCCCGGTATACCCATAGCAAGCATAGGGATAAATGCCCCAACTGCAGCAGCGTTGTTAGAAGACTCTGGTGCAGCCAACCCTTCAATAGCACCTTCCCCGAATTCTTCCGGGTGTTTCGATATTTGTTTCTCTAGTGAGTAACTCAACATCGATGCAATCGCACCGCCTGCCCCAGGAAGTACACCGATTAGGAAACCGACTGGACCATTACGGAGAATTGGCCATTTTGATCGTTTCCATTGTTCTTTTGTAATCCATATCTTGCCGACGGACTTTTTCTCTCCCACAGGTTTATTGATTGACAAGAAGTTGTATAATACTTCACCAACTGCATAAATACCGATGATCACGACAAGAAAATCAATACCTTCGCTCAAGTGAACATTACCCATCGTGAAACGGTAGACTCCTGTCTGCAAATCAATTCCTACTGTACTGATCATCAATCCTATACACATCGAAATGAAACCTTTGACCATCTGTCCTTTTGCCAATGCCACAATTGCGGATAATGTGAATACCATTAATACAAAATACTCGGCCGGACCGAATCGTAATGCAAAACTGGCGAGTGGCTTTGCCAACACTATAAAACCGACAACTGCGATTAGTCCACCGATTAACGAAGCAATAGCAGATATCGCAAGTGCTTGTCCGGCCTGACCTTTCTGTGCCATGGGATAGCCGTCAAATGTAGCGGCAATTGCTGATCCGTCGCCTGGTGTATTTAGCAAGATTGAACTTCTCGAACCGCCATACATAGCACCGTAATAAATAGCAGCCATTAAAATTAATGCACTTGTCGGCTCCATTCCGAATGTGATCGGAATTAGCAAGGCAATTGCGGTTGCTGGCCCAAGACCAGGCAGCATTCCAACGACTGTCCCGAGGAACCCACCGAGTGCGATCCAAAATAAGTTCATTGGTTGAATTGTAGTTAGAAATCCATCTAAGATAGCTTGTACATCTATTCCCATATCGGTTCCTCCTTTAAGGTAAACTAACCTGCAACAGCGTTCCAAATGCATACCATGTTACGAACGAAAATGCGACCGCAATAATAATATTAGACATCCATTTCTTGCGTCCATTCAATAAGAACAATAATCCAGCAAGGAAAAGGATAGTCGAATACAAGAAACCAATCCGGTCAAACAATACTGTATAAATTAGCATCAAAATGAGCGATACAAGCAAATATAATGGTGACTTGCCGATTCGCAAGGCACGGAAATCAGCGAAGTCATTACCTCGCGCTTTGAATTCCTGAAAGAAATAGACAATCCCTGAAATAATTAAAATAATAGCGATTAAAAGCGGGAAATACATCGGACCGTTCGGGTTTCCGAGATTTGATTTAGGCAAGTTGATTGCATTGATTAGCATAATGACACCAACTACAGTTGCCAGGATTGGGGTTATGTAACGAACCATACAGTGTTCCTCCTTCTAGTTGAATAATTTAAAAAGCGAGCCCGCTTGAGCGGGACTCAACCTTTTTATGAGTACTTATTTCTGTAAACCAGACTCGTCAATCAGTTCTGTATACATTTCTTTTTGCTCTTTCAAGAACTCAGTTGTTTCAGCACTGTCTTGATAGAAATCTTCCCAACCATTGTTCTCTAGCAATTGTTTCCAAGAGTCCCTCTCAACCATTTCACTGAACGCTTCGTTCCAATATGTGATCTCATCTTCTGTCATATCCGGTGGTCCGAGAATACCGCGCCAGTGAGGAAACACCATATCTACGCCTTCTTCTGTCCATGTCGGTACGTCAGGCAATTCTTCCAGACGTTCGTCAGCTGAAATTGCTACAATCTTGAATTTCCCTGCAAGATGTTGTTCTGCCGATTCAGACACTGCCATGGTCGCTGCATCCACGTGACCGCCAAGCAAGCTTGTCATTACATCACCGCCGCTTTCATATACGAGGAAGTTTAATTTTGTAATATCCACGCCAAATGTTTTAGCTGCTTTTACGAAAGACAAGTGATCATTATTTCCAAGACCAGGCGCAATGCCGATCTTCACGGACGCAGGATCTTTTTTGAGCTGTTCCATTAAATCTGTTGCAGTTTCATAGGGAGAACCGTTTTTAACTGCTACCGAAATCCACTCTGTTGTTAATGTAGCAAGCGGCGTGAACTCCTCATATGTAAGATCACTTTGACCAAGCAAATTATTTGTAATTAGTAAACTGGAGTCAATTGCCAATGTATGTGCGTCTTTCTTGGATAGATACTGCCAACCTACTTCACCGTTACCACCTGGTTTGTTGATGACTGTCATACTCTGATCTACAATATCTTCCTCTTTCAAAATCTTTTGTATTGCACGGGCTGTAGCATCCCAGCCGCCTCCTGGTGTTGCTGGTGCAATGAACTCAAGATTCTTCTTTGGGTAATCTGAATCGTCTTTTTCACCTGCATTACCTGATGAACAAGCCCCTAGAATAAGTGCAAATGATAGTGCTGCTACGCCTACTATTTTTTTCATACTGTTCTCCTCTTTTCTTTCTGATTTATCATCTATAAATAGTGTACTTCACCAATTAAAAATTGTAACCGTTTACAATTTTAACAATTCAAAAGACTTTAACGACATTTTATTCATTATGTTCACACGAAAAAGCATCCCGCGAAAGGATGCTAATGAGTGTCTATAAAATAGTTATCGCCATCATTGAATGAATGAGTTGAATTGAAATATATCCTAACAAGACAATACTTTTAATTGATCAACTGATTTATGACATATATCAATATGAATTTATAATCCGAAGTATTTTCGTTCCGGCCTTCCAATAATTCCGTATTCGAGTTCAGCCCTCATCTTTCCTTCTGCGATTAAATATTCTAAATATCTTCGAGCTGTCGTACGCGAAGCGCCTAGTTTTTCGCCTACTTCTTCTGCTGTCGTCCCTTCTGTTAAAGGATTGACGATATCTAGTACTTTTTGCAACGTTAAAGGATGAATGCCTTTAGGAAGATTTGTTCCATTTTCTTTTGTTGCTACAGCATGAACGAAAAGTTTATCAATCTCTTCTTGATCTACATGTGGGCTTTCCTTAAGAAATAGACACCGCTGTTGATAGCGCTCAATAACTTCTCGCAACTTGGTTAATTCAACAGGTTTCACTAAGTAATGGAAAGCACCTGCCGCTAAACTTTGCGCTACCAATTCACGGTCTGTAGCTGCAGTAATGATGATGAAGTCCAATGACGGATAGTGAACTTTCAGCTCACGTACCAAGTCAATACCTGATTGGTCTGGCATGTAAACATCCACCAGCAGTAAATCCGCTGGCTGTTTTTTTAGCATCCCCCACGTATCTTTCGCACGTAACGCTTGCCAGACTACTTCCACCCCATCTACACTTTCTAAAAACTGCTGATGTATAGAAGCAATACGAAAATCATCTTCAACAATTCCCACATGAATCATTTTACTTCACGCCCCTTATTTTCTGCATGTTTTGGAATATAGACAGAAAAGATTGTGCCTTCTTTTGTACTGGACACTTGAATTGTTCCACCAAGCGAACTAACAGCCTGCTGAACATTTGCCAAGCCAAAACCTCTTCCCGTCGTAGATTTTGTTGAATAACCTTTTTGGTAAAGCGTATCCATTTGATTTATCTGAATACCATGTCCGTTATCTGATACTTCAAATATAATATCTTCTCCAAAATCCAGAGTGAAAAATGAAACTTGTCCTCCTGAATTCTTCGCTGTTTCTTCCAGTGCATTATCGATTAGATTTCCCAGAATCACAGTCAGTGCACCTGTCCCGAACCATTTCGGTAACGATTCCAAACTGCTATTGTCATCGATTTCGAATCCTACTTTCATTTCAGATGCCTTACCTATTTTTCCGAATAGAATAGCCTGTACATGGGGGTCCTTAATATTTTCGAGAATGAACTGATTCGTGTTATCACTAATATTGATTTCCGTTTGTATTGTACAAACCGCTTCCTCATACTTACCGAGTTGTAATAAACCTGAAATTAAATAGAGTTTATTTGTAAATTCATGCGTCTGTGCTCTCAAGTCATCCGAATACTTCCTAACTTCATAGAGCGTATTCACAACTTCAGCCATTTCTGTTGTATCACGAAAAGTAATCAAAGCACCTTTTAGTACACCCTCAAGTCGCAATGGCATCGCACTGACAACCAGTCTTTTCGCAGAATAGACGATTTCAAAAGATTGAATTACAGATTCATTTAATTCCGCTACAGTAGGCAAGTTAGGAAAGATAGTGTCAAGGTCATTTCCAATACGACTCCTTTTTATATCAAGAATGGAACGAGCGGCAGTATTAATTAGTGTAATCTTACCTGATTGGCTAACAGCAATAATGCCTTCATCGATTGATGACAGTATCGCTTTTCTTTCCATATAAAATTTTGCAATTTGTTCTGGATCTAACCCAAACGTATCTTTCCGGATCGATTTCGCCAGACGGAAACTGATGTAAATTCCAAGGGCAAGAATAAGCAATGATATATAAATCAGTTTTTCTACGCGGTTATATACAATCTCCCGCAAATCTGAGATGAGGTATCCTACTGTTACAACTCCAATAATTTGATTTTCTTCTTCATTATAAATTGGCGCTTTACTGCTAACAGAAGGACCGATTATTTCGTTTGACAGCATAGAATAATTTGCTCCAAACACAATAGCTTTGTAACCATCTTTATATGGAATAACTTTGCCTATTTGATTACTATCCGGTGAAGCAAGTACATGTCCTGTTTTGTCTTGAATCACAATAAAAGTGGCATCTACTTGATTGGAATAATGCTCAATAACCGCTTCCAAATCACCGATTTTTTCCACATCTGTTTTTTCTTCAAGTCCTACCTTAACTGTATCCATATACGAAAGCATCTTTGCAGTTTGTAAACCGACTGTATGGCTACGATCAAATAAATTCAGATAATCTGTGATGACAAAGACGATAAGCATAAGTGACATTAAAAATAAAACAAGTGAAGTGACCATTAACAGTATTTTATTTTGTAGTTTTGATTTCAGCATTACTCGTCACTTCCAACTAAACATTTTTTATACGTCATTTGAACTTCTACTATATCAAACATCAGTATGTGTAATATTAAAGCATTGCTCGATTGAATCTAAATAAGTAATACGACATCAGAGCGGGTGGTCGTCAAGCGATTCTTCGTCGCCTCGTCTGATATGATTCTTTTTATATTTATCCATAGATTATACTCTACACAACTGGAGTCCGGTCTCTAGTTTGCCTAACAACATATTTTGATACGTTTTCAGAAGTAAAAAGCATAAACTCTATATTTGAGCTTATGCTTTTGTATTCAATTCTTATTTTTTCAACCCTTGTAAAAATAAGAGTGTAATCTCTTCAGCCAGTTCTTCTGGTGTATGTGTGCCCGTCCAAAGTTTGGTGATCGCGAGATATTCAATAGCTCCAACCATTGCTGCAGCGACAACGCCAAAGTTTATATTGGTATGAAAATATCCAAGCTCTGCTTCTTCTTTAAGATTACGTTCTAATTGTGCGGTCATTTGTTCTTTAATGTTAGCGGCTTCTTCTGAAACAACAAAACCAATCCGTGCAACTTCTTCATTCTGCTGGAATAGTTCAAAAACAGCACATAAACCATAAGCAATTCGCTCCATTAGCCCTTCTTCTGCTATATCTGCGGGAAGTTTGCTTTGTGCTACTTGATGATATAATTTTTCTCTGAATATATCGACTAATTCCTGAAATACAGCTTCTTTACTTTTAAAATATAAGTAGAACGTTGGCT
This sequence comes from Sporosarcina sp. P16b, assembly GCF_002743065.1. NCBI lineage: Bacteria > Bacillati > Bacillota > Bacilli > Caryophanales > Caryophanaceae > Sporosarcina > Sporosarcina sp. P16b. Next base: position 50,092 of record NZ_PDYO01000006.1, on the reverse strand, counting down.
GTGTGACATTTGCTTCCTTCACGATTTCACTAATCTTCGTTTTATAAAAACCATGAATAGCGAATTGTGTGGCGGAAATTTCCAAAAGTGTTTTACGACTTTTTTCGCCATCTGCCCCTACTCGTCGGCCTCTTTTTTTCAGTTAACCCACTTCCCATCTTCATATAAAAATTATTCATATATATATGATATTGTACAGCGATATGCGAATAAAACCAAACAATATATTGAATGTTAAAAGATATCAATCTACTCGTTCTGATTAAATTATTCTTACTATATATTAACATCAACTATCACACTTTTATAATGCGTTATACCTAAGACTTACGCTAGATATAATGTAATAGTATGTATACTATGGATTGAATGTTTTCTGGCGAATGATTACTTCAGAAATTCCACGTACGCAAAGTTTATTTCTTTTGCGAATTGTCCGTTTAGGAATAACTACCACACTAGCTATACACGCTTTCATCGTTTCTCCTTAACTATTTACTAATCTTGTTAAGTATATAGTATATAAAGTTGACATTCTGCAAAATATATCGAATAATATTGAGTAAGCGCTTACATTTTCAACTTACTAATTGAATAGATTATGTTAAGGAGGGATATGTATGAAGTTGGCCAGAAATATTATTATTGCCCTAATAGCAGGGGTCGTCGTCGGTTTACTATTGAATATCTTCACACCTAGTCTTTTTACAAAAGCTGACGCATTTCTTTTTAAACCACTTGGTATAATCTTCTTGAATCTGATGAAGATGCTAGTCGTGCCCGTGGTGTTCATTTCTATCGTCCTTGGAACGGTTGGAATTGGTGATCCGAAGAAATTAGGTAGAATTGGTGGGAAGACCATCGGCTATTTCTTGATAACTACAGCCATCGCCCTAGTCATTGCAATTTCACTCGGTCTATTACTAAAGCCTGGTGAAGGAGGTAATTTCGAAACAGCCAATGCCACTTACGAAGCACAAGAAGCTCCACCAGTAGCAGAAACCCTATTAGGAATTATTCCTACAAATCCGGTTAGTGCTATGGCAGAAGGTAATATGCTTCAGATTATCTTCTTTGCAGCATTGGTTGGCTTTGGAATGGCCATGATGGGTAGTAAAGTTGAAAGAGTAAAAGAGTTTTTCGAGCAAGCAAATGAACTCATTATGTATCTGATTACATTTGTCATGAAGTTCGCGCCATACGGTGCATTCGGTTTGATTGCATCAGCTGTTGGAAGCCAGGGTATAGATGCACTGAAGGTAATGGGTATGTATATGGGAGTCGTTCTTGGAGCCCTCGTAATCCATACCATTTTCGTCTATGGCGGATCAATCGCATTGATCGGTAAGCGTAGCCCAATTTGGTTCTTTAAAAACTTCTTTCCAGCACAAGTTGTTGCATTCAGTACAGCAAGTTCTGCTGCAACACTACCGATTTCAATGAAAACAGCGCAGGAAAAGTTAAAAGTACCCGAGTCTATTAGTTCGTTCACGCAATCCCTTGGGGCCACTATTAATATGGACGGTACCGCAATTATGCAAGGGGCAGCTGTAATCTTCATCGCACAGGCTTATGGCGTTGAATTAACTATGGGACAGTTACTCACTGTTGTTTTAACAGCGGTACTGGCTAGTATTGGAACCGCTGCTGTTCCAGGTGCGGGCCTCATCATGCTAGCAATGGTTCTGACATCAGTCGGACTTCCGGTTGAAGGAATTGCGCTCGTTCTTGGAGTAGATCGCTTACTTGACATGGTGCGTACAGCTGTCAACATTACCGGTGACGCCGCATGTGCTGTTATCGTTGCGCAAACAGAAGGTGTGTTAGGTGAGCCAGATGTTGAAAAGGCGCCAATAAATACGGAAATTGCATAGTTTCACTAATTCCTGTACGGGAAACTCTCATGTGCACAAAACATGACAGCTTTCCGTGCAGTTTTTGTCATGTTGGAAACTTATGCGGGCTTCTAAAATTTCATCTTCAGAGATAGTAATGAACGTACCTCCAGTCTCCCTAATAGCTTCCACTATTTGTTTGGACCAGGCTGGTGACTCAATGGCAAAACCTTCCGCAAAAGTTACTTCATTCACGACCGACTTCACCGTATGCCCTTGAAATTGTTCATAGACTTCATAAGCATACGTTTTCGTACCTTCATAAAAGTATGGCTCAAGATCATATTCATTATCTCCGTTATGTCGATATCATTTACTTATTAATAGGTTTTTATATGTCTTTATCGGATAAACTGAATATATGGGAGGGATCACGTTGAATGTATTAATTGAATGGCACTATAAATCAAAAAAAGGAACACCAACCGTTTTCAAGTCCGGAGAATTACCTGCAGACCAAGCCCTGCTAATTGCCGAGGACTTAGAGAAAACAGGTCGCACAAAGCAAATCATGTTTACAGATCAATTTGATAGTTCCTGGACTATTAAGGAATTAAAAAGCTATTTGAAGGGCATCGAAACAGAGCCACATAATATTGCTGTATACTTCGATGGTGGTTTCGATTGGGAGACAAAGTTGGCCGGTCTTGGTTGCGTCCTCTATTATAACCAAAATGGTAAATCTTATAGACTACGAAAAAACACCATTGCTACACACTTATCTTCAAACAATGAAGCAGAATATGCAGCACTTCATCTGTGCTTGCAAGAACTTGAAACGCTTGGAGCGCACCATTTACCCATTGAGATTATGGGTGACTCACGGGTCGTAATTAATCATTTAAGCGAAGAATGGCCTGTAATTGAAGAAGAACTGTACAGTTGGGCGAATAAAATTGAAGAAAAGATGGAATCTTTAGGATTCCAACCACGGTATGAACTAATTTCACGCAAGAAGAACAGCGAAGCAGACCGCCTAGCCACACAGGCTTTGACGGGTGTGGAAATTACAGCGACCATTGAGAGAACGTGAGAAGTTTAGGCATAACTACTAGCTATCCTGTATATCCGAGTCGCATCATTCGTTAAACTCTTACCGAAGTGCATAGTACATTTAATACATCACCAACATTTTTTCATATCAAAAATCCTAGTTCAGTCTGTTATGCAGACTGAACTAGGATTAGAAACTAATTATGCTTTTTTCATTTCATACATAGATGTATCTGCTTTCTGAATCAATGCCTCAAAAGTCTCTCCATTATCCGGATAAACTGCGATTCCCATTGAAGCGCTAACAACGTTGACCGATTCTATATCTAAATTGGATAATTTACTTCTTAAACACCGAACATAGTCTGAAAGAGTATCCTCTTTTAGATCGAGAATTACATGCACAAACTCGTCGCCACCCCATCGCACGACATAATCTTCTTTTTTCGCATTACTCATAATTAGTTCGGCAACTTGACGTAATAATTCATCACCTGTTTGATGACCGAATGTATCATTTATATTCTTAAAATCATCAAGATCAATCAATACTACGCCAATTTTCTTCCTTTGATTACTATATTGGGAAATCTGTTTCCTAAATACTTTATCTATTGTCCGCCGATTGTATGCATTGGTTAGCGGATCTTTCTCCGCGTAAAACTTGGCTATGTCGTATTGTCTACCACCTATCCAGGCCACCAGCAAAAAAATCCCTGTTAAAATAAAGAAACTTTTTTCAAACTGATAACCTAAATAGACATTGTAATAGCCATAACGTAAGATATTGAACAATATAACAATACACACTGCCACTACTCTACCTCTATACCCCATACTATATCCCCATATCAAACTACTCTTTTCTTTATCTTACCACAGATGAAATACACTAGAAAAGAGAATGGTTAATCGAAATTGCACAGACTATAGTACTTTCTAGTTCACAGTCTGAGTGAGCCTCGGAATCCTCTTGCAGCATAATACGACTCTGCTCCATTGTGATACAAAAATACTTGATCATATCGACGATCACAAAAAAGAGCTCCACCACGTTTCCTGATTTCTTCTGGTGTCTGCACCCAGCTCGATGTTTTTCTATCAAACTCCCCAAACTGTTGGAGCCACCGGTATTGTTCCTCTGTCAATAATTCAATTCCCATTTCATTCGCCAGATCCATCGCATTGTTCTCCGGCTTGTTCTTCTTTCTAGATTCTAAAGCTTCTCGATCATAGCAAACACTTCGGCGACCGACAGGACTCTCTGCTGAACAATCAAAAAAGATATATTGGTCCGTGATTTCATCATAATCCACCACGTCTGGTTCCCCTCCTGTAACTTCCATTTCATTGAGGGACCATAGCTTTTCCCCGTTTTCTAAAAGCTTGGTATGTAATGAAGACCAATCCATATCTGCATGGCGAAACATATTATTCACGAAACGTAATTGAAGTGTTTCGAGGATTTTTTCCTGTTGTTCTGTTGATAACCTGTTATTTACATTTGTCATCTTCTCTTCCTCCTTATTCACTCTAACGCACTGGTTACTAGGTGTAGTATGTTCATTTTAATTTTTTATACAAGTAGTTGAGCCATTTTTTCAAACTATCATACGGAAATTAATTGTCATACTGTGCCCGGTGACTAGAAAACGTAATGGTACTACCTCACAGATCTCTCGGATTTTTCTATGGATTAACAGATTTTACTTATAAACATGGTATAATAATAAGCAGATTATTACCATACTATCGTTATTACATCGGACTAATGAAAGATGACCCTGATTTTCGGGAGGAGATTTTAAGATGAATGGATATATGAATATTCTAGTCGCGGTAGATGGTTCAAGTGAGGCAAAACGGGCTTTTTATAAATCGATAGAAGTTGTAAAGCTAGAAGAAAATGCGAGATTGCACATCGTCAGCGTCATTGATATCTTTTCGATTGACGAAGATGACACTTCCTATCTAGAACGGGAAGAGCAACGCATAGGGGGTTTGCTGAATAGCTATAAAACCCTTGCTAAAGATAAAGGTATTGACGATGTGGAAACATACATCAAACATGGTGATCCGAAAGTAAGTATTTCCAAAGAACTTGCTCAAGTAATAGAAGCTGACTTAATCGTCTGCGGTGCTCAAGGTGTGAAGAACGCAGAGCATTTTTTTCTAGGCTCTGTCTCTGAGGCAATTGTTTTGACTGCATCCTGTGACGTATTGGTCGTCCGAGGTAGTGTAAAATAATACATGAATGCCTGTATAACAGTAGACTAAAAAATCCGCTGTTACACAGGTATTCGTTTATTTTTTATAAACAATTTCCATTCCCTTTTGATCCAATAAGTATCGAAGACCTTCACGGAAATTCGTAAACGCACGAATTTGATTAAATTTCGATACATTGGATAGAATTAAATTTTGAGCAAACTCCGGTGAAAAACCTACAAAAATGGTTTCTGTGCCCATTAATTGCAACACACTGACCAATTCATTAATTTTTTCACTCAATAACTCATACCCCATATTTTCTTCTACTGCCAATGTGCTGATATCGGTAAAATCAATGACTACTGTAAGTATATTGTTAGCAGATATTCTTTGCACAATCTTTTCTTGGATATGCATAAAGCGTCCTACTGAAAGAACTCCGGTTAGCGGAACTAAAATGGTTTCTGGTACGATAGAAGGAATTATGGGCGCTGATAAATCCTCTATAATTTTCTCATACTTTATCATTTGTTTTCTAAGTTCTGTAATTTCTTGTGTTGAATTTGTTTCTCCATTCATGTAAGAATCCCCCACCTAGCAAGTAATATTGTATATTCACATACTTATATTTTCATGGATTAATCATACCATAAGATGATCGTGTTGGACTTATCCAGTTCGTTGCAAATCATTGAAACTTTACGTCTAACACTATAGACTAACTTAGTAATCCCCCAATCATAGGGATTCAATTATATGACCTATCAACCGGATACAAAGGTGCCTTCAGAACTCATTCAACAACTCGGATCTTCAAAGTTAGTAAACATATACACAAGATACTGGGCATTAGGTGCTCCCGCATCTATTCGATTGATTGACATTTCACGTAAAGTAACAAATAATAAAAGGTAAGCGCTTTCAAAATAGAGTATCTTATATCAAATACAACGAGAATGGTTCTTGAATCTTTCTATCCGAACGGTTCTCTTTAAGGAGCAAACACATATGGCATTCACGAGCTTAAACCAACTGATCGAGCATGCGGAACAGAGTCAAAAACCAATATACGAGTTAATGATTCAATCCGAAATTAAGCAAAAAAGCATGCAGAGGGAAACTATCATCAAGAAAATGTCAGAACAGTTTACGGTGATGGAAGAAGCTGTTCGTAAAGGGACAACTACATCCGTGATGTCACGCACAGGACTAACTGGCGGTGATGGACAGCGCTTATATGAATATGCCGAAAAGGGGAATTCTTTCGTTCATCCTTCTACCCTACACACCGCTGCAAATGCACTAGCTGTCTCAGAAGTAAACGCGAATATGGGACGTATCGTCGCAACCCCCACTGCGGGATCAGCAGGAATCTTGCCTGCCGTTCTCGTACATGCGCTCGATAGTGGCAAGTACACACGCGAACAAATTGTCTTATCCATGTTCACGGCTTCCGCGCTAGGCTTAGTCATCGCCAATCGCGCTTCCATTTCTGGAGCTGCAGGAGGATGCCAAGCAGAAGTCGGCTCCGCTACTGCAATGGCGGCAGGAACATTAGTGGAACTTGCCGGTGGCACACCTGACCAAGTCGGTCATGCAATAGGTATTGCGCTGAAAAACTCATTGGGACTTGTTTGTGATCCTGTGGCGGGTCTTGTAGAAATCCCTTGTATCATTCGAAATGGACTACATGCCATCACAGCTGAAGCGGCTGCAGATATGGCGATGGCAGGAGTGGTGAGTATCATCCCTCCAGACGAAGTGATCCATGTCATGCATGAAGTCGGACAGAATATGCCAGAGTCACTGCGCGAAACTGGTATAGGTGGCCTAGCTGGTACACCCACAGGGCAAAAACTGAAAAACCGAGTATTCGGGAAAGAAAAAGAGTCAAAAGAAAAAAGCAGTGGTGCGCCTGCTAAATACCAAAGTGCCTATGAAATCATCGGTCCTGTCATGATTGGGCCATCAAGCTCCCACACTGCTGGAGCCGTACGAATTGGAAACGTTGCACATCAGCTATTGAACGAGCAACCCATTCATGCAAAGTTTTCACTAATGGGTTCTTTCGCAACGACTTATCAAGGACATGGTACCGACTTGGCACTTGTTGCTGGTGTCATGGGGTACAATACGACAGATGATAGAATTCCGCATGCGAAAGAACTTGCGATTGAGATAGGATTAGAATATGAATTTACGAAACGTGTGCTTGGGAGCTATCATCCAAATACCGTGCTCGTCGAGTTAACAGGACCGACCAACAAAATAAAAGTCCTCGCCAGTTCACTTGGCGGAGGCAAAATCGAAGTCCAGGAACTTGATGATTATCCATTAAAATTCTCAGGCGAACGTCCAGCACTATTGATTCGCCACACTGATCAAAAAGGCGTTATTGCAGATCTTTTAGGTATTCTCTCGCGAAAAGGAATTAATATTGCCCGTATGGCGAATGAACGATTTGCAATTGACGGTCCCGCTATTACGATTTGTGAAATCGATAGCTCTGTAGATGAAAAAATGCTTACGGAGTTAAAACGCGACGTGCCTATTATTGATGATATTGTATTAGTAGAGACAGAATAAACACGCAGTAAAATACCAGACTTGAAGACACTTTCTATTGTCTTCAAGTCTGGTATATTTTTTATCGTATTCCTTTACATCCAACTATTATTTTTCCATCCAAGCTGGTTTACCGAAACCTTTAAATTCGGATTCAATCACTTCTAAAAACTGCTCAGATTCTACTACTTCAATAATGTCTTTCGCAAATTGCTTATCTATGTTTTCTGTTTTTACGGCTACAACATTACGGAACTGATCGGGCATATCTTCTAAAGCTAATGCGTCTAACAAATCCATATTTGCTGCAATTGCAAAGTTACCAGGGACTGCAGCTAAGTCAGCCCCCTCTACCGAACGAGGCAATTGCCCTGCTTCAACCGGCTGAATCACTAAGTTTTTTGGGTTCTCCGTGATATCTTTTTCAGATGCCGTTAATTGGTCAATGCCTTCATCCATTTTCACTAACCCTACATCTTCCAATACGTATAACGTTCTCGCAGCATTCACTGGATCATTTGGAATAGTAATAGTTGATCCCTCTTCAATTTCATCAAGAGATTTATATTTGTTTGAATAAATACCTAATGGCGCGGTCGGTACGATAATCAATTCAGAGAGTTCCATTTTATTTTCTTTCTCGAAGTTTTCCAAGTACGCGATATTTTGGAACAGGTTCGCATCTATATCTCCGCTATCCAACGAAATATTGGGTTGTATATAATCACTAAATTCCGTGATTTCAACGGTATATCCTTTTTCCTCAAGTCCAGGTTGTATTGCTTTTTTTAGCATGTCACTATAAGGACCTGCAGTTGCACCAAAGTGAATATTTTTATCGTCATCCGATTTTTCAGTAGACTTTTCTTCTCCACAAGCCGCTAATGCCGCAACTAACGCAGTTAGAATGAATGCAAGTACCAGTTTCTTCATAATCCATCTCTCCCCTATTATCTTTTATCTATCATTTTTGAAAAACGATCCCCACCAAATTGAATCAACTGCACCAGTACAATTAGAATGGCGACGGTGACAAGCATAATACTGTCATCATATCGGTAATAGCCAAAACGTATTGCGAGGTCCCCAATTCCACCTCCGCCAACAAATCCAGCCATTGCTGAATAGGCAACTAAGTTGATTAACGTCAGTGTAAGTCCTTGGATAATACTCGACTTTGATTCAGGCAATAACACATTCCAAATAATCATCCAGGGCGAAGCACCCGTTGAAATTGCTGCTTCTATAACCCCTTTATCAATTTCACGCATGGATGTTTCAACAATCCTTGCAAAGAAAGGAATGGCTGCAACGGAAAGCGATACACTGGCAGCTGCTGGTCCAATCGTACTTCCGACAATCAGTTTCGTCAAAGGTATTAGAGCCACAAGTAGTATAATAAATGGGATAGAGCGAATGATGTTGACGAGAAACCCAACCACCGAATTAATTGCACGATTCTCTAAAAATAATCCTCTATCTGTTGTAAATAACAGAACGCCAAGCGGCAATCCAATAATCAGCGCAATCGTAAGTGAGATGCCGATCATGTACAATGTTTCACCAAATGCTTTTGTAATATCCGGCATGAGGTCCATGATGTGAGATAGATCAAACATGTTGTCGGATCACCTCCACTTGTGCGTTTTGTTCAAGTATGTATGCAATCGCTTGCTCCACTTCTTCACGCTCACCTTGTAACTCCATCAAGAAAATCCCAAGTGCTCGTTCTTGAATATATTCAATCGAACCATGCAGGAAGTTTCCTTTGACCTTATATTTCTGCATCGTATCGGAAATTACACCCTCCATCGCTACTTCACCTTTAAATGTGATTTTTATCAATGTACCGACCAAATTGGACATGACGGCTTCAGGAATATCGTAAGACACCACACTGCTGATAAACTCCTTCGTTAATGGTTGAACTGGATGAGAAAAGATGTCATATACTTGCCCTTCTTCTATCACTTTTCCGTCTTGCATAATCGCCATGCGATCACAAATCTCTTTTACCACATTCATCTCGTGCGTAATTAAAACAATGGTGATATTCATTTCTCGATTGATCTTTTTTAACAATCGTAAAATGGACATGGTCGTGTTAGGGTCCAGTGCGGATGTCGCTTCATCACAAAGCAAAACGGATGGATTATTGGCTAGTGCTCTCGCAATACCAACGCGTTGTTTCTGTCCCCCGCTTAGCTGGGCAGGATATACATTGCGTTTGTCAGACAGCCCCACCATTTCGAGAAGTTCCATTACACGGCTCTCTATTTTATCTGAAGGCATTTTTGCTGCTTGTAAAGCGAATGCGATATTTTCGAAAATGGTCTTTTGACTAATTAAATAAAAGTGTTGAAAAATCATTCCGATCTTCAAGCGTGCCCGCCGAAGCTTGATTCCTGAAAGTTTCGTTAAGTTTACACCATCTATTAAAATAGTGCCGCTCGTTGGCCTTTCCAACAAATTCAAACAACGTATAAGAGAACTTTTTCCGGCCCCTGAATAACCGACAATGCCAAATATTTCTCCAGTCTCGATGTCTAGTGATACGTCATCTACACCTTTTATCACTTTTTCTTTTGTCTGATATTCCTTAGACAAATGTTGAAATTGGATCATGTTCTCACTTCTTTCTACATTCAAGTAAATACTAATCATCAACAGTTGGTTATAGTTTATTTCTAAATAAAAAAATCTTTCATTTTTCTAAATGAAAGAGGGACTGAAATATTCTCAGCTTATCTCTCAGATGGAAAACCATACTGTAGGATTTGGCACCTTCCTTGTATTATGCAAGGGGTTGCTGGACATCATCGGGCCATTTCCCTCCGTCGCTCTTGATAAGAGATTGCTATTAAATTATATGCATAAAACATATACTAATCTGAATTAATAAAACTGTCAAGGTGAATAACGCCAATTCATCAGAATATCCGACTTATTCTATCAGTTTTAAATTCCATTAACTAGTTTTGGCAATTCTCTAGAATCGAATAACCATCCTTCTATTGAAAAGTCTAGTATGATCTATGTATACTTAACGCACATACCCTATCAAAGAAAGAAGGAATAGACTATGGCATTATCCAACCGATTACAACAACTCCCTCCGCATTTCTTTACATTATTATTAAATAAAATAGAAAAGGCTATGGATGAAGGCAGAGATGTGATTAACCTAGGACGTGGAAATCCTGATCAGCCAACACCTCCTCATATTATTAAAGCATTACAAGAAGCAGTTGAAGATCCAGCTACACACGGTTATTCTCCATTTCGGGGGACACTTGCTTTAAAACAAGCAGTCGCTGAATATTATCAGCGTGAATACAATGTCACGATTGATCCCGAAACAGAAGTTGCGGTACTTGGCGGTACAAAAATAGGTGTCGTAGAACTACCTCTTGCTATTATGAATGAAGGTGAATTATTATTGCTGCCAGACCCGGGTTATCCTGATTACTTATCCGGCGTCAGCTTAGCAGGTATTCGATATGATACGATGCCGCTACGTAAGGAGAATGGATTTCTCCCTGATTACGATAAATTAACGGATGATCAGAAAAAAGATGCCAAGCTCATGTACTTAAACTATCCAAGTAATCCAACGGGTGTTACAGCCACACCCGAGTTTTATGAAAAAACGGTGGCATTTGCCAAAGAACATCAGATTGCGGTCTTACAAGATTTTGCGTATGGTGGCATTGGTTTTGAAGGTAAGAAACCGATTAGTTTTTTACAAACTGAAGGAGCAAAGGAAGTCGGCATTGAAATGCTATCTCTTTCCAAAATATATAATATGGCTGGCTGGCGAGTCGGTTTTGCAGTCGGCAACTCTGAAATAATAGAAGCATTAAATGTATTGCAAGACCATTTATTCACTGGCATCTTCCCAGCAATTCAACGTGCAGCTATTGAAGCATTGACGGGTCCCCAACAATGCGTTGAAGAGCTAGTGGCGCTCTATGAAGGGCGTCTGACGGTATTGCTAACGGAATGTGAACGCATTGGTTGGGATGTTACAGCTCCTACAGGCTCATTTTTTGCTTGGCTTCCTGTCCCGGAAGGCTTTACAAGTGAAACCTTCGCTGACTTATTACTGGATAAAGCAGACGTCGCGGTATCGCCAGGGAACGGATTTGGTGTATACGGAGAAGGATATATTCGTGTCGGGTTGTTGGAAAGTGAAGACCGGTTGCAAGAAGCAGTTCGCCGCATTGAAAAGCTCGGTTTATTTAAGTAACAAGATATAATTCCGCTATCACTTCATTATATAAAAAGCCTCCTTACTCATACCAGTATTTCTGGAATGGCAAGGAGGCTTTCACATGTATAAATAAATCATTTAAGCTATAGATTTTCTGAAATACATTAATCAAGTTCTACGTTATCCAGTAATGCACGCACTTCATCTGTCGTATTTGTATTCATTAATTCATTTCTAAGTTCAGCTGCCCCACGGAATCCTTTAACATAAATCTTAAAGAATCGACGTAATGGTTTAAACAATCGTGGTTCAAGTTCTGTCGAGTATTTATCAAAAAGATCTAAATGAAGGCGCAAAAGATCCAGCAATTCTTTATGATCATGCTCTCTCTTCACTTTTTCAAATGCAAATGGATTATTAAAAATTCCACGTCCAATCATAACCCCATCGACGCCGTACTTTTTCACAAGCTCCATACCCATTTGACGATCGAGAATATCTCCATTGATCGTCAGCAACGTGTCGGGCGCTATTTCATCACGAAGTTTCTTAATCTCCGGAATCAATTCCCAATGCGCGCTCCCATTACTCATTTCTTTGCGAGTACGAAGATGAATCGACAAGTTCGCAATATCTTGCTCCAGTACATGTCTAAGCCATGTGTGCCATTCCTCAATGTCTGTATAGCCAAGACGAGTCTTTACACTAACAGGTAATCCGCCAGCTTTTGCTGCTTGAATAATTGCCGCAGCTGTTTCAGGATGGTTGATTAGACCACTACCCTTACCTTTTGTTGCTACATTTGGCACAGGGCATCCCATATTAATATCCAATCCCTTAAAACCAAGTTCCGCCATCCCAATACTCATGTCGCGGAAATGTTCAGGCTTGTCCCCCCAAATGTGTGCAACGATTGGCTGTTCGTCTTCTGTAAATGCCAAACGTCCGCGCACGCTGAAAATTCCTTCTGGATGACAAAAACTTTCCGTATTTGTAAATTCCGTAAAGAATACATCCGGACGTGCGGCTTCGCTAACTACGTGACGAAAAACCACATCCGTCACATCCTCCATCGGTGCTAGTATGAAAAATGGTCGTGGTAGATCACGCCAAAAATTAGTACTCATTGTTACATTCAAATCCTCTCTTCATAACTTTCACCTGCGTGTACAGAAATGGGTTTGTTATATATACATATCCCCTACAGATGCCAGTCTTACCATTATACAAAAAATGCATCGATGAATTCCACTTCTTTGAGCTACCACCAAAAATTATTAGTAAACTACTCCTATTTGTCATGGCCACGTCAGCTGTAGTCACTAACCACTATACAATTATCGATTATTCCACTGATCTGTAAAAATTAAATCATCTAGCCTTCGTCGTTTTTCCCAATTAGCTGTTTCTAATATAGGCGCAGTAGGATAATGCTCCGTATAACCAATAGATAGAAGAGCAATCGGTTCAATATGAGGAGGGATGCTCAAAATATCGCGTACATCATTCTTTTTATAAAAACTCACCCAACCCATTGCCAGTCCTTCTGCACATGCTGCTAGCCACATATTCTGTATGGCGCAAGCAGTCGATAACATGTCTGTTTCAGGCATGGAATTACGTCCTAAGACATGTGAACCACCACGCGTCGGATCACATGTTACGCAAATAGTGATGGGTGCTTCTTTCAATCCTTGTATTTTTAAGCCAAGGAACTTTGTCTCTTTTTCTGCCTCGTCTTCATAATGAATCGCTAGCGCGCGTCTTTCTTTATCAGCTGCCCAGGCCAACTTTTCTTTTGTCTCATCAGATGAAACGATGACAAAATTCCATGGTTGCATGAAGCCGACTGAAGGTGCTTGGTGAGCGGCTTTTAATATGTTATGTATCGCCTCTTCCGGAATAAGAGTCGGTAAAAAACTTCGCACATCTCTTCTATTATAAATCACCTTGTAAATTGCATCTTTTTCTTCTTTCGAAAACATGTGATATCTCTCCTCTAGTCGTTTACGTAATATAGTGTACTGTATGTTATCGGTCAACAAGAGTTTATTATAGTGAAGTAGTTAGTCCATTTCAAAGATAATAAAAGTGGCTTCAACCGTTTTAAAAATCATCGGTTGAAGCCACTTTACGATATACCATTCGAAATAAATAGGCTCAGGTCTCGTCCGTTTTCGTAATCGCTACTCCACGTTCAGCAAATACTGTTTGAGCGACAGATAGAGCATTCAGCACGCTCGGGAATCCTGTGTACGGTATTAGGTGCATAATACAACCGATAATCTCGTCCGGCGTCAAGCCTACATCAAGACCTGTTTTGATATGCATCTGAATTTGCGGCTTGCCTTGTGCCACAAGAGCCGTAATCGTCGTCAGGACCTTCTGTTTATTATCCAATCCAGGTCGCGAATAAATATCTCCAAACGCAAATTCTACAACATATTTAGTTAAATCCGGTGCTACATCTTTGAAGCTCTCTCCAATTTCCATCTCACCTGCTGGGTTATCTTCACCCGATAACGTAAGTTCCATTAACTTTTCCAAACCACGCTGATAGCGATCTTCCGCCATTTCAAAAACCTCCTCGATTATAGTATCCGCTATTTCATCAAAACTGTATGTACGCGTTCTGTCGTATCATTGACTAGCGGTGATACTACTAGTGTAGCAAACTTTGTAAGAATACAAAATCATTCGTCTGCCTTTACAATGGTAACTACTACGTGCAACACAAAATAAATAACTTGCATACTAGCTTGCTAAACTAGCAAGTGAAATAGTATGATTTGATAGTATGGTCCTATTACGATTTATTCGTAATCATGCATACAAGTAACTATAAATAAGGAGTGACTTACATGAAAAAATTGATATTCGCATTTATGTTAGCAGTACTCAGCTTTTCCATCGCTCTTCCCACTGGGACAAATGCAGCAGCGAAAACGACTACTATGTATGTGCATGCAAAGAATGACATCGTACTACGCACAAAGCCATCCCAAAATGCAGAAAGAATGGGTACTATCAAAAACCATTCCAAGTTAACGGTCTTTTCTTCATCCAATGGATGGTCACATGTACAAGCAGGCAAGGATAAGGGATTCGTGTATACGTCCGCATTGTCTAAAAAGAATCCTAACGCCGCACCCACTACTGTAAACGGTGGTTTGTCGCCAGCGGGTGGTCTGACCCTCACTTACGAGCCTTCATTTATGGTTAATACTAAAGAAACTTTTATTACTAGAAGAGATGGAGAAACTACTTACTTATTCAATAAGAATAAAAAATCGCCTTTCTCTTATGCAGAATTTGTATATCATGAAGACAAAAATAGACTTTTAATGGGAGTGGCAGAATCTGACTTTATTTTTGTTGATGCCGTACTTCCTTTAAGACAAGGTACAAGCTTTACCGAATACCACTTTGAACAAAACTATAAAGTATTAGTGGAAAGCACGACAAAGACGATCAAAGTTAAAGCCGGTTCTTTCCGCAATGTCGTCATACTTCGTTACCCGAACGGTTCCAGGGAATATCTTGCAAAAGGGATTGGAATTATCAAAAGCACGGATACAAATGGGAAAGTTTATACGGAGTTAACTGCTGTGAAGCAAAAGAAATAATATTGATAAATAAAAAACGCTGCCAGAATAGAGCAGCGTTTTTCTATCCCAATCAATATCAACCACATTTACTACTAGATAGTCTCCCTATCGTTTATACTTAAAACAACCAAACAATTAGGGAGGTCTGCACTATGGAGTTTAAAAGTATCGAGGAACAAGTCATTCAAAAATATAAAGACGACGAAAACTTGATGATCCGCTTGTTTGTCCAGTGGTGCGCGAATCATAAACTGGACCCGC
Organism: Sporosarcina sp. P16b; assembly: GCF_002743065.1. Taxonomy (NCBI): domain Bacteria; kingdom Bacillati; phylum Bacillota; class Bacilli; order Caryophanales; family Caryophanaceae; genus Sporosarcina; species Sporosarcina sp. P16b. The sequence continues at coordinate 34,346 of NZ_PDYO01000006.1, read as the reverse complement.
AAGCACTTTATCAGAGAGCATATCCAGAACAACAAGCAAATCCTGCGCTAAAGGAAGTCGTGGAAAGCAATGATGAATTCGACGAGCTACATATAGATAATGAAACGATGCTGGATGTGCTGCAACTATTCGGGAATGATGATTTGGCATTTGTGATTGCAGATGAAATAGGTAAATTCAAATCATAAAACGCACTTGTGAGAGAAAAATTTTCCGTTTGCTTATGCCATCAAACGTGGTTAGTTTCTCTTACAGGTTTTACCATTTTTCACTTTCCTACCTACTATTAGGATGGCTGAATATAACACAAGTGCGATGCCGACTAACTGTAACGGAAGCAATTGATCACCGAGAAACAATACGCCAACTACAACTGCAACAATGGGTTCAATCGTCGCAAGAATCGATGCCTTCCCTGCTTCCAAATATTTCAAACCAGATGTATACAACACATACGCTGCCACAGTGGATACTAGCGCTAGTAGTAAAGCAGCTATCCACACATCAACATGCTGAAATGTATCGACTTTGCGCCAGACATCACTTGTCATCGACATGAACAAGGCCATATAAAAGAATGTATACGTAGTAATCGTCAATGCCGAATATCTTTTCGTTATCGGCTTGGTGAAAACACTATACAATGCATAGCAAAACCCCGAAAGAATCCCCATGAACAGTGTCTTACTAGGAATACTTTCCGATCCGAGCGGCAATAGTCTAACCACTAATGCACAACCTACAATGGCTGATGCTAATGCTAAAACTTTGCGTGTGGTCAGCGGTTCCTTAAAGAAGATCCGCGATAAAACCATCACGAATATCGGTCCCGTATACAATAACGTCACGGCAAGAGACAAGCTGGATCGTGAAAACACTTCGAAGTAAAAGTAGTTAAATAGCGCAAGACTGAAAATACCTGCACTCGCAAAAATTAAATGATCTTTTATTCGTGTCCGTAACTGATCACGAAAAAATAGCATCATAATGGCAAATAAAAATACAAAACTGAGGATTCCTCGAATCGCTACTACATCCCAAGCTGTGAATCCTCGTGCATACAGTGGCGCTATGAATAAACCGATCAATCCCCAACAGACGGCTCCTGCAATTGTGAGTACATATGGCTTCGCGCCAGGCTGCGTTTCCACCTTGATCCCCTCCAGTCCAATACATGCGTTGATAGCCTCAAATAATACATGTAGTTATGTACTGAATTATAATGCATACTTGTAGACGAGACCATTCCGGTAGTTACATCGCGTATCTTATTCTTTAGACAAAAAATGCGTGGTAGCCTTGTATTCCATCATGACATTGCCCTCACGCATTTTTGTTACCTTATACGATCTTTATAGAACAATCCTTCATTAGTTATATCACGTAATGTCTGCGATCAGGTTTAGCGTGGTGTGTCTGCAGATATCTTTATGCATATCTACTTCGATTGTGTATCATCTCAGAATTCAGCTTCATTTTCAGTGAGCAACTGTAAATTTCCCGCTACTCCATAAGTAAAAAATCTACACTCCCTACACCAACATTAACTTTCAAATGAATGGTAGTATCCGAATGATCGTATGCTTCATTTACATAGATGTCTTTGCCCTTAGATAGTAAGCCCTTCGTTCCCACGCTACCAATACCCTTTGAAACGGATATTTTAACTCCAGTCCCTTTAGGTAAATAAATTTTTGCATCGCCCACTCCTAAGTTGATATCCGCGTCAAAACCATCCTTCCATTCGCCATCTAAATTGATTAGGGTATCACCAACGCCAGCGTCAATTGCTAAATGATTAAGGGGAATTCCTGCCAATCTCAATTCTGAATCGGATACACCCATTTCAACGTCAAGATTCACAGGTATTTCATTTGTCAGTTGAAGATTCCAATCATTTCGTTGCTTCCGCAAAGCTGAAAAACCTTTCATTTTTTGCTGAATCTCCACATATCCTACATCTCTTTTATTCATATACGTAACGGACGGGTACCATTTTTTCACACTCGTATCAATGTCCCCATCCACCCATCCCGTGGCTCCGCCCTCAATTAGAAGTTTACCCGCACCAAAACGTATCGCTACATCCAGTGACTTCGCATGGTCCTTTTCAATGGATAAAGCACCAGAAACCCTGTCTGTTTTCAACCAGTCATATACCCAAAAGCTAACTATGCCTAACAGCACTGCTCCTGCTAATACTATCAGTGTTTTCCGCATATTCACACCCCTTTACTCTATCATAAGCGAAACTTGATAAAATTGAGTCCATCAGATGACTGAACTGTACATCAGTCTAAGGTCTGAGCGGTACAGTATATGGAGTTCTATTGATGATTATTTCGTTTAATAAAAAAGTTCGCTACTATTTAAAAGTAGCAACTAAACGTCCATTCGAAATACAGTTGCAGTAGTAATTCACTGCCATCTAGTTTGGATAGTTCCGCCAGCGTTTCATTAAATCACTTTTATATTAATGTATTAACAAGCTTATATTCACAATAAAACTAATTATCTTTAATCAAAAAAGCGTCAACCCAGAAACTTTAGGTTAACGCTCTAAATCCAAGATGTACCTATGAAGGAGTTTTTATCGCAGTTTAAAGATCCACATTTTTTTCACACAGGTACTATCATAAAATCAAAAAATTCTATCTAACAAAAAATTTGCTATTTAGAAATTTACTCATCCAACAAACACATTAGCAATCAAAATACACACTAATGACACTGCCCATGCAATCGTTGTTGGAACTGACCAAACCATGACTTGCTCCTTTACTTCCTTCACTCCAAGCATACGGTTGACAACCCAAAACAAACTATCATTAAAGTATGAGAAAATCATTGCACCTAATGCAGCAGCTTGCGCTGCAAGAGCCATATTAACATCCAAATTTACAACAATCGGTGCAGAAATTGATGCTGCTGTAATCATAGCAACTGTTCCGCTTCCTTGAATTAAACGAACAAGTGTAGCGATGAAGAATGGTACAAGTACTGCCGGCATAGGAAGTAATGCTACTTGCTGTGCTATATAGTCCCCTGCCCCACTGTCACGAAGTACTTGTCCAAGCGCACCACCAGCTCCAGTTACAAGTAGGATAATACCTGCTGTAACCATTCCTTCCTCCATACGATCAAGTGCTTCTTCTTTCTTTAAGTGGCCTGCCAATAAATATATTGCTGAAACTAAAGATAAACCTACCGCAATAATTGGCTGACCTAAGAATAATAGATAATCGATCCATCCACCTGTCAAATCTATGGCAACCAATGTTGTATTTAAAAATATAAGAATAATCGGTAATAAAATCGGTATTATCGAGCGGAACAAAGAAGGTAGTTCCTTATTTCGTTCATCAGTCAACCTCACAAGCTCCTGATAGGCCATAGGCTCATCAGGCCTTTCGAAATCGAGACCGTCTTCTGTCGGGATCTGATAAATTCGTTTACCGACCCATTTCGCGTATAACACACCGGAAATGATAATTGGAATCGAGAACAACAATCCCCACGCTATCATTAGGCCGATATCAACACCAAATATACCTGCAACGCCAAGTGGTCCTGGTGTTGGCGGTACCGCATGATGCGTTGCGACTAAGCCAATAGCAAGTGCAACACCGAGGGTGATGACAGATTTCCCTGTCTTTCTTGATAGCGCTTTCACTAAAGGATTCAATATGACAAACGCCGAGTCCACGAATATAGGGATTGAGACAATATATCCTGCTATCGCCATCGCCCATTCTTCTTTGCGTTTGCCAACAAAACGTATAAGACTATAAGCCAGACGTTCTGCTGCTCCCGACACTTCTAGAATTCTACCGATCATTACCCCAAATCCAACAACAATACCGATAGAGCCAAGCGTGTTCCCGAAACCTTTAGATATAGTAGTAGAAACCTCAATCGGATTCATCCCGCCGATTAAACCCGTTAATGAAGCCGCAATGATCAAAGCTAAAAATGCGTGGATCTTCGTTTTTAAAACGAGTAAAATTAGTGCAGTCACACCTATTACGAGTCCTACAATCATTTGCATTTCTGGTGTCATCTGTATCCCCCCTAATTTCTGATTAAATTAAGTCGTTGAAAGAGGGTCCCCCTCTTTCAACGGATTATATTAAAGAGATTCTCTTGTAAACTTTGGCGCATATTCAGCCGCCAGCTTAATACATTCTTCCATGCTCACACTTGCCGCAATGTTCTTCCAGGCAATATCGAATGCTGTACCGTGGTCAACCGAGGTACGTAAGAACGGAAGTCCATTCGTGATAGAAATCGTGCGGTGAAAATCTGTCATTTTTGCGGCAATATGCCCTTGGTCATGATAAAGGGAAAGAACCGCATCATATTTGCCATTTAACGCCTGGAAGAATACAGAATCTGCAGGGACGGGACCATATGCATCAATGCCATCCGCTTTAGCTGCTTCAATACCCGGTCCGATTTCATTTACTTCTTCCATACCGAACAGACCGCCTTCCCCACTATGCGGATTTAACCCGGCGACTGCCAACTTACGCTCTTCCACACCTAGACGCTGCAATGCTTTGTCACAACGGCTCAAGTAATCACGAACACGTTCTTTCGTCATTTGAGAAATTGCTTCTTTTAAAGAAACGTGACGCGTCAAGAAGAAGATTCTCATTCCGTTTACTTGGAACATTGTTAAGGGATCAGGTGCTCCGCCTAAATCTTCAAGCATTTCAGTATGACCAATATACGGAACATTTGCAGCTTTTAATGATTCTTTATTGATAGGTGTTGTAGCGATTGCCGCTACTTCATCTGTCATAGCGAGCTCCACTGATTTCTTGATGAATTCAAAAGCAGCTTGTCCACATTGCGCCTGGACTTTTCCAGGTTGCAATGAATTAATGTCAATATTGTTCATATCTAACACGTCCACTGTCCCAAATTCATACTTCCCATCCTTTGGATCAGAAATAATGTTCACGTGTAAACCGGTCTCTGTTACACCGATCGCTTTTTTTATAACGTTTGCATCACCAACAACGAGTGGATTACACATTTCATAAATCTCTTGCTTTGCTAATGACTTCACGGTAATTTCCGGTCCGATTCCTGCTGCGTCACCCATTGGAATTGCTATAATTTTACGTTCGTTTGTCATATTAAACACGTCCTTCATCATTTTTTGTTTGTAGATAAATAAGGCATTTGTAGATCGACTGCTTTTCACCGACCATGCCACCTTTTGTCACAACCGGGATGCCATCAAACGTACCTCCGATGAATTTACCATAAGCAGCGAGCGGTATTACTTCTTCATCAAGTTGAATTGCTTCAGCCCCACTAATCGTAAATAACGCTGCCGTAACATCGCCGCCACTGGAAAATGTACCGTCGACTTTCATATCACTATTTTGTATGATTGAATGCGTTACTTTTGCAAGGCCCGTAGTAATCCGCTTCGCGAGCAATTCTTCAGTGGTATTTTCTGCTTTTGCAATCTCTCCTAGCGACAGGATTTTTGAAGTCGGAGATAGTGTCGTTACGATTAAAACTTCCTCCTCTTTCAACTTCTTCATTCCTTCGTCTGTCGCACGCTTCACTTCAACATCCCATTTACCTGTTGTCGTCGCCAATTTCGAAGCATCCACATAGACGGGTGAAGAATTTGTTTTATCCATTAAATAGCGCAATTGTCGGCCGGTAAGACTGGTAACACTCCCTACTGTGACAATATATCTGTTCTTGTACAGACTTCGTCTAGTCAATACCCGCGCATAAGCCGCGGAAAGCGGACCTGGATCCACCGGAAATAACGTACGTTCTTCCACCAGTGCCATTGATTCGGCGATATTGCTAATCTCCTCATTTGTAACAGCATCAATTACAATGATTTTCTTACCAGCATTGATTTGTGCCAACAAAGAGGACGTGATTTTAGCTTTTCCTTGTAAGACATCCCCTAATCCAATATGTCCGATTTCATGTTGGCTCTGCTCCGCAATAACTGCCGGCACAAATGACTTGGTGATTGGGTTCATCGGGTCTTTTGCTACATCTGTTTCTTGTACTGGCACGCCTTCCACTAGAAGATAGCCGCCTGATGTAACACGTCCTGAGTCAGGGTAAGATGCGACGACAATTGCGACGCTTTCTCCCCCTGTACTGGTAAGCAATGCATCAATCTCAGAACCAATATTGCCCCGAATCGTACTGTCAATCCGCTTGGCGATTACATCAGCGCCCCATAGTTGAAGTTGCTTGAACGTATTCTGAACACGCTCTTTCGCAACAGCAGAATCTACATACCTACTGTCCGTATCTACACAGATTGAAGTGAACTTATTCGATTTCGGGATATCTGCACCCAAAATAATCGTGGCGCTCTTAAATCCCACTTTTGCAAGACGGACTCCTGTAGCGTTCGCCCCTGTTAAATCATCTGCAATTATTCCAATCTTCATATACTCACCTACCCTGCAATAATGATTTCTACTAATTCGTTATATTTCCCCATTAATTCTTCCGATAATTGTCCATCTGTAATAATCGTGGACACGTCCTCCAGATCACAGACTTTAGAGAATGCTTTCTGATTAAACTTTGTTGAATCTGCTACAAGTATCGTTTCCGTGGCTGTCCTAATCATTGTCCTTTTCAAGGATGACTTATCGATTGTGGGTGTCGTAATACCAAATGAACTATGGATAGCATTCGCACCCAAAAAGAACAAATCTACATGGATTGATTTCAAGATATTTTCTGTTAATGAACCATACAGCGTTCCCGTATCTGTCTGTAACCGCCCACCAAGAATGATTACTTCCAATTTGCTACCCATAAGTTCAGCTGCTATTTTTATATCATTCGTAATGACTGTGAGCTGTTCATATGTTTTCAATAATCGTGCGATTTCCAGCGTCGTAGTCCCTGAATCGATGAGAACTGTCATTCCGTCCGTCACATTAGAGACTGCGCGTTTTGCAATCACCTTCTTTTCCTGGACAGAAATATTTGACTTTAATTCAAAAGTCTTTTCATGAATTAGTGCTTGTGACGAAACAGCCCCGCCATGTGTGCGAATCAGCTTGTTCTGCTTCTCCAGTATATCGAAATCTCTTCGTATGGTCATAGGCGTTACATTCAATACTTCCGAGAGTTGAATGATATCCACTCGTCCTTCAGTTACAAGCGATTCCATTATTTTTGATCTTCGTTCTTTCGGGGACACTCCAATGACCTCCTCCCTACAATGTTCATCGTAATCAATAAATTGTTATATATAAACATCATTATGTTACTTTCAAACAAATAAGTCAATCATTTATTGACATTTTCTAAATAATTACGGTATTCACATTAAATTAGAAAATATGATGTGACAATGGAATTGAATTAGTTAATATTTCGTTTCGTATGAACTGAAAGTTTCCGAACAGTATAAAGAAGCAGTATGAAAACTGGTATTCATGTCAAAGGCTTACCTTTCACCTTCTTCAGTGGTTGAACGTCTGATCATATTGCATCACGAACGGATATATAAATCCGTGTCTTGACACCGGTCATGATACACATGATAATTTAAATGAATAGATAATTCATATATAACACTTCACATGACTAGGGGGAGGACGATGCATGTGAGGAAGAAGTTAAAAATAGGAACGATGATCCACGGTGTCGGCGAGAAAATTTCGGACTGGCGGCACCCTACTATGCCATCAGATGCAAGTGTAAGCTTCGAATTTTATAAACAACAAGCCCTAACGTCAGAACGCGGGAAATTTGATTTTGTTTTCATCGCAGATGCTTTATACATTAATGAAAAATCGAATCCACATTACCTGAATCGATTCGAACCACTCACGATACTTTCTGCATTGGCAGCGGTGACGTCGAATATCGGATTAGTCGGCACATTATCGACTACCTATTGCGAGCCTTTTTCTGCAGCGCGACAATTTGCTTCACTAGATATGTTGAGCGGTGGACGAGCAGGATGGAATGCGGTGACGTCCGGATTGGAAAAGACAGCATTAAATTTTGCTAAAGAAATGAAAGATCATCCAAATCATGCCACACGTTACCGGATGGCTGCCGAGTTCGTGAACGTCATGAAAGGCTTGTGGAATTCTTGGGAAGAAGATGCCTTTATACGCAATAAACAGACCGGACAATTTTTCGATCCAAATAAATTACATACATTGAATCATGAAGGTGATTTCTTTTCTGTACAAGGACCTCTAAATATCGGCCGATCACCGCAGGGACAACCAGTAGTATTTCAGGCTGGTTCATCAAAATCGGGTATTGCATTTTCCGCACAACAAGCAGATGTAGCTTTCGCCATTATGCCTACTTTAGAAGAAGCGCAGCGCTATTACATAGATGTAAAGGAGCAAACAGAAGCTCTTGGACGTAAACCCGATGACTTGTTGGTTCTACAAGGCATCAGTCCGATTATTGGAGATACGATAGAGGAAGCGGAGCGAAAATTCGAAGAACTTGCCGATTTGGTAACGATTGAACAAGCGCTTGCTTTTTTAGGTCGTCTTTTTGAACATCATGATTTTTCACAATATCCATTGGATGAGCCTTTTTCCGAGATAGGATGCATTGGCAAAAATAGTTTTAGAAGCGATACCGATCGCCTTAAGTCTGAAGCACGTAAGCAAAACTTAACTTTGCGTCAAGTAGCTTTACGAGAAGCCACACCGCGCACGCCTTTTCTGGGTACACCGGAGCAAGTCGCTAATCTTATCGAAGCCTGGTACGAACAGAATGGAGCGGATGGTTTTATGCTCATTGCAAATTTGCCAAGCGAATTAGAAGCGTTTGTTGATAAAGTTGTCCCTATCCTTCAAAAGCGCGGGATTTTCAGAACAGATTATGAAGGGACTACTTTACGCAAAAACATGGAGTTGCCTTATGCGGAAAACCATTATTCACTTTAATAAATAAAGTCTATAAGTAGATCCTTTTCAAACAATTTAGTACTATGCATATTTCTTTGTTGTATAATTATCTAATAATTATCCAGAGGTTCTACAATGAGGAGGCATCACATGAATATGGACCCGCTAACGTATTCCTATGAAGTTCAGAATATAGTGAAAAGTTCGCATCAATTAGATACATGTATTTCGAAAACAGAATTAATTGATTATATCAGCAAGTTAGCCAAGATTGATGTAATGGATATGTATATTGATCAATATAAAGATAATGTAACTAGTCTAGTCATTTACGAAGCAATTGCACAAGCTTTCAAGTTCCACTTAGAACGAGTTCCTGTGTTGACCACAGAGAAAATCGGTGCTTTTGAGATTCCTCCATTAACGGACTTGGAAACTTGCAACAGTCTCCCTTCACAAGTCATTTTGGATTTATATTTGGCTCATCACAATCATCACGTGACAGGTGACGAAGTCCGCACTATGATTAACCACTATTTCGGTATGAATTTAGTTGGAATTGACGGGTTGGGGAAAACTAGAATTTCTTTGTATTCAAAAGGACAGTGGCTCGTGAAAGATGATCAAGATTTATTTGTTATTCATACCGGAACAAAGGATGTAGACGTGAAAATCTACTGCACAGACTACTTTACGGCCCGTACTGGATCGAAAAATATACCGACTGAATTACAACAATCTTTAGCTGGTTTGGGATATAGTTATAACGCGCAAGTAAATGCGTATTATTATTCAAATCCTTCAGGTCTTACAGTTTCTAATGCATTTAAAGGAAAAACAATAGATGCGATTATAGAACTTACACATGTATTATACAAATCTATCTGATGAATACAAAAAGCCCGAGAAGAGACTGAAACAGCCACTTCGTCGGGTTATTTACTTTCCAAAGGAAGATAGAAACTTCACGCGATCCCCCATTGGCGGTATTGTATTATCAATCAAGTAAATTTCGAGAATGGATGGCCCGTTCACGTTCATCAGCTCATCTATTACTTCTTGGGTTAGATCCTCCATCGTTTCAATTCGTTTACTCGGTATGTTCATAGCCGAAGCCATAGCTGCAATATTCACCGGTTCTTGTTCAAACGATGGATGGGAACGCTTATATTGCAACGAATGTCCATGATAGACCATTCCTAAGCGTGCATTATTCATCACAACAAATAAAATAGGCAACCTATGTTCTTTTGCGGTGAGGATCTCCATACCATGCATGAAGAAACAACCGTCACCCGTAACGCAAACTACTGGACGTTCAGGCTCAGCAAGCTTCGAACCAATTGCAGAACCTATACCGCTCCCCATCGCCCCAAAATGTACATTAATATCAAATGTATCGGACTCCACCACATTCATATCATGAATGATATACGCCATGAACTCACCTATATCGACGGTATATCTAGTACTGCGGGGAGTGTATTTTTGCAGGTGCCTCAATACATTTTTCGTATTGTACCCTTCACTATCCGCTCTCCCTATTTCTTGCTTCGTAAATGCTTGATCTTTTGTCGGCAAGTTCAAAGTTTTTAATTTATCTAGTAACGCGGTCAAGCTTAAATCTATGTCTCCCAAAACAGCAACATCCACTTCATATTTACGATTAAAAACGGATGAATCGTAATCCAGTTGAATAGTGTACCGATCTTGAGTGAGATTGATGTTCCAATTATTCGTAGCCGTCTCGCCTAAACTGGAGCCTACGACCAGTAAAGCTTCACCATCACTCCCATTGATCAATGAAGAAGCCGTGTCATGACCGGCAAAGCCGAAGACGCCAGCGTGAAGTGGATTGTCATCTGCAATATAGCCTTTTGCCTGTGGTGTTGTAATAATTGGCCACCCGAGCATCTCTGCTAACTTAAGTAACGGATCGACTGAGTTTCTGATACCTTGTCCTACAAAAATATATCCATCCTGTTTACTGGCAAGCTCCGTTGCAACAGACTGTATGATGTTTTGATCTGGAACAATCGGCGTTCTTTTTGGTGGTGCCGGTATTTCGGGAGACTCAATTGGATTGATCTGAATATCTATCGGCATGGCGATATGGACCGGCCCCGGTACACCGGAAATTGCTATTTCACAGGCCTTTGCCACTTCGCCAAGTAAATCATTAGAATCCGTTACAGTTACACTATATTTCGTCACTGATTTAAAGAGTGGTTCAGCATCCAGTTCTTGAGAGGCATTTAAACCGACAGTATCGACAGGCACTGCGCCCGTCAAAAATAATACAGGAACATGTTCTCGCATGGCGTTTGCGGCACCTGTTAGTAGATTGGTACCGCCAGGCCCGCTACATCCAATACACACACTCATAGTAGCCGTGTATTTAGCATAAGCAACTGCCATATAGGAAGCCGCGCCTTCATGTTTTGTCACAATCGGTGTCAGTTCAGGTATTTCATACAACTCATCAAAAAATGCATTGACCGAACCTGCCGGGATGCCAAAAACGTGTTTTACCCCACTAGCTCTTAAATAATCCAATACTGCTCGAACAGCTTTCATAAAAACTCTCCTTTAATAGCCAGATATGTGCTTTCGAATTCATTAACCTTCTGCGGCACATTAAAGTAATAACCTTGCATAATGTAACATTCTTTCGAAGCTAAAAATTCGGCTTGTTCCAGCGTTTCGACACCTTCAGCAACTACATCCAGGCCCAGGTTTTTTGCCAATGTAATAATTGTATTCGCGATGGCTGAATTGTCGTCATTACTTTTCAATTCTTGAATAAAGGATTTATCTATTTTCAATGCATTGATTGGCAAGTTTTTTAAATAACCTAAAGAAGAATAGCCTGTACCAAAGTCGTCAATGGACATTTTGATGCCGATTGCCTGTAATTCTTTCATTGTCTGGATAGTCAGTTCTGTATTCTTAATGATTTGGTTCTCCGTAATTTCAAGACATAAAAGTTCCGGTGATACCCCTACTTCATCTAATATACCTTTAACTGTTTGGAATAAATTATTTTGTTCAAACTGACGGGCCGATAAATTTACGGATACTACAATCGGTGGATATCCTTTTTCTTGCCACTTCTTGATTTGTTTACACGCACTTCTGATCACCCACTCTCCGATAGGAACGATTAGTCCCGTCTCCTCCGCCAGCGCAATAAACCTATCCGGCGAGATCAATCCTTCTGTTGAATGATTCCATCTCAATAACGCCTCTGTTCCAATGATAGTACGTGTACTATAATCAATTTGAGGTTGAAAATAAAGTTCCAACTCACCATGATCAAGCGCTTTATATAAGGCATTTTCAAACTTTACATTTTCAAACGTCCTGATATCCATCGCCAAATGATAAAATTGATAACTGCTGCCAGATACAGTTTTAGACTGATACATCGCGATATCGGCATTTTTTATTAATAATTCCGCCGTCTGCCCATCTTGCGGATATAAACTGATCCCTATACTGCTATGGATATGCATTTCATGTCCTTTTAGATTGAAAGGCTTGTTAAATTGATCAACAATCTTTTCCGCCACCTCTATCACTTCTGCTTCGGAGTCAATACAAGGCAAGTAAATAATAAATTCGTCCCCGCCTTGACGAGAAGCTGTAGCGCCTTTGGGAAGGCATGCACATATACGTCTTGCTACATGTGTCAATAAAATATCACCATAGCTATGCCCTAATAAATCATTGACTGATTTGAAACGATCCAAGTCCATGAACAGTACAGCTGCTTTTTCTTTAAGAGTATGAGCAAAACTCAACCCCTGTTCCATGCGATCTTTTAAAAGCACCCGGTTGGGTAAATTGGTCAAGCTATCATAATACGCATGGTATCTGATTTCTTTCTCCATCTTCTTTCTTTCAGAGATATCTTTAAATGTAACGACATCCCCAACGATCCTATTTCCTTCTTTGATGGATGATCTAACATATTCTACAGGGAAGCTAGATTGATCTTGCCTAAAAAATATAACTTCATCTTTGTTCGTATTGTTTTCATTGTAAATAATACTGACAGGTTTACCTATTAGCTCGTTCTTAATCTTATACCCTAGCATCATGGCTGCGGCTGGATTACAAAAAGTAATGACGCCATGTAAATCCAGCCCGAATATCCCTTCACCTGCCGAATGGAGAATCAGTTCTTTCTCTCGGCTAATCCGCTTTAATTCTTTCATCGCCGTTTCAAGTTCGTTATTCTTCTCCGTTATCTCTGCGGTCCGCTGTTCTATGATCAACTCTTGCTTTTCCATATTCAATAAGTTCAATAAAGTGGAAGCCGTTGTATCGATAATAGATTGCGTCAGTTGCTGACTGGCCTTGGCGTAATTCGGACTTTTTTGTTGAAGGTCTGCAATGACTATTAAACCTAATACCTTCCCCATGGAAACGATAGGAAGAATAAACATCGATTGAATACCAAAGTATCGACATACTTTATGGTTCACTCGATCGTCTGCAAAGACATCGGGAATAAGTTCTGCTTTTCTAGATGCAATGACTTCTCGGAACACCTTATCATTTTCATCGTCAAACTTTATCTCGACATGAGATTTCACCCACGCTTCTGCAGACCAATCACTATTACGATTAATGGTTGCAGGCTTAATCTTCATTTGCACCGATGGATCGATTAAATGTACACCTATATTATTGTTTCCAAGCACTCTTTCTATATATAGAAAACATATATCCAGTGCTTCCTGCATCGTAGAACACAGTGATAAATCACGAGTTATATCTAACAATAATTGCTTTTCCTGAATAAGTTCTTCTTTATTCGTTAGCAGTTTGGCATTTTGAATAGCAACAGCAGCCATATTGACATAGGACTGAACTGTTTGAATCTCGATTTCCGTCAAGTTCATCGGTATTCCATAGTCGAACAAGAAAACTAGTCCAAATAACTCCATTTCGCCGGTAATGGGCAAAACCAATAGAGATTTTATCTTAAATCCTTCGACTGCCCTTGGATCAGGTCGATGGTCTTTAGATGTATCCGGTATATATATCGTTCTTTGTGTTTCAATTACTTCTTTCGCCAGTAAATCGAAGTCAGTATCAATTATATGCATATCGAGCGTCATGCCATTGATCACTTCGGGTTTTCCTACGAACCCCCTGAATGATCCGTCTTGTTGTGGCAAATAAATTCCGACCGAGTCACATTGAACAATCTCTTCTGATATAGCAGTAACGACGTGATTCAGTACTTCTCTTAACTCTAGCTTTGTATTTATTAGCTTTGTTATATTCGCTAGACGAAGATATCTTGTTTGATCTTTCACTATTCAAACCTCCTATTCTACCAAAGTTAATTACCCATTTATAGTGTAGTAGACACTCTCATCTATATCGAGAAATAACATCATATTATGCTATTTAACAAATAATTTAATATAGCCTTTCACGAAATATTACAGCTATATTAAATATACAATGAACAGGAGAATTTTATATACGCAAATAGTAGTATTCAGGAGGAGAATGACAAAATGCCCCCCAGCAGAAGAATAGCTGCTGAGGAGTTTACTTGTATATATTTAGTTTCTAAGCAAGAATATTACTCCACCTACACCAAGATCAATTTCGGAGTTGAAACTTTCCGGCCAATCATTATTCAAGTTAATAGTCATATCGCCCACTCCCTTATCAACCGATAAGTGGCTCAGACGGACTTATGCAAAATCCATAAACCTTTTCTTTTTTGTTGAATCTTCACATAACAGATGGATACCATTTTCCACGTTCGTATCGATTGGAGTTCTATTGATGATTATTTCATTTTACGACAAAAAAATGCTTACACTGATACACCACAATTCAGCATAAGCAATTTCCATATTAATTATATTTAAACTTTTGGGATAATTTTATTATCAATCAATTCATCAAAAAGTCTTCTCTTTTACTCCAAAGTGATTCAGTTAACTTACGTTGGTGATACATTTGAATTGTAAAAACCACTAAAGCACGTTTAATAATTATTTGTTCTCTTTGATTTAATTTTTGTTTTCCAAATACCATTAGATTACCGAGCAGCACCTTATTGCCTTTAATTAAAAATGATTCGTAAAATAAACCATTTTGCTGATTTGTAATGACACCGCTTGCCTTCAATTTCTTATACGCCACTCGTTCTTCTTCACATTCGAAATATGACGAATATACTTCATTGTAATGATCAATAACGATGCTACGACCAAGAGTAGTACCGAGCGTATGGATTATATCATTAATATCTTTATCCTCCAAGAATAGTTCGGTTAACTGATTTTGAATCTTCTCTGATTCGATGATATTTTCATTTAGCCGTTCGATTTCAGCATACATATCGTCTAATACGGACTGCATTGACTCGCTTTGATAGTAACGTAAGTCCAATAAATGCGCTTCATCACAATGTGCTACAGTTTCAGCGACAAAGTAGCACTCGGCATCTCCCTTACCACGGCATGTTTTCTCGTACACGATTACTTCCTTACCAAAGGCACTTGTTAAGTAACCGCTTGCATAACCGATTAACGTCCAACAAATAGGCTCATTTCCAAATTCATTTTCAGATAAATGATTCTCAGATTCAAAAGAGTTTTTCCAATAACCCGTAAGATATAAATGATCATCATTAATTTCCAATATGTCGGGATCCACAGTTACAATGCCTTCTAATGTATGCATGACCGTTCCTGAGATTATTAGTTCCTCCAGGGACTCCCAGTCATATCTCATTTTTATGGATTCAGCAGCCCGCTTGCCACAAGCCCAGCCATATCGCATTAAAAATCCTTTGGTACGTTCTTTGCCAAGCGTATTAATTAAATCATTACGTAAAATACTAAGTGCTTCTACCGAAATTAATCCCATTCTTTTATCATGAAGTTTAATGATCCCCGTACGAGGATTGATATCAATCAAATTCTGTAATATCAAGTGATTAGCTTTCATCAAATTATCTCCCTTCACCTTCTTAACAGCCCATGCGCCAAAAAACTTGTTTTGCAATCCACTTTCTATAGTGATTTAAGTGACAGCCGCAATGCTTGATACATCAATATTCTCAGAATTATTACATTCCATTTATAAGGAAATATAAACAAATAACCCTGACATATCCCGTACAAATACTATACCCGTAATCAATAAACCATACAAAAATAGCCAGCATGAGTCCAATTAAATATAGACTTCACACCGGCTAGATCGATTATTTTATCAACGCCAAATAATCGGCATTATCAAATTTATTTATTAGTCTCGCTCAACTAAGGTAGAGATACCCTGTCCCACGCCAATACACATCGTTGCTAAACCTAATTTACTATTTCGACGTTTCATTTCATGTATGAGTGTTGCCAATATTCGGGTACCGCTCGCACCTAAAGGATGGCCCAACGCTATAGCACCACCGTTAACATTAACCTTTTCAATAGGTAGATGCAGATTATCAATACAAGCCAAAGATTGAGAGGCAAAAGCTTCGTTTAGCTCAATTAAATCCAAATCTTTCACATCTATATTTGCCTTCTTCAATAACTTCTTCGTTGAAGCAATAGGGCCAATCCCCATAACTCTTGGTTCCACTCCGGCTGTAGCAGACATTTTATAATAACCCAATATATCCAAACCCAGTTCTTTTGCTTTATCTTCTCTCATTAATAACACTGCCGCCGCGCCGTCGTTAACGCCTGAAGCATTCCCAGCAGTTATCGTTCCATTAGAGAATAGTGGTCGAAGTTTTTCTAACGCATTCATCGTAGAATCGGCACGCGGATGTTCATCTGTATCAACCGTGATTTCCTCACCTTTGCGCGTTTTAAAAGTTACAGGGATGATCTCGTCTTTGAAAACACCCTTCTCTTGCGCTACTTTCGTTTTCATCTGAGATTGAAAAGCAAACTCGTCTTGTCTATCTCTTGAGATATTATAATCACTCGCAACATTTTCCGCAGTTTGCGGCATAGTGTCCACTCCATAAAGCTCTTCCATTTTCGAATTTACAAAGCGCCATCCAATCGTTGTGTCCTGAAGTTTCATATCTCCCCTTGGAAATGCACGCTCCGGTTTTGCCATTACATAAGGTGCTCGTGACATACTCTCTGTCCCACCAGCAATAATTACATCTTGTTCACCCGCAAGAATTGCACGTGCTCCAAAGTTTACCGCATCAAGTCCCGATCCGCATAGACGATTCAATGTTGTCCCACTGACCTCAATTGGTAAACCAGCTAAAAGTGCTGACATTCTTGCTACATTTCGATTCTCTTCACCTGCACCGTTTGCATTCCCGAAAATAACATCATCAATTTTCTTAGGATCAACAGCTGGATTACGTTTCAGTAAGGCTTTGATAACCATCGCACCTAAATCGTCCGCACGAACTGTACTGAGTGCTCCTGCATATCTACCGATTGGTGTTCGAACTGCATCAATAATCGCTACTCTGCTCATTGCGCACTTTCCTTTACTAGTTGATCTGACACCATATAGTGTAGTGCTGTAGACTCTTTAATGTCTTCTAATGTAAAGCCATCAGTCACCTCTATCAGTTCATATCTACTCTTTGACCACTTGAACGTAGCCCGTTCGGTAATAATTACATCCGCTGTTCGTTCTGAGGTGATAGGAAAACTACACTCATCCAATAGCTTTTTGTCGCCATCTTTTGATGTATGGAGCATTGTAACAATAATAGTTTTTGCACCTTCAAGTAAATCCATTGCTCCTCCAACACCAACAATATCTTTACCAGGAATAGCCCAATTCGCAATTCTTCCTTTGGAGTCAACTTGCAATGCTCCCAAGATAGCTATATCGATGTGGCCGCCACGAATCATAGCAAATGAATCGGCACTATGGAAATATGAAGCACCAATTGCTTCACCTACCGGTAGCTTTCCTGCGTTTACAAGTTGCGGATCCAGATGCCCTTCTTTCAATTCGGAAACTCCCAGCATACCATTTTCCGTATGGAAATAACATTCGCTATCTCCTAGATAATCAGGTACTAATGTTGGAATTCCGATTCCTAAATTAATAATGGAGTACTGTGGTATGTGGGAAGCTACTTTTTGAGCGATAATTTGCTTATAATTCATACTCTACTCTTCTCCCTTCAAGCAAAGTAGCTTTACTCTGCACAATGTAGTCTATAAATAAATGTGGTGTAATAACAGCTTCAGGATCAAGACTTCCAGCAGGCACGATTTCATCAACTTCTACAATTACTGTATTAGCAGCAGTTGCCATTAAAGGGTTAAAGTTTCGGGCAGTCTTATAATATGTCAGATTCCCCATTTCATCTGCTTTATGCGCTTTAATGATAGCTATATCTGCTTTTAGAGACTTCTGAAGAACATACGTCTTACCATCAAATACTTTTTTCTCTTTGCCTTCAGCTAGTTTAGTGCCTGCGCTTGTACTTGTATAAAAAGCGGGAATGCCAGCTCCGCCTGCTCGAATGGCTTCTGACAATGTACCTTGTGGAAGAAGTTGAAGCCGTAATTTGTTCTCATTATACATTCGGACTGCTTCTCTATTACTCGTAAAGTAAGAGCCGATTGCTGTACCTATTTTACCTTGTTGTAAAATAATGCCCAAGCCAACGCCCTCTTCTCCTACATTGTTACTGATGACAGTTAAATCTGCCACTTCTTTTTCTTCTAGTGCTTTTAGAACCGTTAATGGACTTCCGATTAATCCAAACCCTCCGACCATCACAGTCATTCCACTTGAGAATTTGTCCGCTGCTTCTTTTGCTGTAATTACTTTATCTCTCATTGGAAAACTCTCCCTTTAAAAATTTATTGATATTGCATAATAATTCTGATTGTAAATTAAAAGCTAGCTCATAATGATTTTTGTTTGTTTGTATCACTTGTATATTGGTCTCTTTCAATAAAGTTGTATAATTTGATCTGGTAAACAGTGGACGGTCAGACAGATTACCTTCTCCTGTAATGAGCAACGTCGGCCTTTCATTTTTTTCCGCTACCTTCTCCACGTCGTACAAATAGAAACTATCGAAGTCTTGTTTAATCAGCTCCGAGTTCGACAGATTCCCGTACCCATCCTCTTTCTGTTTGCACTCGTATTCGATTGCCTGAATAACTAACGAATCTACTATTACTTTCAAGTTTTTATAAACATTTGCCGTTGCCTCAATATAATGCTCACAGCTTGGAAAGACATTTTCCATTCGTCCTAACGAAGGATAAACCATCTTCTTCCCCTCTACGTCTACATGGCCACCACCATCTAATAAAATCACACGCTGGACAGATGAATGTTCTCCCGCTACTCTTTGTGAAATATATGCTCCCATGGAATAGCCGAACAAACTGACTTGCTTCAGCTGCAATGAATCGATCATCTCGATAATATCCTTCGCATGCGTTTCTATAGAGGAGTCAGCTAACTGGACGGAACTATCTCCGCGGCCCCTTAGATCCACAGCTATGATTTGATAATCGTTTTTGTACTCATTTATATACTTTGTTAATTGAAATTTATTTCCAGTCAATCCGTGTATGAAAATAATCGTTCCCTTGTCGCTGTTTTCTTCGGAATACAGGTTATAACTCAGACTTCCCCCATCCTTTAGACCAATCAACTGATCCATGTCTATCCCTCCATTTTCATTTCACTGTAAATATTGAGTATTGAACACCACTTGGTAAACGTTCACCCGTAGCGACGAATATATGTTTATTCATCCAGTCATACTTTGGAGAATCCGTCTCGAAAATTGGAGCATGTCTGAAGTAATACTGATCAGCGGGCACCTTTTCACCTCTGTTCAATTTTTCAAGAATCTCCTTAGGACCCGTACGGATTCCACGATAAATCATTAAAATCGTTTCGTGATCATCTGTTTCAAGGACGATCTTCACATCTTGAATAATTGTTCCGTCTTCCCTGACAGTTATCCAGTCCGAACCTCCTGGCAATACTTTCGCTTCGAATTTTGGTCCCGTTAGCTTACCGCCGGTTACTCCAATAATTCGTCTTCCTGAACCATTATAGGTTTTCTTTAAAACAGGAAAATCAACTTCAACGTCCAATGTCATATTACATAAGAACTCCAAATTAGGCGCATTATAAAATTGCATAGTAAATTCCACACTTTCTTTTATAATTTATATTTAATAAAATAAAAAACGACATCAACCAGAAGGCAAAATTTTGCCTTTTGGTTAATGCCGTTATTAACTGAGGTATAAAGGTATTGGGTACCTTCTGTCAGTGAACAGGCAGACTATTTTTCAATCTCATCACAATAACGTTGATGAGCATTTTTTAAAGCTACAATAACTGATTGTTGCGATGGTGCAATAAAGTTCTTTTTAATTCTCTCAATTATCTCATCTAACTCATCGTGGAAATTAGAACCAACCAATAGTTTAGAGAAATAACTTGATGCCAAGCTAGTTATAAAAGTAAACTCTACATCCACAATTCTATGGGTCTCTTTGTCGATCTCCATGACTAATCCTGCATGCTTAAACCGTTCATACATCGCTGAACCTTGTGGAGCCTTTGAATACGCAGTCACTAATATAGTATCCAACAGAAAAGACACCTCATCAATAGGTATTTTAAATTGTACATTAATCTTATCAGTATGTATTTTTGTTGTCAACATTCAAATAACTCTGTAAAGTGCAATTCACATTTACCATATTCTTACTTTTAAGTATACAAAAATTCGTTACGCCATTTAACACATGAAGAATTAAATTCATAATGGAGCTTGACATGCAAAATTTCATTTGTTATTATTACTCTATATTTCTGATAATTTTTAAAACTAACATATGCATAGATTTTATTTGCTCCCTCTTTATCTTTCCCTCTTTAAGAGTCGGTAAAGAAATGCAAACTTGCCTTTATCTAGTTGGAGATACTCCTATCTTCATCTACTAGATTATGACGGCATTAATCTGGAGATTTACTCTCAGCAGATTAATGCCGTTTTTTGTTTTCCTAGAAATATGTTAGCATCAGCTTTCATTTCCATGAGGTCCTACAATACAGATACTAAATTGCCGTTCTCATTCATTACCCCTATCGCTATGAGAGGTGGGAACCTATGTAGAATTTGGGAAAGTTATGAAAAAATGTATAACTCACTGTATTAACCCTTATTTTAATTATTCTATTCGTCTATTTCTTATTCTCGCTTTTGTTTCAATAACTACTACTGAAAGGAAGTCATATTATGAACGTACATTCCATTTATATCCACATTGTAGAATTACCGACTATTAGGCCACATAAACTATCCATGCATACTATAACAAAACAAACTATTGTCGTCGCTCAAATCAACGATACGGAAGGTCTTACAGGTTGGTCGGAAGTTGCAACAATAGGAGGTGCTTCTTATGGTGAAGCAACTCCTGAGGCTATCAAAGTAAATTGTGAAACGTATATAACGCCACATCTAATCGGGAAAAATCCACAACAATTTAATTTGCTTATGTACGAAATCTCGAAAACTGTTTCAGGGAACTACTTTGCCCGCGCCTTAATCGAAGGAGCACTAATCGACTTAGCAGCAAAGCAGAGAAACATTCCCGCTTATGATCTTTTGGGAGGAAAAATACATGACTCACTTCCAGTGGCATGGACTTTGGCAAGTGGAGATACGGGTAAGGATATCGAAGAAGCAAAGGAACTACTTCAACAAAAGAAACATCGTATTTTCAAGTTGAAGATTGGTGTTGGAGACGCTATGGAGAATGTGGAACACGTGCTGAAGATTAAGAAAGAAGTAGGTGACGTTGCTAGATTAACTGTAGACGTTAATCAAGCTTGGGATGAAACAACTGCTAACTATGCGATTGCCCGTCTCCAAGATGGTGGTGTTTCAATGATCGAACAACCACTGCCGAAATGGAACTTTGAAGGCATGAGTCGTTTGACTGAACGTTTCTCTGTACCAATTATGGCAGATGAAGGTGCGAATTCGATTCATGAAATATTCCAGATAGCTAAACACCGGTCAGGAAACAGTATTGCTCTTAAAATATGTAAAGCTGGCGGACTACAAGCAACAAAGACTGTAGCTGGCATTGCAGAAGCAGCAGGACTAGGGTTGTATGGGGGGACAATGATTGAATCTTCATTAGGAACAGCTATAGGACTTCATGTATATTCAACTATCCCTCATATGGAATTCGGCACAGAACTCTTCGGTCCTTTGTTGTTCAAAGATACAATTACAGCAAATAATATCGAATACAATAACTTTGACGTTGTTATTCCAGGTGGCCCCGGCTTTGGAATGATCATTGATGAAGAAAAATTAAATCATTACAAACGATTCTAAATTTTAATCAGTACTGTATTTAAAAGCCAAGTACATGCACATTAATGCGTGGGTACTTGGCACTTTTTATGAAGTTTTCAACATAAAAAAACTATCGTTGAATGTATTCTAACAACATTCAGCGATAGCCTTGATTAATAAGTTTGTCACCAGTTTTTTGGAGATTCCAATTTAGCATATGTAGTGACAAATAATATGTGTAGTGATAAAAAGGCAACGGTAAAACACATTTATACTTACCTAAATATAAGATTCTTTCTTTTGGGCCCAATAATAAACCAGCAGTCCTGCAACAATATAAATTGAATAAAATATGTACAATGAACTAAAACTAATAACGCTTACTAACACACCTGCTAACAGCGCCCCTCCACTAATACCTATATCAAAAATCGATAGGAAAGTAGCCAATGCCACAGGACGACGCTTAGGTTCCGAATTTTGCAGGACGACTGTTTGAAAACTTGGGAAAAGCGTACCCCATCCTCCCCCCATAAATACAGCAGCAATGAAAAAAAGTAATGCGTTAGTTGTCATACCTAGAAGGAACATCCCTATGGCAAATGAAACTATCGCAGGAAAAATAATTGTATTGGCTCCATACTGATCATACCATTTACTGGTTAGCGGGCGTGTCAATAGAAGTATAATTACATACACTATAAAAAAGTAACTAGATTCCGCTCCCAGCCCCTTTTCAACAGCAAAAACCGCCATGAAAGACAAAACAGACGCATACGCAGTACCAAAAAATGCTCCTGTAAACGAAATACGTAAAGCAGACTTTTCAAATAAAGGTGCTCTTTTTTCACCAGGAGAACGTTTCACAAGATTTTCTTCTGGCAGATGAGCCATTAAACCAAACAAAAAAGAAATTAGAGAAAAAAAAGCACACGCCCAAAACAAGATGTATAAACCAAATCCATCCAAGATAGTAAGTCCAATAAATGGACCAATCACCATTCCCAGATTTGTTGATAAAATAAAGTAACCCATTCCTTCACCTTTTCGAGATTCAGGTACAATTTCAGCTATGATCACTACTGTAATAGTAGTAGCCATACCAAATCCAAAACCATGAATGAAACGTATGAGAAGTAGCAAGACAATAGAATCAAAAAAGCTATAAAGAAATGAAGCAGTTGTAAAAAGAACGAGCGATACAATCAACATAAATCGTTTGCCAAATGACTCAATCCACGGCCCCATAAAAGGTCTAATAATAATCGCAGCGCCGATATAAACGGTTGTAAACAAGCCTGCTACGGCACTTGTTGAGCCAAAATGCGTGATTGCGACAGTTGGTAAGGTAACAAGCAAAGCAAAGTACGTCACAATAAAAAAGAAGTTTACTGCAGATATAAATATAAAATTTTTCGTCCATAAAGTGTTTTTGCTCATTAAAAATCCACCTCGCAAACAAATGTGAAACGTTAAAAATGTATCTTTTACCATTAATTAATTCTACCCAATCAAGTTTTTATTGATTGGGTAGAATTAATTATCGCGCTTATACAATTCGCTCAAGCCTTTATACTCTTTCACGTAACTAATTAAGAACTTATTTCTCTTTCATTGTTAGTGCTCTTAGTTCTTCTACTAACTCAGGTACTTCCTTTTCCAAGTACTCCCACTCAGTATCATAGGCTAAATTCAAAAACTTTTCTTCCTCAGCTTTAGGCAATTTGAAAAGTTCAACACCGATCTTTTCTAATTCTACAATTTCTTCTTTATCAAGTTCTGTATAGTAGTCGACCATTTCTTTCTCATAGTCAGCTGTTGCCGCAATAATTGCATCGCGATCTTCGGTTGAAATTTCATTCCATCTATCATTATTCATGAGTATCGTACAGTTTTGCGTCCAAAAAGGATGGTCCAAAATATATTTAGATGAATCAGTCCAACCATCCTTTCTAGGCCCATTAAACCCACCATATACAAACCCCTTAACAACACCTGTTTGTAAGGAAGTATAAACTTCTGAAGGATCAATCATTGCAGAAGCAATTCCTAATTTTTCAAAGAAACGTGTATAGTTTGGTGCTGATCGGATAGGCAGTTTTTTTAAATCATCTACGCTATCAATTGGCTCATTTAACCATAGTCTTGGCGAACCTGTTAACCATCGACCTAAGTACATAACGTTCATTTTTTCATGTTGATCTACCATTAAATCGTAAAATCCATTTTCTCTTTCTTCCGATGGTGTTAGTTGCGATAAAGCTATGCTCAGCGTTTCCGGTGCAAGTGATTGGTATTGTCCAATATACGTAAAGTTAATATCCATAACACCAGAATTCATTGCTTCAAATTGCTCGCCAATAGGTATTACATCGGCGCCACCACGCCAATTTACCTTCACTCTGCCATCCGTTGCATCTTCTACCGAGTAAATCCAATCATAAAGTGTTGCAGTTAAAGGATGATCTTTTGGTAAAAAACTAACAGCATTTAATGTAACACTCTTTGAATCACTACCTTCCTTTTCTCCATTGCCACTTGAACAAGCCGTTAAAAGGCTGACTAGAAGAACAAGTATGATCGTCTGATATATTTTTAGATTTTTTATCATGGTCTTCCTCCTAAATTATAATTTCTCTAAATTATTACTTAACAAAGCTTGGTAACCATAAAGTTAATGATGGGAATATAATCATTAGCGCCATTATTGCTAAATTCAACAAAATAAAAGGAACGACTGCGCTATAAATCTCTTTCATCGATATAGAGTCTTTTGGAATCACTGCTTTCATTGCAAAGAGATCCATACCAAAAGGTGGTGTAATTGTTGCGACTTGCATATTAAGAAGCATAATTGCCCCAAACCACAAAGGATCGAACCCCATTGTTCCTGCAATCGGCATAAGTATCGGAAGTGTCATCATCATTATTGATAAAGGTTCCATAAAACACCCGAGGATCAGTAGAACGATCTGAATTATTACCAAAACAATAAGTGGTGGAAATTCCAAGTTTCCAACGAGCTGTACCAGACCTTGCGTTACACCTGTGTAACTTAAAATTTGACCAAATGTAGTGGATCCTATAATAATCATAAAAATCATAACACTGGATCTTAAAGTACCGGTAAGGGAGTCCCAGAACTTCGCCCAGGTCAGACCACCATAAAAATAAGACAGGACAATGGTTCCTAACGCCCCTAAAACCGCACTTTGTGTAGGTGTTGCAATTCCAAGTATAATAACACCCAATAAAAGGAACACAATAAATCCAAGTGGCAAAATATATTTAACCGTTCCAATTAGCTTTTCAGATAAAGGCACCTTCTCTACATCATAGGCAGGAGCTAGCTCTGGCTGAAAATAACATCTAATAATAATATATAGGACAAATATTACTGCCAATAATAAACCCGGTACGACAATTGCAAATAGGAAATGTCCGACAGGTATCGATGCAAGCGAAGCAAGCAATATACCTAACGCGGTAGGTGGAATCATAGTAGCAAGGCCGGCACTACCAAGTATTGGTCCAACAGTCATTGCAGGACTATAACCCTTTTTCTGCATATCCGGAACTAATAATGATCCTAATAATGCAGTACTTGCTACACTCGAACCACTTAGAACTGAAAATAAAGTTCCACTTCCAACAGCAACAATACTTAGCCGACCTGGTAAATTCCCAAACCATTTTCCAACTGCATCAAAAACTTTAAAACCTAAGCCCGTTCGAAACATAATCTCACCCATTAAGATAAACATTGGGATAGGTAATAATGAAAACTTTGATACAGAGGAAAATATATTTAAGATGAGTTGGTTAAGTCCCGCTTCTCCGTTCCATAAAACGATGACACCTACAATATTTATTGTTAAAAATGAGAATGCAATTGGTAATCCTATCATAAATAAAATAAACATACTTCCAAATACTAGTGCTAAAACGCCCCACCATTCCATCAAATTACCTCCTAGCTTTTCTTGCTACTTAATTTAAGTTTATTGATCGCAGATAGGATGTTTCGGATGAATTGTACGAAAACAAATAAAAAGCTAACTGGTATGATGACTATTAGCATAGAACGTGGGATTTCTAAGATAGTCTCTGTTTTTATATCCCTCATATATAAGTTCCATGTTGCCAAAAATCCATATACGGTAATAATCAAAGAGATGATGGCACCTATGCACGAATTCACTATCTCCATACGCGTTCTATTTTTTTCACTTAGTCTATTTAATAATAAATCTAGCTTAATATGCCCATCTTCTCTCAATAACCAAGCAACCCCTAGAAAAGTTAAAAATACTAGAAGGTATTCTGAAACCTCTAAAATCCATGAAAATTGATTGCTAAAAAATTTTAATGAAACAATATCAACGATGATCAATAAACTAATAATGATGATTACGACCCTACCTAGAATAGCCATACAGTTTATGATAGAATCGAAAAGCTTATTTATTCTTAACAGCACAAGCATCTTCCCCCTTTTTTCTATCGATTCTATCAGTATAAATATGCTACATTTATCTAGATCTTTTCTCTTAATAATTGATTACTAATCAGATGAAATTACCTCTGCTCTGAAATAAAAAATAGCCTCCTAAATATATATGATATTTAGGAGACTGCAGTATAATCGATAATTCCACATGTAGGAATTTCCATTTATAAGGTACTCCGCTTTTCATTTTAACTGCTGGAAATTTACTGTAAGGTGTAAAAAATGCATTTGAAAACATAATTGGGCTACCATTATTCAATTCCTTCCCATAAGCATCTCAGGTAGCTAGCACGAGGATCAAAAACGATTTCATCTTTATAATATTCATAATCTCCCCCCTTTTTCCCTAACTTTTACTTACCATCATGTAGTTCCTATTCAGTTTCAATGCTTGAAACCACTGCTGTGATTGTTCGTAGCAGTCACCAATCTCAAGTATCTTTTTATCGGAAAATGGTCTTCCAATTATCTGAAGCCCTACTGGAAGCTTCGTCTTCGTGAATCCACATGCAACAGAAAGTGCTGGAAACCCGAGGATATTTGCGAGTGGAGTTTTACCAAGTGTAAACATATTGCTTATTGCTTGTTCAGGAACCATTGTACCGATCTCAAATGGTGGTTGGACGTTTGTCGGTCCAATTAGTGCATCAATACCGCTCATCTGTCTCATTGTATTCTGTACGAATTGTCTTCGAGTACGTTGAGCATTTATATAATCCGTCGCTGAAATGTCCCGGCCGAATTGGAATCGGAATTTCAAATCATCTCCGTATAAATCACCGTGTTTTTTTAACAAAGGATCATGGAAAGATACTACTTCAGATTGAGCAATCGTTTTCAAACCATCAAGTGCCTCATTAATTCCAGGTAAATCAATTGGAACGATTTCAGCTCCAAGAAACTTTAATTGATCGAATGCTTGTTCAATTACACGCTTCACGTCTGTATCAATACCGGAATACATATAGGGTTCATAGAAACCTAATGTAATCCCCTTTAAACTCTGTAATGATTCGTTGAAATAAATTGCATGATTCTTCTTAACTGAAGAATCATCTTTTGGATCATAGCCCTTCATGGCTTCTACCATAATGGCAGCATCCTTTACCGTCCTCGTCATCGGTCCAACATGGTCAAGTGACCAACTAAACGGAAAGCCTCCATGTCTGCTTACCAGCCCATACGTAGGTTTAAATCCGACGGTTCCACACATTGCTGCAGGTAACCGGACGGAACCTGCGGTATCTGTCCCAATAGAACCAAAAGCCATTCCCGTAGCCGTTGCGACAGCAGAACCGCCACTTGAACCACCAGGTATTTTTGTTATGTCCCACGGATTTTTCGCACTTCCATAGTGGGGGTTTTCGGTTGTTGCCCCCATAGCAAATTCATGAAGGTTTGCTTTCCCTATAATAATAGCCCCTGCTTCCTTCATCCTCTGAACGGCAGTAGCATCTTCATCGGGTATCCAATTTTGAAAGATTTTTGATCCACCTGTCGTCCGGGCTCCTGCTGTTTGCAATATATCCTTTACCGCAATAGGTATACCATGCAACGGTCCACGGATTTTACCATTTTGCAGCTCTGATTCGAGTACTTTTGCTTGATTAATCGCTTCATCTTCCATAACTGTTATGAAAGCTTTCAATGTAGGATCATACTTCTTGATACGGGCAAGCGATAGTTTAGTTAATTCTACTGGAGAGATTTTTTTCTTTTGAATTAACGAACCTACTGAATCAATAGTTTCGAATAGAATTTCACTCATCATTATCCTCCCCAACATTTTCTAGCGAAAAGATAAATGCAGGTTCACCCGATAAAATCTCTGATTTTTCTATCCCAATTATAGTAATTAAGTAATCGGTTAGATTCACTTGAAAATCCTCCTTTCAACTAATTAGCGAGTAGTTTGACAAGCTAACTTAAAAGATTTCGTTTCATGCATGTTTACTAAATCAACTCACGGAACACTTGAACGAGTCTAGGTTTATAAAAGTGCCCTACTATATTAAGATTAATATAATTTGTGGGAACGTAATTAGTAATGCTATAAATGCGACATACGCAACTAGGAAGTACGATGCCCCCCTAAATACAGTTGTGATTGGAGTATCCTTAGTCAAGCCCTGTACAACAAAGACATTTACACCCACTGGTGGTGTAATGGCTCCCATACTTGTCACGACACAAAGAAGAACTGCAAACCAGATAGGATCATAACCAAGAGCTATTACGGTTGGGTAAAAGATTGGGATGGAGATAATTAAAAATCCTAGAGCATCCATTATGGAGCCGCCAATGACATAAACAATCAAAATAGCAATAAGCACAAAGACTGGTGCAACTGGAAGATTAGTCACCCATTCAGCTACCGCATATGGGAGTCTTGTAACTGTTAAAAATCGTCCGAACACCATCGCTCCCACCACAAGCATTAATACCATTGCAGATGAACGGAGAGTACCAGCCATCGCTTCTAGAAAGTTTCCTTTTGTCATCTTTCCCATAACTAAGGAAATAACAATTGCACCAAAGGCACCAAAGGCACCGGATTCAGTCGGTGTGAAAAAACCGAAAAACAAACCACCGATAACGAAGACAAATAGCACCGCAACAGGAATAACACCTACCAAAGATAAAAGTCTTTCCTTCATGCTAGATTTTTCACCTGCTGGTCCAAGTGTTGGCGATTTTACACATAAGTAGACAACTGTTGCAACCAAGAGCGCAGTTAAAAAAATACCAGGAATTATACTCGCTACAAATAGATCTTTAACTGATACCTCCATTTGCAAGGCAAGAACGATTAGTACTGTACTTGGAGGGATAATAATACCAAGTGTTCCGCCTGTTGCAATACTTCCCGTACTAAGAGCCTTATCATATTTATATTTATCAAGTTCCGGGAGGGCCATCGTTCCCATTGTTGCGGCAGTTGCTGAATTAGATCCGCAGATAGAAGCGAACCCCGCACTGGCTAAAATAGTTGTACTTGCCATACCACCTCGAAAATGTCCAACCCATTTATACGCTGACTCAAACATTTTCTCTGTAATCCCTGTTCTAAAAACAATTTCCCCCATTAAAATATAAAGTGGAATAACACTTAGTGAGTAGCTAGAAAATTGATTCCATAAATCAGCGCTCAAAACATTAAAGGCTGCTTTAGGTGAAACAGCGACTATTAAACCCATAAAACCGACAATAAACATTGTAAAACTAATTGGCATCCGTAAAAACATGAATAAGAACAATGTTAGGATTCCAAATACTGCTAATAGATTCATATCCATTTTAGGATGCCACCTTCCATATCAAGATTGTTTCTTTCACAATAGCCAAAACTAGCCCTATAAATCCAATCGAACTTAAGATAACAATTGGATAAAATGAAAATTGTATTGTTTGCGATACAACACCATTGCTTCCCAGATTTAAACCGAACAGTAGAAGTTGCCAAGCTGCTACTAGGAAAAAAGAAGCGCTCAAAACATTCACAACCGTATGAATTATTCTTTGTAGCATAGAGGGAAACTTATCCACTAGCATATCAATATAGACATGTCCTTTATTTAATTGTGTATAACCTAAAGCAAAAATTCCTGTAATTGCTCCAAGCCAACTTACTATCTCCACTGTTCCTGCAATTGGATCAGAGTACATACGCTTGATAGAATTAAATACAATCAATAACATCATCAACATTAGAGCCACGCCAGCAATCACAGCTAGAAATCGGTTTAAATAGTCAGTAGTCTTAAAAAATAGATTTGATGTAGATACTACTTTTTCTTCATGTTTGTCTTCTATAAATGAAGCGCTTTCAATATCGAAATCTACTATTTGCTCGTTTCTCATTCGTGAACCTCCGTATCTAAAGAAATAATTCAATCAGCGTTATTATATTTCTCGATTAACTCTTCCATCTCGCTCAAGTATTCCTCTGCTGGAAGACCCCCATTTTGTACTTCTTTAACAACTTCTTTTTGCATATCGCCAAGCTTTTTATCCCACTTCTTCATTTCTCCTTCTGGTAATTCAACAACTTCAAGTCCTTCAGAATCTATACTCCATTCCACGGATTCTTTAACGTGACTATCCAAGTAGTGACCAGTAAATTCAGTCATCTCTTTATTCAATTCTTCAATTACTGCTTGAACGTCCTCGGGAAGCGAATCCCATTTATCTTTATTCATGACAGCGATAAATGTATTTAATGCCAATGGATAATCTGTAACATATCCAACTATCTCCGCCAGCTTGGAATCTTTAAGTACCTCCCTGGAAGATACGTAGCCTTCAACAATTCCTGTTTGCAAAGCCTCAGGCACTTCCGCCTGCGACATTCCAACAGGAGCAGCCCCAAGTTCCGACATAATTGGTGCAAGAGCACCAGCTATACGTAACTGCTTTCCTTTTAAATCACTTAAAGACTTTATAGGCTTTTTACTTTGTATATATGCGGGTTCAGTAGCAAATGTAGTGATGATCTTAAAGTTATCAAGTGCCTCTGGTGGATAATTATTTACTAAATCGGCAGTGACTTTACTTGCAACCGTTGCGTTTTTATAACCTGATGGCATATCTGATATTGACAAAAGTGGAAATCTACCAGGTTCATATGATGTAGAAGTTAAACCTATATCTGCAGTGCCATTCTCTACTCCGTCATACATATTATTGGCTTCTAGTAAGGTTCCACCGGTAAATAAATCGACTTGTACTTTCCCATCTGTTCTTTCCTCAAGACGTTTTTTCCACTCTTCCATTTGAATAGCAGGGAATGTATTAGGCGGTGCAAAAAAAGCATAACTAAGCTTAATAACATCATTATTTTTTCCCGCGCTTGCTTTTCCTTCATTTTCGCCACATGCTGACATGATCATGACCAATAAAACTAACGACATTGAAATAAGCAACCTTCTCATTCTTCCACTCCCCTTTTAAAAATATTAGAAACTTTAATTCACTTTCCAACACTTATTAATTTAGACTTATTAATTTTCTACCAAGAAAAATGGTCTTCCAATTGAAGCCTCTAGTCGGAAGTATCGATCTATCCCTGCGTCACGGAATGAATGCGTCATATTTGTTACCGTTTGCAAGTCGGGTATATTATATAGGAAACATGCATGCCAATTAGTTGGACCTGCATGTCCCGCCGTTAAAATATCGCGATCGAACGTTCCCAATAGTTCTGATCCATTACTTTCCCATTCTTTTATAATAGATTTCAACTTAGGCAATAATTCATTCTCTTTTTGCTCTTGTGTAGTATCAAACCATCCTGTCGATTCAAAAGTAATAAAGACTCTTAATGGATTCGGTATTTGTGGTGCACCATGTACAATTTTCTTCAATTTTTCCAGCTCCTCTTAGTGTATAAGTATTTATCTCATGTATAATCCGCCGTTAATATCGAACGTGGAACCTGTAATATAACCAGCGGCATCTGAAGCAAGATATGAAACCATACTGGCAACTTCCTCTGCTTCACCAAATCTTTGTACCGGTATACTTTCTTTCATGTTCTTCAATTTACCTGGCTCAATAGTATCCATTTCCGGTGTCTGAATAGCTGCCGGTGCAACTGCATTAACCGTAATTCCTAGACCAGCCAGTGATCTGGCAAAGGACTTTGTAAGCACAATTTGACCTGCTTTTGAAGCGCAATAATGTGCTCCTGATGAAAGCGGTCCCGCTTGTCCCCCAAAAGATGAAATGTTAATTATACGTCCACTCTTTTGTCGTTTCATCGTATCTAGTACTGCCTGAGAGTAGAAAAACGTTCCTCCAAGATTAACGGATAAAATTAAATTCCATTCTTCTTCCGTAATATCTTCAACAGACGTCTCTTTTCGAACACCAGCGTTATTTACCAAGATATCAATTCTTCCCCAATGCTCCACTATGGTCTTCACACTCTCTTTAATCGCATTCACATTCGATACGTCCATAGCTATAAACATTGTTTTGGAAAAGTCATATTGACTTACTAGCTCTGAAGTCTTCACTTCGTTTAACAACTGTTCATTTACATCTACAAAAACAACACGTTTCCCTTCCAAGAGAAATTTCTCAGCAATAGCGAGACCTAATCCCTGACCGGCCCCTGTTATAATGGCTACTTGGCTTACCGTATTTTTTTGCACAGTTATACTAACTCCTATCTTCATTACATTCAATATACCTTTATATACTGGTAATTAACTTTTGAATTGTACTTATGTTGGATCAAGCCAGAATGTTCTTCATAACCGCCATTGCATTCAGACCAGAAACTTTAACAATATCTTCAATTGAATAATTCTTTTTTATCATCCAACCTATCATATTCTTCATTGCTTCCGATGGATTTTCCAATCCTTCAACATACGAGGATTCTTTAAATTCCTCCCCGCTATGTGAAGCTGAAATGCCCAACATATCATCAAACGCATGCTGCAAGGCTACATGATCTCCAAAAAATGTATCTGGACCGAAACCGACATGATCAATTCCGACTAAATCTACAAGATACTCAAAATGCTGCATCACTGAGTGTATAGAGTGTTTGAGGGAACTCTTCGTTAAAGTCGTATTGGGTGCAGCACAGACTCCAATGATCCCACCTTTTTCTGCGCAAGCTTTCAACACATGATTTGGTTTCATCCTAGGTGTATTCCATAAAGCACGTGCCCCTGCATGTGTCATAAGAACAGGATCACGACTTTCCTCAATAACATCTAAACTTGTTTGATCTCCGCAATGAGAAATATCGATTATCATACCTAATGTATTCATTCTTTCAACAACACGACGCCCAAAATTAGTTAAACCACCATCTCGACGCTCGATTAGCCCCGAACCAAGAGTGTTTGCTTCGTTATACGTGATGCCCATACATCGAATACCAAAGCCGTAAAGAATATCTACACGATCCAGCTCGTTTTCCAAGATGCTTGCTGTCTCTAAAGATGGTAGAAGTGCAGTTTGTTTCAATTGCTTAGCTTTCGTTAAATCGTCGTAGGATCGTGCAATGGTGACTGTATTTTGACGTTGAATGTCTGCATATCTCATACCTAGTAGATAAATAACATCGTCCCACTTCAAACCATTCTTCGATGTAATAGTTGAAATTCCATCCATAAAGTTTTCAAAAATGATATCGATTCCCGATTTAGCAATTCCCTCATAATGAAAGAATGTATGTAATTCTCCGCAATAAGGCAAAATATCTTCTCGTTTTTCAGGAACAATAAATCCGTGATCCCTAAGCGATACAATGAAATTCTCCGTTAAAACTTCATTTAACTTATTCTCTTCATCTGCTGTGAGATGAAGAGAATAAGCGGGAACACGATTTAGATCTGTTGCCAGCTCATAATGTTTATAGTCTTTGTTTGCTTTTAGATAGTTAAACGATGTGTATCCTTCGTATCGTTTCTTATTCATTGATTTTCTACTGCCTGTTTCTTTTCAAATTGTTCTTTTAGTGGAAATGCTTCCTGCCACTTTTTCTCTTTGTCATCATAAAGCCCTTCACTATACAGTGTTTTTAATGATTGATTTTCCAATACTAACGGCTCTTGCCCCTCTTGGAACGCTTTCGCTTGTTGTAGCA